>NZ_JBEYBS010000006.1:0-316557 GCF_040632375.1 Streptomyces sp. NPDC019396 | reverse complement strand
GCCCTCGCCGACTCCCTCGGCGCGGCGGTCGGTGCCTCGCGTGCCGCGGTCGACGCGGGCTGGTACCCGCACTCCAACCAGGTCGGCCAGACCGGAAAGAGCGTGTCCCCGCAGCTGTACATCGCCTCGGGCATCTCCGGCGCGATCCAGCACCGGGCCGGTATGCAGACCTCGAAGACCATCGTGGCCATCAACAAGGACGCCGAAGCCCCGATCTTCGACCTCGTCGACTACGGCGTCGTCGGCGACCTCTTCAACGTCGTCCCCCAGCTCACCGAGGACATCAACACCCGCAAGGGCTGATCCGTGGTCATGGGGCGGACGGAGTCCGGGGCGGTCTGACCGGCCCCGGCCCGTCCGCCCCGGTGTCTCCCGTGCCGACAGCGCTGTCCTGGGCCAGGAACTCCACCACCGCCATGGCCAGCAGCAGCACCAGCGCGATGGCGATGACGACCCAGCCGGTGGGATAGCTCCACAGGATGAACACCAGCAGCGCCACGGCCACCAGCACCCAGGTGATCCAGGACCGGTATCGCCGGACGAACGGACCGACGGGCCCGGTGCGCATGCCCCAGCGGTCGGCCGTGGCACGCACCGCGGCGATCCCCGAGATCCACATCTGCCGTACGAGGGTGGCGTAGTGCCCGGGACCGCTCAGCCAGGCTGCGAGGGCCACCACCACACCCAGCGCGACGGTCACCCGGACCATGGTGCGCAGATAACGCGTCATGGTGTCGTAGATCGTGCCCGCCGCGGGCTGCGAGACGCTGTCGGGCAGCGCGTTGAGATACACCACCCGGAAGACGGTGAGCGCGACGCCGAGTACCACCGCGGCGAAGGCGAGGCCGAGCGCGCCGGCGACGAGGGCCCTGCGCCGGTGTCTGGACAGCAGCACACCGGCGATGACCAGCAGCACCGCGATGACCGGCAGCCAGACCCCGGCGATCTGCAGCAGCCGGAAGTAGGTCTTCACACGGCCGATGTCGTCGGAGCGCAGCACGGTGAAGTCGGTGTGCACCTCGGGGATCTTCGACGCGATGGTCAGCCCGTCGTCCACGAGGCGCTGCTTGACCCTCTCGATCACCGGTGCGAGGTCGACGGTGACCGAGTTGTTGTGGATCGTCAGCGTGCTGTCCGCGCTGCCCGTCAGCGCCTTGACCAGTGCGGCGTGGGCGTCGCGGTTGGCGTCGATCCAGATGGTCCTGAAGGTGTCCGAGGCGAGGATCTCCTGGGTCTTGTCCTGGACGAAGCTGCGCACGGCGCCTTCCAGGGAGTTGCCCACCTGGCCGATGAGCTTGTCCAGCAAGGGCCGGTCCGCCGGGGCGGCCTCCTCCAGCAGTGCGCCCAGATCGATGTGTTCCATCACCGCGTTGGTGACACGGGCCGCCGCCGCCTGCTGGACGTCCGCGTCGGAGGCGAGCGGGGCGACGGTGGCCACATAGCGGTCGGTGTCGCCGATCTCGTCCGCCGTCCATGCGGCGACGACGCCGAACGGCGCGAGTACGCAGCCGAGCACGATGAGCAGCGCGGCGAAGAAGGACCTCGTGCGGTGCCGGGGGGTTCGCTTCTCCTGCTGGGACTCGAGTGCCGCGACACGGTCGCGCAGTCGGTTCAGTTCGGCCGGGCCGGGGTCCGGCACTCGGTCGTCCGGCGCTCCGTTGCCCGGAACTCCGTTGTCCGGCATGGCAGGACCTCCCGGTAAGAATGGGTGGTCCCAGCTGAACCCGGGGGCGGGGCGTGCGCGAGCGCTGCGGGCCATACGGGTGCCGCGGTCGCCCTGTTCGGTGCTTCCGCTGCGCGCGCCGCCTCCGCGGTCTCAGCCCCGGTAGGTCTCGAGCAGGCGCAGCCAGACCTCGCTGATGGTCGGGTAGGAGGGTACGGCGTGCCACAGGCGGTCGATCGGCACCTCGCCCGCGACGGCGATCGTGGCCGAGTGCAGCAGTTCACCCACGCCGGGTCCGACGAAGGTGACCCCGAGCAGGATCTCCCTGTCCAGGTCGACGACCATACGGGCACGTCCCCGGTAGCCGTCCAGAAACAGCCCCGCCCCGGAGACCGCGCCGAGGTCGTAGTCGACCGCCCGTACCCGGCGGCCGGAGGCCTCCGCCTGGGCGAGGGTCAGGCCGACGGCCGCCGCCTCGGGATCGGTGAAGACGACCTGGGGGACGGCGTCGTGGTCGGCGGTCGCGGAATGCGCTCCCCAGCGGTCGGTTTCGAGCAGCGGGACGTGCTGGGCCCGGGCCCCGATCACGGCCCCCGCGATGCGTCCCTGGTACTTGCCCTGATGGGTCAGCAGGGCACGGTGGTTGACGTCGCCGACGCCGTAGAGCCAGTCGGTGCCCTCGACCCGGCAGGTGTCGTCGACCGTCAGCCAGGATCCCGGCTCCAGGCCGACCGTCTCCAGGCCGATGTCCTCGGTGCGGGGAGCGCGTCCGGTGGCGAAGAGGACCTCGTCGGCGTCGATCAGCTCGCCGCCTTCGAGGATCACGGTGACCGGTCCTTCGCCTCCGTCACGGCGCAGGGCTTCGACGGACGACCCGGTACGGACCGTGGCACCGGCGTCGGTGAGGGCCTCCACGATGTAGTCGCTGACGAAGGGCTCCATCCGCGGCAGCACCCCCTTGCCCCGGACGAGCAGGGTGACCTGGGAGCCGAGTGCCTGCCATGCGGTGGCCATCTCGGTACCCACCACTCCCCCGCCGACCACCACCAGGCGGCCCGGCGCCGCCTTGGCGCTGGTGGCCTCGCGGCTGGTCCATGCCCTGGCGCCGGCCACCCCGGGCAGGTCGGGCAGCACCGCCCTGGTGCCGGTGCACACGGCGACGGCGTGCCGGGCGGTGAGCACATGGTGTTCGCCCTCGGGTCCGGTGACGACGACCTTCCTGGGGCCGTGCAGTCTGCCGTGGCCGCGGTAGAGACGGGCGCCGGTCGAGTCGAGCCAGGCGACCTGGCCGTCGTCCCTCCAGTGCGAGGTGTACTCGTCGCGATGGGCGAGCACCGCGGGGGTGTCCAGCGGACCCTGGACCACCTCGCGCACTCCCGGGACGCGTCGCGCGTCGGAGTGGGTGATCGCCGGCCTCAGGAGCGCCTTGCTCGGCATGCACGCCCAGTACGAGCACTCGCCGCCGACGAGTTCGCTCTCCACCAGAGCCGTACTCAGCCCTGCGGCCCTTGCCCGCTCCGCCACGTTCTCCCCGGTGGGACCCCCGCCCAGCACCACCACGTCGTACTCCACGGCTTCGGTCATATGGACAAGTCTGGAGCCACGTGTGCGGCGGGGCCACATGGGCAGGCGGAATACGGCCCGCCCGGCACACGGTTGTGCTGGGCGTCCCCCCTACGGACAGCAGGAAGAGGTTGGAACACATGAGCACCATCGAGCTCACCAAGGAAAACTTCGATCAGGTCGTCGCTGAGAATGAATTCATCCTGATCGACTTCTGGGCTTCTTGGTGTGGCCCGTGCCGCCAGTTCGCCCCTGTCTACGAGCAGGCGTCGGAGCGGCACGCCGATCTCGTCTTCGCGAAGGTGGACACGGAGGCGCAGCAGGAACTCGCGGCGGCGTTCGAGATCCAGTCGATTCCGACCCTGATGATCATCCGGGACAAGGTCGCCGTCTTCGCGCAGCCCGGCGCGCTGCCGGAGTCGGCACTGGAGGATGTGATCGGCCAGGCGAGGGGGCTGGACATGGACGAGGTCCGCAAGTCCATCGCCGACGCCCAGGCAGCCCAGCAGGCCCAGGGCGGCGGGCAGCAGGCGCAGTAGGCGCGGCACCGCACGACGGCAGCCGCGGCTGCCGCGGCGGACAGCGTTACGGACGGGTCCGGGCGAGCGCCGTGAGGGCGCACCGCCCGGGCCCGTCCGTAACGCCCGCTCAGGCCCTCGGGTAGTCCGAAACCAGCGCGGTCAGGCCGTAGTCCAGTTCCGAACCGTCCACCAGCAGCGCCTCCACGGTGAGCGTCGCCGTGTCGATGTCGGCGGTGACACCGTGCCCTGAGTAGCGCGGATAGCCGGAGGCGCCGGTCTCACCCGTGTACTCCACGGTCGCCGACCGCACCGCGCTGTCCTCCACGGCCGCACCGGAACGGTTCACCACGTGTGACGGCACCAGCAGGATCTGGAAGTGCCGCGGAAGGGTACTCATGCCTTGACGCTAGCGACGCACCGCCGGCGCCGCACGCTCACGTGGACTCGCGGCCGATCGTTCGCGCGCCCAGGAGATCGTGCCGCTCGGGAGTACCGCCCGGATCGCGGACCACCCGGTCGACCAGCTCAGCCAGATGCTGTCCGGTGACCATGTCGATCCGGACCGTGCTGAGCCGTGGCCGCAGCAGCCGCCCGAGCAGCAGATCGTCCGCGCCGATCACCGCGGTCTCGTCGGGGACGCCGATCCCGGCGTCCTGGAGAGCTCGCATCAGCAGCATGGCGTACTCGTCGTTGTACGCGTACACGGCGTCCAGTCCGAGTTCGCGCCAGCGTCCCGCGAGGGCGTCCGCGGCCGACTCGTCGTATCCGAGTGGCAGCGGTGTGACGGTCGCGCCGAGTGGTTCGGCGGTCTGCCGCAGCCCGGCGAGGCGCGGCTCACGGAAGAGCGCCAGCCCAGGCTCTTCCGGCATGATCATGCCAATCCGTCGGCGGCCGCGTTCCAGCAGGTGCTGAGCCGCCCGCACCCCCACCTCGCGCTGGTCCATGACCAGCGAGTGGGCCCCCCGCACCTGCTGCGGGCCCAGCGTGATCACCGCTCGCGCTCCGGAGCGCTTGAGCACGTCCACTCCCTGCGGGGTGAGTGCGACCTCGCCGAGTGACACCACCGCGACGGGCCGCAGCTCGGCCCACGCCCTGGCGGCGGCATCACCGTCCAGGCCGAGACTGCCGTACTGCACGACGGTGTAGTCCAGGCGCCGCAGCGCCCACTGGAGCTCGCCGATGAAGTGGCCGTCGAGTGGGCCTCGCGCCACATGCGCGGTGGGCAGCAGCACGATACGGGTGTGCCCCGCCCGCAGGCTGCGGGCCGCCGCGTGCGGCACATAGCCCAGCTCTTCGGCCGCCTCGCGCACTCGCCGACGGGTGGGCTCGCTGATCCGCACCGCCGCGGTGTTGTTGAGTACATACGAGACGGTGGCCCGGGAGACGCCGGCCAGCCGCGCGACGTCGGCGCTGGTCGGGACGGTCCGGTCGGCCATGAGGGAGCGTTCTGCCGGCTGTCTGGGTGTCTGGGTCATCGCCCTGGGTGTCTGACTCATCGCTCTGGGATACTTCCAGAGCGATCAGGCCCGGAAATCGGTGATTGGCCTGAAGTGTTCGCCGGGCACTGACCTCCGGCGCCGTTGACGCGGCGGGGCCCGGCGGCTTCGGCTCACGCCCCGCCGACCCCCCGCAACCATGCCGTTCGCGGCATGATCCGCTGCAAGGAGCTACCGGTCGATCACGCTCCGGCGCGGAGATCCGCGGTGGCGGCCGTCGTATCGGTGCAGACGCTTTCGGCGCGATCGCGGCGGTCGTCGCGATCGCGAAGGTCACCGCCGTGGTGGTGCACCCTGTGGACCCAGAGCAGGGCTCCCGCCGCCAG
This sequence comes from Streptomyces sp. NPDC019396, assembly GCF_040632375.1. Taxonomy (NCBI): domain Bacteria; kingdom Bacillati; phylum Actinomycetota; class Actinomycetes; order Kitasatosporales; family Streptomycetaceae; genus Streptomyces; species Streptomyces sp. NPDC019396. The sequence goes on along the minus strand of NZ_JBEYBS010000006.1, from coordinate 310,988 downwards.
GAGCAGCGCGCCCGGCAGCCAGGGCAGGGACCCCTGCGGCAACGCACCGGCGACCAGACCGGTCGCGGCGCCCAGCGCTTGCAGTGCGAGGGACTGCACGGACAGGGCGGTGGCCCGGTGCGCGGCGCTGACGCGGCCGTGCAGCAACTCGTTCTCACTGAAGCGCCGGCGGGCGGTACGCGGATCGAGGCGCGGGGTCACCGCACCTCCCCGGCGGTCCCGACCGCCTCCGCAGCCCGGAATCCGCGCCCACGAGCTCCTGCGACCCGCCCGGAGCCGCGCTCGGGGAACGCCACCAGGAAAGCCTCCAGCGTCCGCTGCCCCTGGCCGCGGTCAAGCACCGCGAACACGACCTCGTCGAAGTGACCGGAGAACCGGCCGCCGTCCCGCAGCAGCACCTGGAAGGCCCCCGCCACCTGCGCAGGGTCGTTGCGGAAGACCCCGCAGCCCCAGGCCCCGAGGACCAGTCGCCGGTAGCCCGCCGCCGCGGCCGTCTCCAGGACGCGCTCGGCGCGGGAGGCGAGCGCGGGGGATATCCGGGCTGCCTCGTCCGGCGTGCGGCTGAGGATCACGCCGGCGTTCGGGGCGGGGGACGTGAGGAAGCCGGCCGCGTACGGCGTGTCCAGCAGCCGGCCCCGCTCGTCGCGGAAGACCGGGACTCCGGGCGAGTGGATCACCCGGTCGGAGTAGAAGGGGCTCCGGTCCGCTCGATGGTGCTCGTAGAACCGCGGGACCCGCAGCAGCGTGGTGTAGAGCCCGGACGCCCGGCACAGGGCCTCCTCCTGGGCCTGGGCACCGTTGAGGTAGCCGCCACCGGGATTGCGCGCCGACGCGAAGTTGAGCACCGCCACCGGGTCCGGCGCCCGGGAGGTGAGCCGGCGGGCAGCGTCCAGGCTGCTCTCCCCGGTGACCTCGCATACGCTGGAACGGTCCGTGTCGGGCACCACCGGCACGGATCCGGGCCCGTACATCCGAGTTCCCTCCACAGCCGCGGACAGTTCCCCGCCGATCGTCACCCAATGGCCGCCCGGCGCCCGGTAGCGACCTGCTTCGACGATCTCCTGGGTCTGTCTCGCGATCCCCCGCAGACGTGCACTCATGCCCGGAATCCTCAGTGATCCCACAGGGCGCCGGCAAACCTATTACGGCCTTCTTACCCTCACATGATCTCCCTTGTGCGAACGGACGGCTGTGAATTCTGGTGGACGGAGCGCTTGCGACAGGAGGATCCGATCATGGCCGCACGCGATGCCGGGGGCGGCGAACCGCTGCTCAGCGAAGGCGCCGCCGAAGAGCTGTTGCGTTGCATCTGTTTCAAGACCGGTCCGCCCCGCATGGTCGGGATCGAGCTCGAGTGGCTCGTACACGAACCGGATCACCCCGGCAGACCCGTCGAGCCGCCGCGACTGGAGCGGGTGTACTCAGGGGTGCGGGAGCTACCGCTCCGCTCGGCGCTGACCTTCGAACCCGGCGGGCAGCTGGAGCTCAGCTCGCAGCCCGCCACGTCGCTGATGGAGTGCATCGACTCCATGGCGACCGACCTCGACACCGTCCGCACGGCGCTGCGCGCGTACGGGCTCGGCCTCGACGGCCATGGTCACGACCCGTGGAATCCCCCGCGCAGACTGCTGCACGCGCCCCGCTATGACGCGATGGAGCGGTATCTCAACCGGACCGGGCCGGCCGGCCGCTCGATGATGTGTTCATCCGCGTCCGTCCAGGTGTGCCTGGACGCGGGGTTCGAGGAACCTGGACCTCTCGGGCTCGGCAGGCGATGGCAGCTGGCACACCTGCTCGGCGCGGTGCTGGTGGCGGCGTTCGCCAACTCGCCCGCGGCCAGGGGCCGTCCGACCGGCTGGCGGTCGACCCGCCAGGCCCTGTGGGCGGACCTGGACCCGGTACGGGCGCTCGCGCCCGAGCCCGGTGCGCCGCCGCGCACGGCATGGGCGGCCCATGTGCTGGACACGCCGGTGATGTGCGTCAGGGCCACCGAAGGCCCCTGGCCATCGCCCGAGGGTCTGTCTTTCCGGCAGTGGATACGGACCGGAATGCCAAGGCCCCCGACACGCGCCGATCTCGAATACCACATGACCACGCTGTTCCCCCCGGTACGCCCGCGTGGCCATCTCGAACTGCGCATGGTCGACGCGCAGTCGGGCGAGGACGGCTGGAAGGTACCGGTGGCGGTCACCACCGCGCTCTTCGACGACCCCGAGGCCGCGGAGATCGCGTACCGCACGGTGAAACCGCTGGCCGAGCTGGCCGGACCGCTGCCCGCACCGCGCAACCCCCTGTGGACCGCCGCCGCCCGCGACGGACTCACCGACCCGGAACTGCACAGCGCCGCCGTCAGCTGCTTCACCGTCGCACTCGAGGCGCTGCCCAGGCTGGGCGCTTCCAGCGCCGTCGAGAAGGCGGTCGCGGAGTTCCTCGACCGCTACGTGCAGCCCGGCCGCTGCCCGGCCGACGACTTCGCGTTCCACCACGGCGAGCGGCGGAACGTGCACCACAGCAAGGAGATCCACCCATGAGCGAGTCCCAGGTGGCGTCCGACGAGGAGGCGCTCAGGCTGCGCGCCCTGGACGCGCTGACGGCCGCCCGGTCCCGCACCGCCCTCCTCACCACCTGCGTCGACGACCACGAGCTCACCGCACAGCACTCGCCGTTGATGTCGCCGCTGGTCTGGGACCTGGCGCACATAGGCAACCAGGAGGAGCAGTGGCTGCTTCGGGCCGTCGCCGGGCGTGAGGCGATACGCCCCGAGATCGACTCGGTGTACGACGCCTTCGAGCACCCGCGGGCCGAGCGGCCGATGCTGCCGCTGCTCTCCCCCGCCGAATCCCGTGCTTATGCCTCCGACGTACGGGGCAGGGTGCTCGAGGTCCTCGATCAGCATCCGCTGTGCGGTGGCCCGCTCGTGGACTCCGGCTTCGCCTTCGGCATGATCGCCCAGCACGAACAGCAGCACGACGAGACCATGCTGATCACCCATCAGCTGCGGCACGGTCCGGCAGCGCTGGACGCGCCCGAGCCGCCCCTCGGAGGCATGGCCGGGCTGCCGTCCGAAGTGCTGGTCCCCGCAGGCCCGTTCACCATGGGCACCTCTGCGGAGCCCTGGGCCCTGGACAACGAACGACCCGCGCACCGGCGCGAACTCCCGGCGTACTTCCTGGACACCGCGCCTGTCACCAACGGCGCCTTCCTGGCTTTCGTCGACGACGGCGGTTACGCCGACGAGCGCTGGTGGGCGGACGGGGGCTGGGACCAGATCCGCAAGCACGACATCGAAGCGCCGCTCTTCTGGCGGCGCGAGGGCGGCCAGTGGCTGCGGCGCAGGTTCGGGGTGACCGAACCGGTGCCGCCCGAAGAGCCCGTGCTGCACGTGAGCTGGTACGAAGCCGACGCATACGCCCGCTGGGCGGGGCGGCGGCTGCCGACGGAAGCCGAGTGGGAGAAGGCGGCCCGGCACGACCCCGTGTCCGGGCGCTCGCGGCGCTACCCCTGGGGCGACGGCGACCCTGCCCCCGACCGGGCCAATCTCGGCCAGCGCCATCTGCGCCCCGCCCCGGCCGGGGCGTATCCCGAAGGTGCGTCGCCGCTCGGGATCCGGCAGCTCATCGGTGATGTCTGGGAGTGGACGTCGAGCGACTTCCTCCCGTACCCCGGGTTCGTGGCATTCCCCTACCGGGAGTACTCGGAGGTGTTCTTCGGCAGCGACTACAAGGTGCTGAGGGGCGGCTCGTTCGCCGTGGACCAGGTGGCCTGCCGCGGTACGTTCCGCAACTGGGACCTTCCGGTGCGCCGCCAGATCTTCTCCGGGTTCCGCACGGCAAGGGACGCGTGATGTGCCGCCATATCGCTTTCGTCGGTCCGCAGACCGCGCTCGGTGAGCTGCTGGTCGCGCCACCGCACGGGCTGCTGCGGCAGTCCTGGGCACCGCGCCGCCAGCGGTACGGGACGGTGAACGCGGACGGCTTCGGCGTCGGCTGGTACGCCGCGGACGACCCGGTCCCGGCCCGCTACCGCCGGACCGGTCCCGTGTGGGCCGACCAGTCCTTCGCCGATCTGGCGCGCGTGGTGCGCGGCACGGCCGTGCTCGCGGCCGTAAGGGACGCGACCGAGGCCGGCGCGGACGGGGAGGCGGCGGCGGCGCCGTTCGCCGCCGGGCCGTGGCTGTTCAGTCACAACGGTGCCGTTGAGGGCTGGCCGCGCTCGGTCGCGCCGCTGGCCGGGGCGCTGCCCGCGGCCGAATTGCTCTCGATGGAGGCGCGTTGTGACTCCGCACTGCTGTGGGCGCTGGTGCTGCACCGCCTGCGCGACGGCGACGGGCTCGGGGAGGCACTGGCCGAGACCGTACAGGAGGTCGCCCGAGCGGCCCCTGGGTCACGGCTCAACCTGCTGCTCACGGACGGGGTGACGGTCGCGGCGACCGCCTGGGGCGACACGCTCTGGTATCGCGCCGAGCCCGGCCGCCCCGGGCGCCCTCGTTGCCCCAGCGGCCGCACGGTCGTGGCGTCCGAGCCGTATGACGACCATCCCCACTGGTGCGAGGTGCCCGACCGCACCCTGCTCGTGGCCACTCGCACCGATGTCCTGCTGACCCCGCTGAAGGAGCCACCTGCGTGAGCCCGTTCCAGCTGACCCGCACCCTGCCCGACGACGCGGCCGGCGCCGCTCTGCGCGCCGACGTGCTGCGCGGGTTGACCCGCACCCCCAAGGAACTGCCGCCCAAGTGGTTCTACGACGCACGCGGCAGCGAGCTGTTCGAGGACATCACCCGGCTGCCGGAGTACTACCCGACCCGTGCCGAGCGGGAGATCCTCATCGACCGCGCGGACGAGATCGCGGCGGTCACCGGCGCCCGTACCCTGGTGGAGCTGGGCTCCGGCTCGTCCGAGAAGACCCGGCACCTGCTGGAAGCCCTGACGGGGCTGCGCAGTTACGTGCCCGTCGACGTGAGCGAGAGCGCCCTGAAGGGCGCGGCCGACGCGCTGCTCCGTGAGCATCCGGCACTGGACATCCATGCGATGACCGCCGACTTCACCCGGGCGCTGGAGCTACCGGCCACGCCGGGGCCCCGGCTCGTCGCGTTCCTCGGTGGCACGATCGGCAACCTCCTGCCGGGCGAGCGTGACGCCTTCCTGCGTGCGGTGCGGTCGATGCTGTCGCCCGGGGACGCCCTGCTGCTCGGCACGGACCTGGTGAAGGAGGAGGACGTACTGGTCGCGGCGTACGACGACACGGCCGGGGTCACCGCGGAGTTCAACCGGAATGTGCTCGCCGTCATCGACCGCGAGCTCGGGGCCGACTTCGATCCGGACGCCTTCGCCCATGTGGCGCTGTGGAACAGGGAGGAGGAGTGGGTCGAGATGCGGTTGCGGGCCCGGCAGGCGCTCAAGGTGACGATCCGGGCTCTCGACCTGGTCGTGCCGTTCGAAGCCGGTGAGGACATCCGCACCGAGGTGTCGGCCAAGTTCCGTCAGGAGGGCGTGCGCACCGAACTGGCTGATGCAGGGCTGAAGTTGTCCGAGTGGTGGACGGACTCGGCGGGGCGGTTCGCGCTGTCGCTGTCGACGGCCGTGTAGGCCGGGCCGCCGCCCGTCACGGCGTTGTGCGCCGAGCGGGCCAGTGCCCGGCGGTCGGTGTGGCGTCCCGCGGGGATCGGGGGAAGGATCCTGATCTCCGCGGTGAGCCCGGCGGCCGTCACGACCCGCCACAGCGACGCCGTGAGCGGGTCGTCGCCCACGAACGCGGCTGCACCGGTGGGCCGGTAGGTGATCCGTACCGGCTGCACGCCGGCTCCCGCGTCGAGTGCGGCCTGGAACGCCGCGTTGTGAAAGCGCCCCCGGGTCCGGCCGCACCAGGTCGAGCCCTCGGGGAACACGATCACGCGCGCTCCGTCCCTGAGCGCGTCCGCCATGGCCGCGACGGTGTGTGGCAGTGCTCTCAGCCGGTCCCGGTCCACGAAGAGTGTGCCGCCGAACCGGGCGAGCGGGCCCAGCACGGGCCACCGCCGTACCTCCTTCTTCGCGAGCATCCGCCCGGGCAGCACCGTGGCGACGAGGGGAATGTCCAGCCAGGAGACGTGATTGGGGACGACCAGGCCCTGGCCGGGTGTCCTTCGGGGATCGGCCCGCGGCGTCGGGTGCGTGGGGTCTCCCCCGGCCCGGGGCGCCGGCCGGGGGCCGGGGATCAGCCCGGGGGTGGCCGAGGGCGCGGGGCCGGGTCTGCCGTGCTCCTCCGGTCCGATGACGCGGACCCGTACGCCGAAGGCCCTGATGACGGTGCGGCACCACAGCCTCACCAGCCGGGCCCTGCCCCGCGGGCCGAGCGGGACCGTCAGGGGAGCCGCGACGACGCCCGCGAGCACGGCGGCGGTTCCCGCCAGCAGCCGGACGACCGCCCTGAGGCGGCCGACGGTCGGCCAATGGACCGTGGCACAACCGACGGGGGTGCAGGGCGCGGTGGGGAGCCAGGCGCTCATTTCACCGGTGCCAGGGAGAGGAAGTGCCGCAGGTAGCGCGGGTTCGTGCGGCGCAGCGACAGGAGTACGTACAGGTCGGCGACGCCGAAGTCGGGGTCGTGGGCGGGCGCGCCGCACACCCAGGCGCCGAGCCGGAGGTAGCCGCGCAGCAGCGGGGGCAGCTCGGTGCGGCCTGCGGGCCGTGCGACGCCCTCGGCGTTCCAGAGCTTGTGCGGGGTGACCCAGTACTCCTCGGGCGCGAGGTGTTCGGACTTGACGGTGTCCCAGGTGCCGGCGGCGAGGACGCCGCCGTCGGCGAGCGGGACCGAGCAGCAGCCGGACAGCCAGGTGTGGCCGGTGCGGGTCATGTAGCGGGCGAGCCCGGCCCAGATGAGGGCGATGACGGCGCCGTTGCGGTGCGCGGGGTGGACGCAGGAGCGGCCGACCTCGACCAGGTCGTCGCGGATGGGCTGGAGCCGGGCGAGGTCGAACTCGCTCTCGGCGTACAGCCGTCCGGCGATCCTCGCCCGCTCGGGCGGCAGCACACGGTAGGTGCCGACGACCTCCCCGGTCTCCTCATGGCGTACGAGGATGTGGTCGCAGTACGCGTCGAAGGCGTCGGTGTCGAGCCCGGGCTCCGGGCCCTCGAGCCGGGCGCCCATCTCTCCGGCGAACACCTGGTGCCGCAGCCGCTGTGCGGCGCGCACCTCTTCCTGGGTACGGGCGAGGGAGACGACGTAGCGTGGCTCGGCGGCCACGACCGGGATGGGGGCGACTGCGGGCGAAGCGGACATGGCGGCTCTCCTCTGCCGTACGGATGCACCGGACAGCGCCTGCGGCAGCCCGGCCCCTAACTAATTCCGTGACCGGCTGGATTCGACGTGACGGGTGTGCGGAGCGGGGATGTGCGCCGTCTGAATGCCGGGCGACTCCGGGCGGCCCCGCTCGGCGCATCGGGTACGAGAGCCCCGGGGAGCGGACCGTCCCCCGTTGGGGCACCGTGGAAGGGAACGCCGTCACGGCGCAACGGAGAGGACGACCCCATGTCCCACCACACCTATCGGGTCACCGAGATCGTCGGCACCTCGCACGAGGGGGTCGACCAGGCCATCCGCAACGGTCTCTCCCGGGCCAAGCAGACCATCCGGGGCCTCGACTGGTTCGAGGTGACACAGATCCGCGGCAACATCCTGGACGGCGAGGTCGAGCACTACCAGGTCGGCCTGAAGGTCGGGTTCCGTCTGGAGGACTGACGCAGGCGGCTCGGAGGCAGGGGCGGCGCCCTCATCCGTTCGACCCAAGGGCTGTCCGGTAACGGGAAGGGGGCGCGTCTCCGCGAGACGCGCGCGTCGCCATCCGCCCGGCGGGGCGTGGAGTCGCGCGTCACGGGCGGCGGCGCCCCGGTGGGCGGCAGGAGGCCGGGAGCGGATCAGGTGCGGCCCTGACGCTCCTGGGCGTCCCGCATCGCCGCCGAAGTGCTCGCCCAGTTCGCCCGTACGACGGTGTGGCCCGCACGTCGCGCCGCTTCGCAGACGAGTTCGTCGTCGTCGACGAGCATCCGGATCGCACGGTTGCGACCGAGGCGCTTGAGGATCTCCAGCTTGGTCGTGCGCGCGGGGCGCCGGTCGTGGTTGCGGCGCATGAAGATACGGCCACTCGGAAGCTCGTACCGCTCCAGCCACTCGACGGTGGCGGTACGGCAGCGCTCGGGGCGGCCGGTGAGATAGACGATCTCGCAGTCGGCGGCGGCACCGGCGACCAGACTCAGGCCCTCGGCGAGCGGAGTGTCATCGGGAGCGGCGGCGAAGAAGGCGTCCCAGTCACGGGGCCTGCGCTCCAGGAAGTGCTGGCGGTGGCCGGTCTCGGCGAGGGTGCCGTCCAGGTCGAAGACAGCGAGTGGTCGGGGGTGCTGGTTCTGCTGGGTCACCTGCTCAAGGGTAGGTGCCGCCGGCAACCGGGCCCCGGTGGGAAGTGTTTCCCACCGGGGCCCGGGGCCGTTCCGGCGTTGCCTACGCTGCCGGGGCCGGCGTGTCGTAGGTGTAGTGGGGCGTGTGGTCCAGCATGTCGGCGGGCGTCACGTTGTTCCAGGGACGCATCGTGTCGCGCAGGTCGACGACGTTGGGGGTCCCGGCCGCGGGGAGGTACGGCGAGTCGGGGTGGCGGCTCTGCCACTGCGACCAGAGCTTGTCGATGAACGCGTGGTGCATCCAGAACACCGGGTCGTTCGGGGAGGCTCCGGTGGTCATCTGGCCGCCGACCCAGACATGGACGCGGTTGTGGAGGTTCACACCGCGCCAGCCCTCCACGTGGTTGCGGAAACCGTCGGAGGAGCTGTTCCACGGGGCCGCGTCGTAGGTGGACATGGCGAGCACGGTGTCGACCTCGGACCTGGTGGGCAGCTGCCGACCGCTTGCGCCGAGGTCGCGCCGCAGGAAGTTGCGGCCGTCGACACGCACATTGATCGGCCAGGCACCGCGCGCTGCGGAGAACGGGCCGTCCATGACCTGTCCGTCCCTGGAGCGGCCGGTGCCGCCCATGAAGTCGGCCGCCCATATGGAGGAAGCCGTGGTGCGGTCGGCGGTCCAGTCCCAGTAGGGCAGCGCCACGCTGGGGTCCACGGACTGGAGCGCCTGCTCGAACTCGATGAGGAATCGGCGGTGCCACGGCAGGAACGAGGGTGAGCGGTGGCCGACCCGTTCCCCGTTGTCCGTGTCGCTCATGATGAATGCGTTGTGCGTGGTGACGAAGGTGTCGTAACGGCCGTTGCGCTTGAGCGCGAGGAGGGCGTTGACGAAGCGGCGCTTCTCGTCGGAGCCGAGCTGGGCCTGGTTCTTGCGTACGGTCATCGCTGGTGGGCTCCGGATCAGGAAAGGGCGAGCGGGACGAGGGCGGCGCCCTGGAGTTCCACAACGGCGGCGCGGGCCACGGCGCGGGGGGTGGGGTGCGGCTCGTAGTGGTTGATGACACTGATCCAGGTGCCGTCGGCGTTCTGCATCACGTGCAGTTCCTTGCCGTCGACCAGCACGGTGTAGCCGCCGTGGCCGCCCCCGTGGCCGTGGTGACCGCCGCCGTGCGACGGCGTGCCCTGTATCCGGCGGCCCAGGTAGACCTCGTTGAAGGAGCCCGGGGTCGCGGTCGCGGCCGCGCTGCCGGTGCTGTTGTGACCGGCGCCATGGCCGGCACCGTGTCCTTCGGTACGTGCGGGCAGGGCCTGGGCCGCGCCGGTGGCCGCGACGACCGCTGCGACGCCGGCTGCGGCGCCCAGGGCCTGACGGCGGGTGAGTCGGGACATGGGTAACCCCCTGAAACGAACTGTGGTCGGGAGGCAGCCCGTTGGTCGGGCGGACTGCCAGGAGCATGCCTACAGTTCGGTGCTGATCAGGCGGTAAACGCCGGGCCCCAGCTGATCGCTAAACGGACATGTCGCCATACGAAGCGCAGCGGCGGAACAAAGTTGATCTTGTTGTACGAGCCGTCCCCCGAGAGACCGAACGCAAAATCTTCACACGAGACGCCGGATGTGTGAAGAATTTGCGGTCGAGGTGATCAGAGTGTGCCGGGCCTCACATGGGGAAACTGTCCGGAAACATGTCCGCAACACGTTCTGGAGCCGGTCGGCTAGACCATCACATGCTTGACCTGCGTGTAGTCCAGCAGACCCGCCAGGGAAAGATCGCTGCCATAACCGGAATGCTTCACTCCGCCGTGCGGCATCTCCGACACCGTCGTGCCGTGGGTGTTCACCCACACGATCCCGGTGTGCAGAGCGCGGGTGGCCCGCATGGCGCGGTCGTGGTCCCTGGTCCACACACTGGCCGCGAGACCGAACCGCACGTCGTTGGCAAGGCGCAGAGCCTCCTCCTCGTCCGCGAAGCGCTGCACCGTGACGACCGGCCCGAAGATCTCCTCCTGCACGATCTCGTCGCTCTGCCGTGCCCCGGCGACGACGGTCGGCTCGTGGTAGTAGCCCGGCCGTTCGATACGGGAACCGCCCGTGACCACCTCGGCGTGTCCGGGCAGCCGGTCCAGCAGGCCTTGCACGGAGGCGAGTTGAGCCGCGCTGTTGAGCGGGCCGAAGTCCACGCCCGGCCGCTGTTCCGCCGCATGGGCGGCGAAGGCGGAGACGAAGTCCTCGTACACCCGCTCGTGCACGAGATAGCGGGTGGGAGCGGTGCAGTCCTGACTCGCGTTGTAGTAGGCCACAGCGGCGAGTTCGGCCGCACAGGAGCCGGCGTCCACATCCTCGTGCACGATCACCGGCGCGTTGCCGCCGAGTTCGAGGTGGACGCGCTTGAGGTCGTCGGCGGCCGCGGCCGCGATCTCCCGGCCCGCCCTGACGCTACCGGTGACGGCGATCAACCGGACCCGTGGATCCACGACGAGTGCCCGCCCGGTGTCCCGGTCGCCGCAGACCACGTTGAGCACACCGGGCGGCAGCTGCCGCGCGGCGATCCGGGCGAGCAGGGCCGTGGACGACGGCGTGGTGTCGGCCGGTTTCAGCACGACGGTGTTCCCGGCCGCCAGAGCCGGTGCGATCTTCCACACCGCCATCATCAAGGGGTAGTTCCATGGGGTGATCTGCCCGCAGACTCCCACCGGTTCACGGCGCAGCAGCGAGGTGCGGTGTTCCGTGTACTCGGCCGCGGCCGCTCCCGGCAGAGCGCGGGCGGCCCCGGCGAAGAAACGCACGGTGTCCGCGATGGCGGGCAGTTCATCGGCCCGGAAGAGCTCGGCGGGCTTGCCGGTGTCCAGGACCTCGGCGGCCGCCAGTTCGTCGGCATGTGACTCCATGGCGTCGGCCAGGCGCAGCAGGGCGCGCTGACGTTCCATCGGGGTGGTGGCGGCCCAGCGCTCGAGTGCCTCGTCGGCCGCGGCGCAGGCAGCGGTCACATCGGTGGCGGATGACCGCGGGGCTCTTCCGCTGACCCGTCCGGTCGTGGGGTCGACGAGGTCCATCCACTCACCACCGACGGCGGCCCGGTCGGTTCCGGCGATGTGGTTGCGCACCTGCCGCGGGGCAGGCTCCGGGATTCGAGGGGACTCAGCCATGGCGCAGCACCTCGCCGGCGGCTGCCCGGCCGGTGCGCACCGCGCCCTCCATGTATCCGGCCACCCACTGGTCCGATCCGCAGACGTAGAACGGTGGTTCATGGGTGCCGTGCAGTGGACCGACGGCCATCACGTCGCCGGGGGTCCACTGGGTGACGTACCCCTGGGTCCATGGATCGGTGCCCCACATCCGGATCCAGGTGCGCAGCGGACGGTGCGCCTCGTCGCCGTACAGCCGGGCGATGTCGGCGAGCAGCTCCGTGTCGCGCCGCCCCGGCGGCATGCCGAGCAGCACCCCGTACCGTTCCGGCGGCACGAGCGCGGAGAGGATTCCCTCGTTCTGCGGCCAGGTGCTGCCGAGCACTCCCTCGGATTCGGACAGGCCGTTCAGCCCGCTGTCGCGCCAGAACGGTTTGCCGTACGCCGCGGCGAACTTGGCGGCGACCGCCTGGCGCTGGCGGTGCAGCGAGGCGAGGCGCTCACCGGAGACCCCGGTGACGGACACCGAGCGCAGTGGGCCGACCGGCAGTGCGCTGACGACCGCCCGTGCGGTGAGGGTCTCCCCCGAGGCGAGCCGAACGGTGCAGCGGGAGCGGCTGATGCCGACGGTCTCGACGGGTGCGTCGTACCGGACGCGCTCGCCGAGGGCCGCGGCCATGCGCAGGGCCACGGTGGCTGAGCCCTCCGCGACCCGTAGTCCCTCCCAGTCCTCGTAGTCGTAGTGGCCGGTGGTCCCGTCGCCGGGCACGGCTGCGTGTTTACGCAGCGCGGCCAGCAGTGAGGTGCGTTCGTACGCGCCGTCGGCGAGGGCGAGCTGGCCGATCTCCCACAGGCGTACGACGGCCGGGCTCGCCCCTTCCGATCGCAGCCAGTCCGCCACGGACAGGGAGTCGAGCGCCGCGGCCTCGGGATGGCTCCAGGGATCGTCGGGATCGACGAACGCAGCGAGTGCGGTGAAGGCGGCGGTGACGCGCCGGTGCACGGCGTCGTCACCCGGGCCGAACCAGTGCGGTGGGTCTCCCGCCGAGACGCCCTCGGGCGTAGCGCGGGCCATGGCCCCGGGCTCGGCCACATAGCTGGGTACCAGGGTGAGGCCGAGCTCGGCGGCCAGGGCGAGGTAGGCGGTGTGGGCCCGGCCGACCACCTCGCCGCCGAGCTGGACGAGCCGGCCGTCGGGCAGTGCCATCTGTTCCACCCGCCCTCCCGCCCGGCCGCGCGCCTCGACGACCAGCACATCGGATCCGGCTGCGGCCAGGTCCCGTGCGGCGGCCAGACCGGCGAGTCCGCCACCGAGCACGATGACGTCGTGGTTCATGAGCACGTTCTTTCTGGTGTGGGGAGGGGCCAACTGAGGTGCGGACGGGAAGTCGGGAGCTCAGTCCAGGACCAGGCAGTGTTCGGGCTTCCAACCGATCTCGACGGTCTCACCACCGCTCCAGCGGTCCTCCATACGGGAGCGGTCGGTGTTCTGTTCCAGCACGGACACCGTGACTCCGGGAGCGAGTTCGATGAGGTACGTGGTGGTGGCGCCGGAGTAGACGGTCTCGCGGACGACTCCGCTCACCCGGGCCATGTCCGGCAGGAAGTCGGAGAGCCAGATCTTCTCGGGCCGGATGGACAGGCTGACCCTGGTGCCGTCGGCGACACCGGTGCGGGTGCCGACCGGCAGAGCCGGGCCCTCGTCCATGACGACCTGGCCGGCGCGGTAGGTGCCCGGGACCAGATTGGAGGTGCCCATGAAGGAGGCGACGAAGCGGCTGGCCGGCCGCTCGTAGACGTCCTCGGGAGTGCCGCACTGTTCCACATGGCCTTCGTTCATCACGGCCAGCCGGTCCGACATGGTCAGCGCCTCGTCCTGGTCGTGGGTGACGAAGACGAAGGTGATGCCGATCTCCCGCTGGATCTGCTTGAGTTCGACCTGCATCTGCCGGCGGAGCTTGAGGTCGAGGGCTGCGAGCGGCTCGTCGAGCAGCAGCACCTGGGGGCGGTTGACGAGGGCGCGGGCGAGTGCGACGCGCTGCCGCTGGCCACCGGAGAGGGTGCGGGGTTTGCGGTCGGCCAGGGCGGCGAGCTGGACACGCTCGAGCATGGTGCCGACCCGTTCGCGTATCTCGCCGCGTGCCAGGCCCTGGCGCTTGAGGCCGAAGGCCACGTTGTCGGCGACCGAGAGATGGTCGAAGAGTGCGTAGCTCTGGAACACCGTGTTGACGTCGCGCTTGTTGGGCGGCAGCCAGGTGACGTCCTGTCCGCCGAGCAGGATGGTGCCGTCGGTGGGGTCGGTGAAGCCGCCGATCATGCGCAGGGTGGTGGTCTTGCCGCAGCCGGAGGGGCCGAGCAGGGAAAAGAACTCGCCGGGGGCGATGTCGAGCGACAGCGAGTGGACCGCGTAGCTGTCGCCGTAGCGCTTGCTGATGTCCTGGAGACGGATCGCCGGCGCGGTGTCCGGGTTCTCCGGGGCGAGCGCCGTGCCCGTGGAGTGGGAGGGGGTCGCCGAGTTGGTGTCTGGGGTGAGCGTCACGGTGTCACTTCCCGGAGAGCAGGTCGAGGCCGCCGCGTCGGCCGAAGAGACGCGGGATGAAGAGGGCGAGGGCGATCAGGGCGATGGACCCGGCGAGCATCAGGGTGCCGACGGCGTTGATGGTGGGCTGCACACCGAAGCGGATGGCGGAGTAGATGCGTACGGACAGCGGCTGCGGGTCGACGCCGGTGGTGAAGTAGGCGAGCACGAAGTCGTCGAAGACCAGGGCGAAGATCAGCACCGCCGAGGCCAGGATGCTGGGCAGCAGCGCGGGCAGGGTGACCAGCCGCAGGGCCTGCCAGCGGGTGGCTCCGAGGTCCATCGCCGCCTCCTCGGTCTCCGGGTTGAGGGCGGCGATCCGGGAGCGGAGGACGACCGTGACGTAGGAGATGGAGAAGGTGATCTCGGCGAGCATCACCGTGGTGGTGGAGAGGGTGATGCCCATGCCCTTGAAGAGCAGCATGGCGGCGACCCCTGTGACGATCTCGGGGGTGATCAGGGGGATGAGCATGATCAGTCCGGCGACGGAGCCCAGTCGGCTGCGGCAGCGGACGAGGCCGAGCGCCAGTGTCACGCCCAGGATGAGCGATCCGGCCATGGCCACCAGCGAGACCCGCAGGCTCATCTCGAGTGACGCAAGCAGGGCGTCGTCCTGGAGGAAGGCCTCGTACCAGCGGAGACTGAAGTCCTTGAACACGGTCAGGGACTTCTGGGAGTTGAAGGAGAAGAGGAGGACGACGGCGATCGGCAGATAGAGCAGCGCGAAGAACACGGCGGTCACGGTGATGGCGAACCGGGGCCTGCGGTCGGGGCGACGGCGGGGTCTGCGGAGTTTGGTGCCGCGCCGGGGCGTGCTCGGTGCGGTGTCCTGGCGGGTCTTGCCCGGTACGGCGAGTGTCATCGGGCCGCCTCCGCCTCGTCCTTGCGGGTGCGGCGCAGATAGCCCAGCATCCCGAGGAACAGCACGGCCATCATCAGCATGGTGAGTGCCGAGCCGAGGGGCCAGTTCTGGCCCTGGAAGAACTTGTCCTGGATCAAGTTGCCGATCATGATCTGGTCGGGGCCTCCCATCAGCTGGGCACTGACGAAGTCGCCCATGGCGGGCAGGAAGACGAGGACGCAGCCGGCTGCCGCGCCCTGCCGGGTGGCGGGCAGCGTGACGTGGAAGAAGGTCCTCAGCGGTCCGCCGTAGAGGTCGCGGCCCGCCTCGATGAGAGAGACGTCCATGCGTTCAAGGGCGGCGTAGAGTGGGATGATCATGAAGACGATGAAGCCGTAGACGAGTCCGGCGATGACGCCCACTCCGGTCTGGAGGATCTTGGTGTCCCCGTCGGCGAGCCCGATGGAGCGCAGGCCCTTCAGCAGGGGTCCGTCGTCGGAGAGGACCACGGACCAGCCGTACATCCGCACCAGGTAGTTGGCGAAGAACGGTACGACGATGGCGGCGATCAGAAAGTTCTTGAACCGTCCGCCGTGCAGCGCGATGGCGTACGCCACCGGGTAGGCCACGGCGAGGCAGATCACCACGGTCAGCAGGGCGTAGCCGAGGGAGCGCAGCATCACGGACCGGTAGGCCGGGTCGGCCAGCGCTGTGATGTTGCCGGTGTTGAAGCCGAAGCGCGGATTGCCGAGCGGGTCCGTGGTGCCGAGGGCGAGGGTGGCGACCAGGACGAGCGAGGCCAGTAGGAACGCGGCCATCCAGAGGGTGCCGGGGAGCATCAGCCAGGTCCAGATGCGGTTGTTCCTGGCGGAGGGGCCGCGGCGGCGGGAGGGCGGCGCCGGGCGTGGAGGCCCGGAGGTCCCGGTGCTCAGGTCGGGGGTGGTGTGCGTTGCCATGTCATCCCGCCTTCACATGGGTCCAGGCGGTGTCACGTGCCTGTTCCCCCTTCGCGGAGCCGTTGCGGAAGAAGAGGTCGTCCTTGAGGTCCTCGGCCGAGACCAGACACTCGGGGAAGGGCTCCACAAGCGCGGCGTAGGTGTCCTCGGTACCGCCGACGGGCATCGGGTAGCCGATGTACTCGATGTTCTTCTTCACGTTCTCCGGGCGGAGCATGTAGTCGATGAAGAGCATCGCGGTGCCGGGGTGGCGTGCGTCGGAGGGGATGGCGTAGCAGTCCGAATTGACCGGGGCACCCTCCTTGGCTATCTCGAAGCCGAGGACGGAGGGGTCCTCGGCCTGGCCCAGCATGGCGGCCATGTCCCCGCTCCAGGCCTGGGTCATGACGGCGTTGCCGTTCAGCAGGTTGTTGTAGCTGTCGCTGGAGAAGCCGCGCAGATGGGGGCGCAGGGATCTGAGCGTTTCGGTGATCCTGCCGAGTTCGTCCTCGTCCGTCGTGGTGAGGTCGAGGCCGAGCTTGAGGGCGGCGAAGCCGAGTACCTCGTCACGGTCGTCGAGCACGAACACCTTGCCCTTGGCCCGCGTGCTCCACAGATCGTCCCAGGAGCCGCTGAGTCCGTCGCCGATCTTGTCCTTGCGCCAGCCGATGCCGGTTTTGTACATGATGCGCGGGACGGTGTGCCCAGACCCGGCGTCGTACCAGGGGTCGGCGAAGTAGGGGTAGTGGCCGAAGACCGACTCGGCGTTCCTGAGCTTGCTGTGGTCGATCCTGCGCAGCCGGTGGCCGGCGGCCAGCCGCTGGGCCCATTTAGCGCTGGGGAAGATGATGTCGTAGCGGTTGCCGGCGTTGAGCTTGGCGACCATGCCTTCCATCGAGTCGAAGTTCGACTGGATGACCTTGACGCCGTACTCCTTCTCGAATCCGGCGAAGACCGCCGGGTCGACGAAGTCGGCCCAGTTGAAGTAGACAAGATCCCCGTCGACCTTGACGTCGATGGGCTCTTCGGTGTCCCCGTACGCGGTGGGGCCGGCCGGGAGGAATCCGCACCCTGCGGTTGTCAGGCCGAGGCCGATACCGGCGGTGGCGGCGGCTCCGGTGCGCAGGAGGGAGCGGCGGGACAGCAGGGCGGGCGCGGCGGCGTGCGGGGCTGGGGATGCGGATGGGGATGGCGGTGCCTCGGGGGACATCGGTGTCCTCTCCGTGGGTCTGCGGTGCGAACACTGCGACGGGGCGATCGCGGGCTTGGTCCCTGCCACCGGGCGGGGACCTGGGGGCCGCGGGGGGTGCGGGGTGGGGGTCACCACCGCCGTGGCCGGACGGGTGCGGGTGCGTGGCGCCTGCGCCACGCTGTCGGGGGGTGGGAAGGGAGTGCGGAACGGATGCGCCGGAGCGGTATGGAGTGGGGTGGGGGTGGAGCGCGGCGGAACGGAGTGCGGATCAGCGCTCCGCGCCGTCGAGATCGGCCCGGACGCGGTTCGCGAACCAGCCGACCGCCGACTCGCGCCGGGAGAGAGGGCCGGGCTCGAACCCGGGGGTGGAGAGTCCTTTCTGTACCCGGGCGACCAGCTCCGCGTCCTCGTCGTTCGTGATCCAGCCGATGTGGATGTTCAGCCGCCGGGCGATACGGGTCCGCAGTCCGGTCCCACGCTTGGTGTAGAACGCGCCGGGTACGGCCACGCGGTCCACGGCAGTGGGTATGGCGGTCCAGGCAAGCACATGGTCGGGGTAGAAGTCGATGAGTGTGTTGGGATAGATCACCGCATACCGCCAGATACGGTGATCGGCCTCGGTGAGCCCCGGCATGGGGGCCGTGATCCGCTGGTAGAGGCGTTCCGCCCAGTTCGATGACGGCTTGTCGCGCAGGGGCGAGGCGAAGAGCGCGTACGACTCGGCGAGCTCGTAGCTGTATCCCTGGTAGTCGAGCAGCCGCATGAGACCGGGGTGGGCGACGGGTACGTGGTAGCCCTCGAGGTAGTTGTCGACGGCGACCTTCCAGTTGGCCTGCTGCACCTCGGCGCCCTCCAGATCGTGGATCCGGCTGCGTCCGATGGGCACCAGATCGGCCCCCGCGTAGTGGCCGACGGCTTCGGCCAGGCCCGCGCACTGCTCGGCGAGCGGTACGGCGCCGGGGTCGTGGTTGACGAAGACGAAGCCGAGGAAGGACTCCACCCGCACGGGGAAGAGACCCAGCTTGGGCTTGTCGAGGCAGGGGATCTGCCGTGCCTCGGGGGCTCCCACGAGGCGTCCGTCGAGTTTGTACGTCCAGCCGTGGTACGGGCAGCGGATCGCCTTGCCCTCCGGCTCGTGGGCCGTGACCAGGCGGGTTCCGCGATGGCGGCACACGTTGAGGTGGGCGGCGAGTCCGCCGTCCTCGGTGCGGACGACCAGGACCTCCCGTCCGCCGGCGGTGGCGGTGAGCCGGGCGCCGGGTCCCTGGAGGTCCGACTCATGGCAGACGAGCTGCCATGACCTGGCGAAGATATGCCGCTGCTCGGTCGCCAGGCTGTCCGGATCGGCGTAGTAGCGGCCGGACAGGGCCCGGCCGGGGTCCGGGACGGGCCCCGTGGATCGGGTCGCCTTCGACGGGTCCGCAGGACCGGGCGGTGCGGACGAGTCCACGCCGGGTGGCGCGGCGGTTGCTCGGGGCGGTGCTTCGGGGGCGGAGCCGGCTCCGGGCGCGGAGGTGGCCGTCTTGCGGGGGTCCGTGCTGGCGGGGGCTTCGGGCTGCATCGGATCACTCCTCACTGCCGCCATGCGCGGCGATCGGTGTTGAGGCAGGCCCTGCGACTGTCGGCGGCCCGGCGAACCAACCGCACCGAAACCGCACTGACTAACTGGCCAGTCAGACTGCTGGCGGGTTTCCGCAGTGTCAAGACTTGTGGGCTGACTAATTGATTAGTTAGTTTAGTCGGCATCACCACCTCCAGCGATCCGGTACGCAACCGTCGCTCCGGACCGCAGGCAGGCGACCCCGGGCACCAGCCCGGCGCCTGATCCCTCGCTCCGCCGAAACACCGTTTCGCCGAACCACCCGTCGCACGGCGCACCGGATCCGCCCACCGGTCCTGCACAGCGCACCTCCGGTCCCACGGCCCCCGAGCCCGCCCGCGCTGCGCCCCACATCCCATCCCTCACTCCCGACCCCCACTCCCCCCGGAGGCACCATGAGTGGTCGCCGGAGTCTCACCTGGCTCGGCCTGACACCCGAACCTGAGCGGGAACTTCCGTCCACCGTCGCCGCCCTGCGCTCCCCCGCATCCGATGCGGACATGACAGCGCCGGGGCTGGCGGCAGCAGAGCGGCGCCGAGTGGAGCGACTGATCCTGCACGGCACCGAGCGCAGCTGGCTGCGCTACCTCGCCGAGGTGACGGATCTGGTGACCGCTGTCGCCTCCGGTGCCCGCCGCGGCGACCGGGCGGCCGCGCTGCTGGCGGGTGAGGTGGTGCTGGAGCACCACCGCATGCTCATCGGGCTGCCGGGCACCGGCTACGGCCGCACGGCGGCGGACCGGCGCGCCCTGGAGACGGCGGTCAGCTCCTTGCGCCGGACGTCACCGGCCCGCTCCGACACGACGCCCGCCACCGCGGAAGCCACCACCCCCGACGCAACAAATCCCGCGGGAACCACCACCACCGCCGCCGAGGCGCCGCCGGAGACACCACAACCACCCCACACACCAGGCACACGCCAGGGACGACAAGGAGGCCGGGGATGACCGTCATACGCTCCCTGATGCCTTACCGGGCCGATACGGCACTCGGCACGCTGCCCGACCTCGTGGAGAGCGGCGAGGCCTACACGGCCGCCGGCGGCTACCACAGCGCGGGATCCCCCGATCGCCTGCTGGACCACATCGCCGATGCCGGACTGCGCGGGCGCGGCGGGGCTGCGTTCCCCGTCGCCGTGAAACTGCGGACGGTACGCGACGGCGGGGGACGTCCCGTCGTCGTCGCGAACGGCGAGGAGGGCGAGCCCGGATCGGTCAAGGACCGCTGGCTGCTGCGGGCCAGGCCGCACCTCGTCCTGGACGGTCTCGACCGGGCCGCCGAGATCACCGGCGCCACGCGGGCCTACGTGTACGTCTCCGACCCCTGCTCCGCCGCACGCGTCCGCCAGGCGATCGCCGAGTGGCCGCCCAGGACACCGACCGAGGTGGTCGAGACCGGCCACACCTATGTGGCCGGGGAGGAAACCGCGGTGGTGCGGCGGATCAACGGCGGGCCCGCACTGCCGACCGCCAAGCCCCCGCGCCCGTACCAGCGGGGGGTCGGCGACCGGCCGACCCTGATCTCCAATGTCGAGACCCTCGCCCGGATCGCCCTGATCGCCGCCTCCCCCGAGCGCCGGCACGAGATCGCGGGCAGCACGCTGCTGACCCTGTCCTCGTCCGACGGCGGCGCGCTGCTCTCCGAGGTGCCGTACGGCACCTCCCTGCGCACCCTGGCCACCTTCCAGGGCACCGCGGGGGCGACCGGCGCGCTGATGGGCGGACTGTTCGGGGGGCTCATCGGTCCCGAATCGCTGGACCTCACGCTCGACGGCACGGAGCTTGCTGCGGCGGGCACGGCGCTGGGCTGCGGGGCGATCCGGTTCCTCGGGCCCGGAAGCTGCCCCGTGGCGACGGCCGCCGACGCGGTCGGCCATCTGCGGACCGAGAGCGCCCGCCAGTGCGGTGTCTGCGTCTCCGGCACGGCGGCGATCGCGGACACCCTGCGGCAGCTGACCACCGGCACCGCGGCACCCGACGCCGAGGAGCGGTTGCTGCGCTGGTCGGCCGGGCTGCCGGGGCGCGGTGCCTGCGGTCTGCTGGACGCCGCCGCAGGCGCGGCGGGCAGCCTCCTCCGCGTCTTCCCGGCCCTCGTCCGCACCCACCTCGGCGCGGTCTGCACGGACTGCGCCACTGCCCCGCCCAGCGGCGGCCACCGCCTGGTGGTGCCCGTCCCCCCGGTCATGGACCACCCCGGGCAGCCGGCCCAGGCCTTCCCGGAGCCCGACTCCGAGCGGCTGTCCCCGTCGAGCCCTCGCTGAAAGGACCCACCATGAAACTCCTGCTGGACTCCACCCGCTGCCAGGGCTACGGCCTATGTCAGGAGCACGCCCCCGACCTCGTCGAGCTCGACGAGTGGGGCTATGCGTCGGTCATCGCGGTCCCCGTGCCGAGCGGCGGCGAGAACGCCGCCCGCGCCTGCGCCGACTCCTGCCCCAACTCCGCGCTGCGGCTGGAGAAGTGAGATGGCACGCGACCTGACGGCGCTCTTCGACCCCGCCTCCGTCGCCGTGATAGGCGCCAGCGACGACCCGGCCAAATACGGTCACGCCGTGGCCGCGCAGGCACTGCGCGCCCCTGACCGGCGCCCTGTCCACCTGGTCAACCGCCGCGGCGGCACCGTGCTGGGACGCCCGGCCGCCACCTCGCTCACCGCGATCGGTGAACCGGTCGACCTCGCGGTGATCTCCGTACCGGCCGGAGGCTTCGAAGCCGCCGTCGAGGACGCGCTGAGCTGCGGAGCGCGGGCGATCGTCGCCATCACGGCCGGTTTCGCCGAGACGGGCGCCACCGGCCTCGCCCGGCAGCGTGCGATCGCCGAGCGGGTGCGCTCGGCGGGTGCCGTCCTGGTCGGGCCCAACTGCCTCGGAATCGCCGACAACACGACGGAGCTCTATCTGGCCTCCGACACCTTCACCCACGGTGGCGTCGCCCTGCTGAGCCAGAGCGGCAATCTCGCCTTGGAGCTCCAGCTGCGTTTCGCCCCGCACGGTCTGGGCTTCTCGCGCTTCGTCTCGCTCGGCAACCAGTCGGATGTCACGCTGGTCGATCTGGTCGAGGACTGCGCCCGGCACGAGGGCACCTCGGCGATCGCGGTGTACGCGGAGGACTTCGGCGACGGCCGCGCCTTCGCCCGGGCAGCCGCCGCGGCCGGCAAACCCGTCGTGCTGCTCACGGCCGGACGCGGCAGCGCTTCCGCCCGCAGCGCCCAGTCCCACACCGGCGCCCTGACCACCTCGGCCGACGTGGTGGCCGCTGCCTGCCGCGACGCCGGCGTCGAACTCGTCGCCACCCCACGGGAGATGACCGTGGTGCTGGCCGCGTTGCGGTCGGGCGCACGGAGCACCGGACGGCGTACGGCGGTCTTCACGGACGGCGGCGGCCACGGTGTGATCGCCGCCGACGCCGCCGAGTCGGCGGGGCTCGAAGTCCCCGAACTCGGCGAGAAGGCACAGTCCCGGCTGCGGTCGGTGCTGTGGGAGCAGTCGGCCGTCGGCAACCCGGTCGACCTCGCCGGGATGGGCGAGCAGGATCCCCGTTCGTACGCGGAGGCCGTCGGCTCGCTGCTCGCCGCCGACGAGGTCGACGCCGTGCTGATGACGGGCTACTTCGGCGGGTACTCCGCTTCCGACGGTGGCCTGGGTGGCGGGGGCATGGCGCTGTCCGAGGGCGAGGCCCGGGCCGCGCGGGATATCGTCATGCGGCGCGCGGAGCACCCCAAGCCGCTGGTCGTCCAGTCCATGTATCCACAGGCGCCGAGCTGCCGGATCCTCGCGGAGGCGGGCGTGCCGGTGTTCTCCGCCACCGAGGACGCGGCGCGCGCCCTGACCGCGCTGACGGTGGACGAGGCCGCGGGGCTCACCGGGGTCGCCGCGCTGCCGGCGCCCGCCGCCCCGCTGGAGGACGCCGGGTACCACGGCGTACGAGCCCTGCTCGAAGCAGCCGGGGTGCCGTTCCCGGCGGCCCGCGAGATCACCGACGAGGCTGAACTGCTGGCCGCCACCGCAGAGTTCGGTGGTCCGTATGTGCTGAAGGCCCTGCACCTGCTGCACAAGTCGGACGCGGGCGGTGTCGCCCTGCGGCTCCCCGACCGGGCCGCGCTGCTGGCCGCGTACCGGGAGATGCACGCCCGGCTGGGCGCGCCGTCGTACTCGGTCGAGGCGATGGCCGATCTCAGCGACGGGGTCGAGCTGATCGTCGGTGTCAACCAGGACCCGCGGTTCGGTCCCGTCGCCATGGTCGGACTCGGCGGGCTCTTCACCGAGACGCTGCACGATGTGGCGTTCTCCCTGGCCCCGGTGCCCGCGGTTCGCGCGGGCCGGCTGATGCGCGGGCTGCGCACGGCGGGGCTGCTCGCGGGGGTACGCGGCCGGCCGGCCGTCGACGTGACCGCCGCCGCCGAGGTCATCGCCCTGATCACCGAGGTGGCGGCGGCCCATCCGGAGATCGCCGAGCTCGAGATCAACCCCCTGCTGGTCCGTCCGGACGGCGTACTGGCTCTGGACGCCCGGGCCGTACTCGCCTGACCGGCCCGCACCACACCGACACACCGACAGACCTTCACACCGACACACCGCACCGCCCACTCCACCAACTCTCCTCCGAGGAGGCGCTCATGGACTACCGCTACACCCCCGAGCAGGCCCGGCTCAAGGAGCGGGCCGCCGAGTACACCCGGCTGCTGATGCGCTACGAGAACCAGTCCGAAGAGGCGGGCGGTCCGCTGCCCGCCGAGACCGTACGCGAACTGACCCGGGCGGCGATCGACGCCGGTGTCTACGCGATCAACATGCCCGCCGAATGGGGAGGTGCAGGTCTCTCGCTGCTGGACCAGGTCATCGTGGAAGAGGAGTTCGGAAAGGTCACCAACTGTCTGTGGGACATCCCCTGGCGGCCCGCCAACGTCCTCGCCTACGGCACCGAGGCGCAGCGCGAGAAGTATCTGCTGCCCGTCATCCGGGGTGAGCGGTTCGACGCCTTCGCGGTGACGGAGCCGGGCGCGGGCTCGGATCCGTCGTCGGGTACGAGCACGGCCACGAGGACCGCGGGCGGCTGGCTGCTCAACGGCGAGAAGTGGTTTGTGACCTGCGGGGACATCGCGGACTTCCTGCTCGTACAGGCCGATGCGGGCCCGGACCGCGAGCCGACGCTCTTCTTCGTGGACAAGCAGGCCCCCGGGGTGGAGATGACCCGGGTGCCGCATTTCATGCACTCTGCGGTCAACGGGCACCCGGAGTTCGTGCTCACCGATGTGTTCGTGCCCGACGAGGATGTCCTCGGCGGTGTCGGACAGGGCTACGAGCTCACGAAGGAGTGGTTCACGGACGAGCGGCTGATGATCGCCGCGCGCACCGTGGGCGCGGCCGAGCGTGCGCTGGAGCTGGCCCGTGACTGGGCCCTGGAACGCCGCCAGTTCGGCTCCCGCATCGCGGACTTCCAGCTCATCCAGGGCATGCTCGCCGACTGCGCCGTCGACATCGCCGTCAACCGCGCCTACACCCACCAGGTCGCCTGGGAGGCCGACCAGCCGCACACGGACCGCAAGACGCTGCACGCCAAGGCGTCCACGGCGAAGCTGGCGGCCAGCGAGGCGGCCGGCCGGGTCGTCGACCGCTGCCTCCAGATCCTGGGAGGACGCGGCTACGACCGCTCCTACCCGGTCGAGCGTCTCTACCGCGAGCTGCGCGTCGACCGCATCTGGGAGGGCACCTCCGAGATCCAGCGCCTGATCATCGCCAACGAGCTGATCAAACGCGGCACCCGGGCGCTCGCACTGCCCCCGTCCGGTTCCTGACCCCGCACACCACCCGCCCACTCCGCACCGCTCCGCACCGCTCCGCACCGTCGCCCTAGGCCACCGAACCCCCGAGGACTGCCATGGACTTCCGTCTCACCGCCCGTCAGGAAGAGCTGCGGGGCTCCGCCCGCGAGCTCACCGAGTTCATCATGAAGTACGAGCTCGACTGCGAGGAGAACAACGGGCTGCCGCCCGCCGCCCACGCCGAGGTCCGCGACGCCGTACTGGCCAGCGGGCTCCAGGCCGTCAACATGCCCGCCGAGTGGGGCGGTGCCGGGCTCTCCATCCTGGAGCAGGCAACCGTCCAGGAGGAGCTGGGCCGGCTGACCGGAGCGCTGTGGGACATGGTGTGGCGGCCCGCAAACGCGCTGCGCTTCTGCACCCCCGAGCAGCGGGAGCGCTATCTCGTCCCGGTCATCCGGGGCGCACGCCGGGACTGCTACGCCGTGACCGAACCCGAGGCGGGATCCGACCCGCAGAACCTGAAGACGACCGCGACGCGCACCAGCGGGGGCTGGGTCCTCAACGGCGAGAAGTGGTTCGTGACGGTCGGGGACCACGCGGACTTCATGATCGTGCTGGCGGCTGCCGGCGAGGAGCGGGCCCCGACCCTGTTCCTGGTCGACAAGGACACTCCGGGCATCGAGATGACCCGGGTGCCGCGGTTCATGCACACCTTCGTGTACGAGCACCCCGAGTTCACCTTCAGCGACGTGCACGTCGGCGAGGACGCGGTGCTCGGCGGGATCGGCAACGGCTACGACATCACCCGCTCCTGGTTCACCGAGGAACGCCTGATGATCGCGGCCCGTACCACCGGCGCCGCCGAGCGTGCGCTGGAGCTGGCCCGCGACTGGGCCGTGGAGCGCCGCCAGTTCGGCTCCCGCATCGCGGACTTCCAGCTCATCCAGGGCATGCTCGCCGACTGCGCCGTCGACATCGCCGTCAACCGCGCCTACACCCACCAGGTCGCCTGGGAAGTGGACGCGGGGCTGTCCGACCGCAAGACGCTGCACGCCAAGGCGGCCATCGCCAAGCTCTCGGCGAGCGAGGCGGCCGGCCGGGTCATCGACCGCTGTGTGCAGATCTTCGGAGGACGGGGCTACGACCGCTCCTACCCGGTCGAGCGTCTCTACCGCGAGCTGCGCGTCGACCGCATCTGGGAAGGCACCTCCGAGATCCAGCGCCTGATCATCGCGGGTGAGCTGGTCAAGCGCGGCACCGGGGTGCTGCAGCTGCCGACCGGCTGACGGCGGCAGCCGTGGTCGCGGCCGGTGTGGGTTCCGGACTCCCGCTCCGTACCCCACACCGGTTCCGCCATCCCTTCACCGGCCGACCCCGCACGACGACGCGGACGACCCGCGGCGCACAGGAGCGTTCTTCGCGCGAGACCACGCGCACGCGAAGGACCGCGTCACGAACACCACGAACACCACACAGGAGGAGACCGATGGCCGGAACCGGGCAGCCACCCATCGAACGGGTCGGCGTCGTGGGATGCGGACTGATGGGGTCCGGGATCGCCGAGGTGTGTGCGCGGGCGGGACTGGACGTCGTGGTGGCCGAGTCGGGCGCCGCCGCCGCCGAATCCGGCAGGGCGCGGATCGCTCAATCCCTGGGGCGCGCCGCGGACAAGGGCAAGCTGTCCGCTGCCGAGCGGGACGCGGCACTGGCCCGGATCGCCGTCGTCGACGGCTTGGACCTGCTGGCGGACCGGGATCTGGTCGTGGAGGCGGTCGCCGAGGACGCGGGCGTCAAGGTGGAGGTGTTCAGCCGGCTGGACGCGGTGGTGAAGAACCCGGACGCCGTACTGGCCACCAACACCTCCTCCATTCCGGTCATCCGGCTCGCGGCGGCCACCTCGCGGCCACAACAGGTGATCGGCCTCCACTTCTTCAACCCGGTGCCCGTCCTGCCATTGGTCGAGCTGGTGCCGTCCCTGCTGACCTCCGACGAGACCGTCCTGCGCGCCGAGGCCTTCACCGACGGCGTGCTCGGCAAGCAGGTCGTACGGGCCAGGGACAAGTCCGGGTTCATCGTCAATGCGCTGCTGGTGCCCTATATGCTTGCGGCCGTCCGGATGGCGGAGGCCGGGACGGCCTCGGTCGAGGACATCGACCGTGCGATGACCCTGGGCTGCGCGCATCCGCTGGGCCCACTGGCGCTGACCGATCTGATCGGCCTCGACACCACCCGGGCGATCGCGGAGTCCATGTATGAGGAGTTCCGGGAGCCCCTGTACGCTCCGCCGCCCCTGCTGTCCCGGATGGTCGAGGCGGGGCTGCTCGGTCGCAAGTCGGGCCGGGGCTTCCACGCCTACCGGTAGACCTCGCCGTCCCCGGGTCCGCCACCGGCGTCGATGCGCCAAGATGGGAGGTGGCGCCGCACGGACCCATGGCGCGGCCCGGCGCCGAGACCGCACCACAGGACCGACCTCAGGGAGTACCCACGTGGCAATGGCCGAACGCACTCGCGAAACACGTGAGCGGATCCTGTCCGCGGCGTGCGAAGTGATCGCCGAGGTCGGCTTCGAGAAGATCCGCATGCGCATGGTTGCGGAGCACGCGGGCGTCTCGACGGCGCTGCTGCATTACCACTTCGAGAACCGCGAGAAGCTGTTCACTGAGGCGATGACGCACTCGTTCGCCCATACGAGCACGGAACTCGAACGGGACGCCGACTCCGTGCCCGCCTCGGTGATCCTGGCGCGGATCCTGCACAGTCTCCTGCCGACCGACCCGGTACTCAGACAGGACTGGCGTCTGTGGCAGGAGTTGTGGGTGCGGGCCCTGCGGGACGACACCACGCAGAAGTTCGCCGTCGACCTCTACGACCAGCTGCACACCTGGGTCGGTAGCGCGCTGCGGCGGGGTGTCGACTCCGGCGAGTTCGCGGCCTTCGACGTGGACGCGACGGCCACCCTGCTGCTCGCGCTGTGCGACGGTTTCGGCATCCGGCTGATGCTGGGGGACCCTCGGGTGACCCTGGACTCGGCCCAGTCGGCGATCTGGAGGGCGGTGGCACCGGCCCTCGGCGTGTCCGGGGAGTTCCCGGAGTTCTAGGCCGCGGGCCGGTGCTGCGTGCGAGGTGGCTACCAGGCCACCGGCAGTTCGACCGGGAAGCGCCTGATGGTCTCCGTGTCCCAGCGCACGTCCGGCGCAGGGATGGCGAGGCGCAGCCCGGGGAAGCGCTCGAGGAGTCGTCCGATCGCCACTTCCAGCTCGGCCATCGCCAACGGGACGGCGATGCAGCGGTGGCCGCCCCAGCCGAAGGTCATATGCGGCACGTTGGGGCGGTCCGGGTCGACGGTGTGGGGGTTCGTGAAGCGCTCCGGGTCGCGGTTCGCCGTCAGGTACGACACATGGACGAAGTCGCCCGCCCGGATCTTCACCCCGCCCATCTCCACGTCCTCCAGCGCCACGCGGGGGATGCCGACCCCCTTGCGGAACGGGATGTAGCGGAGCAGTTCGTCGATGACGGCCGGCAGGCTGTCCGGCTTGTTCCTGACCCGCTCCAGCAGCCAGGGGTGGGTCAGCAGGAGGTACGAGACGTTGCTGATCTGACAGGAACCCGTGTCGTGACCGCTGAGCAGCAAGGTCAGCGCCATCACGGTCAGTTCCTGGTCGTCCAGGGCGTCCTCGCCGTCCTGCGCCGCGGCCAGCGCGCTGATCAGGTCGTTGCCCGGAGTGTGCCGCCGTTCCTTCACGAGCTGGTCGAAGTAGGACCGCAGTGACGCCTTGGCGCTGGCCTCGGTCTGCTGGCTGTCCTCCTCGGTGGAGAGCAGCCGCTGGGCGTAGCCCTGCATCTGGGCCCGCTCGTCGCGTGGGATGCCGAGCACCTCACAGATGGTGTGCTGGGGCAACCGGTTCGACAGGTGCTGCACGAGGTCCGCGGGCGGCCCCTGCTCCGCCATCTCGTCGAGCAGCTCGTCCGCGAGCTCGACGATGGACATCCGCATCTGTTCGACGTGCTGCCGGGTGAACGCGTGGGACACCAGCCGTCGCAGCCGGCTGCTGCGCGGCGGGTCCATCACGTTGATCGACTCCGGGGAGACGATCGGCTCCGGCGTCAGCCGCGGATAGTCGTGCTGCATGATCCCCGCGCGACTGAAGCGTTGATCAGTGGTCACCTGCTTCACACCCTCGAACCCGGTGACGAGCCAGGCCTCTCCGTCGCCGTACGGCAGCCGGATCCGGGTGATGGGGCCCTGGGCCATCAGCTCCGCGAGGGAGGGGTCGAAATCCAGGGCTTCGCTGAAGTCGAACGGACAGAGGATTGCATCGCCCGCTTCGGCCATTGTGTACCACTCCGCTCCGGGATGACGCGCGTTCGTTGCTCACGGGGGGTCATGCGGAAGCAGGACACGACCGGCCCGGTCATGTCCCGCCCATGTGTCTATGTGCGCGCTGCCCCGGCCCCGGACACCTCCCGGCGCCCTAATTGCCCCTCGTGGAGTAATGCGACGAGTGGCGCTACGCCCTCATTGGCCGCGCCAGATGTTGTCGAAGGCGGCCTGCTCGACGGCGCGCCGCTGCCGCAGCGCTTCCAGCTCCGTCAGCGCTCCGTAGACGGCGGCGAGCACGGTGTCCACTGCGTCATCGCCCGTGCTCGGTACATCGGCACCGGAACCGGTGTCGGAGGTGTCTGCGATGTCGGTGGTGTGGTGCTGGATCCGGACCGCCGCCGCGAGGGCGGCCAGCACGGGCTCGTCCGACACCCAGCGGTCCACGGCATCGCGACGGGCCGGTGAATCGGCCAGCTCGACGCGTCCGGCGCGGAAGGTCACCCCTCGGCGGCGAGCCCGACTCAGCAGCCCGTCCGCTTCGAGGGCCGCCAGGTAGGCCGCGGAAAGGCCCCGGCCTCTGCGCCAGAGCCAGTCGTCCACCGACTCGTACGGCTGCTCACGGACGAGTGACTCCGCGGCCTGGTCCAGCAGGGCGTCGGCGGCGGTGGGGCGGTCGCCTGGCACGAGACGATCGCCGTCCAGGGTGACGGCCCCGGCGCCGATGAGGTCGATCGCCTCGGCGCCCGCCAGGGCGAGGGAGAAGTCGCCGTGTTCCACGGAGCGGCCGGGCTCCGCGTCCATGGCGATGATCAGCAGGTCCTGTGCCGTGGTGGTGAATCCCGTGGTCATAGATCAGATCCGCATCAAGACGGTGTGTCAGCCGGTCGTGAGCACCATACGGAACCGAGCGGCGCCCGAGAGCATCTTGTCGTACGCCTCACCCGCCCGGTTCAGCGGAAGGACCTCGATCATCGGGCGGATCCCGTGCAGGGCGCTGAACTCCATGGTGTCCTGGATGTCCTGCGCGGTGCCGGAAGCATGGCCGCGAACGGTCCTGGAACGCATGATCAGCTGGGCCGGGTTGATGCCCAGCGGCTCCGAGTCCGCGCCGATCACGACCAGTTCGCCGCGGTGCGTGAGACCGTCGACGGTCGCCGCGATGGCGGCGGAGTTGGCCGCGGTGGCCAGTACCACCTTGGCGCCCCCGAGGGACTGGAGGGCGTCTGCGACGGACATGCCCGCGGTGCTGTCGATGTAGTGGTGGGCGCCGAGCTGCTTGGCGAAGTCGGACTTGGCGGCGCCGCGGGCGATCGCCACGGTCTCGTAGCCCATCGCGACCGCGTACCGCACCGCCAGGTGCCCCAGCCCGCCGATGCCCAGGACCGCGACCAGGTCTCCGTGCCGGGCGGAGCTCCGCCGCAGACCGTTGAAGACGGTCACGCCCGCGCAGGCCAGCGGGGCCGCATCGGCCGCGGTCAGCGAGCCGGGAATCCGGGCCAGGGCTCCGGCCGGCACGATCACCGCCTCCGCGTAGCCCCCGTCGTAGGCCCAGCCGGGCGCCTTGAGGTTGTCGCAGACGACGAAGTCGCCCTGACGGCAGGGAGTGCAGTGCCCGCAGCTGCCGCCGAACCAGCCGACGGCCACCCGGTCCCCGGCCTGCCAGCCCTGGTCCTCGGTGCCGTCGCCCAGGACCTCGACACGGCCGGCGATCTCATGGCCCGGGACCACGGGAAAGCCCACACCGGGTAGCGCGGCGTTCACGAACATGGCATCGCTGCGGCAGATCCCGCAGGCGTCCACGGCGATCCGTACGTGTCCGGGACCGGGCTGCGGCACCTCGCGCTCGGCGAGTTCGAAGGGTCCGCCCGCGGTGGCGACCTGCGCGACTCGGTATGTGCTCATCTGGATCTCTCCCGGGAACGGGGCAAACATCCCCCACCATCCAGCAGATCAGCTCCGGGCCGTTCCCGCGCGCCGAAGCGGGTGGGGCGGCGCTCAGCGCCCCTTCCCGCGCACCGCCCGCAGCCACTCCCTGTTCATCGCCGCGATCGACGGCAGCGGAATCCCCTTCGGGCAGGCCGTCGCACACTCCCCCGCCAGCGTGCAGCCGCCGAAGCCCTCCTCGTCCATGGCCGCCACCATGCCGAGCACCCGGGTCTCGCGCTCCGGTTCCCCCTGAGGGAGCACATTGAGGTGGTTGACCTTCGCCGAGGTGAACAGCATCGCCGAGCCGTTGGGGCAGGCCGCCACACACGCTCCGCAGCCGATGCACTCCGCGTGCTCGAAGGCGTGGTCGGCGTCGGCCTTGGGAACCGGGGTGGCATGGGCCTCCGGTGCGGCTCCCGTGGGTACGGACACATACCCGCCTGCCTGGATGATCCGGTCGAACGCCGAGCGGTCCACCACCAGGTCCCTGACCACCGGGAAGGCCGAGGCCCGCCAGGGCTCGACGTCGATCGTGTCGCCGTCCTCGAAGGCGCGCATGTGGAGCTGGCAGGTGGTGGTGCGCTCCGGTCCGTGCGCATCGCCGTTGATGACCAGGGAGCAGGCACCGCAGATGCCCTCGCGGCAGTCGTGGTCGAAGGCGACGGGGTCCTCCCCGCGCAGGATGAGTTCCTCGTTGAGGGTGTCGAGCATCTCCAGGAACGACATGTCCGGTGAGATCCCGTCCACCTCGTAAGTGGCCATGGCGCCCGGTGCGCCGGTGTTCTGCTGCCGCCAGACGCGTAGTTCGAGCTTCATGCGTAGCTCCGCTGGGTGGGGTGGACGTAGTCGAACACAAGGTCTTCCTTGTGCAGGACAGGGGGCTTGCCGGTGCCGGTGAACTCCCAGGCGGCGGCATACGAGAACTCCTCGTCCCGGCGTGCCGCCTCGCCGTCCGGGGTCTGGGACTCCTCGCGGAAGTGGCCGCCGCACGACTCGGTGCGGTGGAGTGCGTCGAGGCACATCAGCTCGGCGAGCTCCAGGTAGTCGACGATCCGGTTGGCCTTCTCCAGCGACTGGTTGAACTCTTCGCCGGTTCCCGGGACCTTGATCCGCCGCCAGAACTCCTCGCGGATCTGTGGGATGCGTTCCAGTGCCCTGCGCAGGCCCGCCTCCGTGCGAGCCATGCCGCAGAACTCCCACATGAGTCCGCCGAGTTCGCGGTGGAAGGAGTCGGGGGTGCGGTCCCCGTCGACGGTCAGCAGCCTGGTGAGCCGATCGCGTGTCAAGGTCAGCGCTTCCTGGACGACGGGGTGTTCGCCGGTGACCTTGTCCTGGTGCGGGTTGCGGGCGAGGTAGTCGCCGATGGTCGACGGCAGCACGAAATAGCCGTCGGCGAGGCCCTGCATCAGAGCGGACGCACCGAGCCGGTTGGCGCCGTGGTCGGAGAAGTTGGCCTCGCCGATGGCGAAGAGCCCGGGGATCGTGGTCTGGAGGTCGTAGTCGACCCACAGGCCGCCCATCGTGTAGTGCACGGCCGGGTAGATCCGCATCGGCACCTCGTACGGGTTCTCCGCGGTGATCCGCTCGTACATGTCGAAGAGGTTGCCGTACTTCTCCTCGACCTTCTCCCGTCCCATGCGGCGGATCGCGTCGGCGAAGTCGAGGTACACGCCCTGGCCGCCCGGGCCCACGCCCCTGCCCTCGTCGCAGACGTTCTTGGCGGCGCGCGAGGCGATGTCGCGGGGCACGAGGTTGCCGAAGGAGGGGTAGACGCGCTCCAGGTAGTAGTCGCGCTCGTCCTCGGGGATCTCGTCGGCCGGACGCCGGTCGCCCCCGGCCTTGGGCACCCAGATGCGGCCGTCGTTGCGCAGCGACTCGCTCATCAGGGTCAGCTTGGACTGGTGGTCGCCGGTGCGCGGGATGCACGTGGGGTGGATCTGGGTGAAGCAGGGGTTGGCGAAGTACGCCCCGCGCCGGTGGGCCCGCCAGACGGCCGTGGCGTTGGAGTTCATGGCGTTGGTCGACAGATAGAAGACATTGCCGTAGCCACCGGTGGCGAGCACCACGGCGTCGGCGAAGTATGTGTCGACCTTGCCGGTGATCAGATCGCGGGCCACGATGCCCCTGGCCCGGCCGTCGGCCACGATCAGGTCGAGCATCTCGGTGCGCGGATGCATCTCGACCCTGCCCGCGGCGATCTGCCGGGACAGCGCCTGGTAGGCGCCGAGCAGGAGCTGTTGCCCCGTCTGGCCGCGGGCGTAGAAGGTGCGGGAGACCTGGACACCGCCGAAGGAGCGGGTGTCGAGGAGGCCGCCGTATTCACGAGCGAACGGGACGCCCTGGGCCACGCACTGGTCGATGATCTCGACGGAGATCTGCGCGAGCCGGTGGACGTTGGACTCTCGGGCGCGGAAGTCGCCTCCCTTGACGGTGTCGTAGAACAGGCGGTGCACGGAGTCGCCGTCGTTGCGGTAGTTCTTGGCGGCGTTGATACCGCCCTGGGCGGCGATGGAGTGGGCGCGGCGGGGCGAGTCCTGGAAGCAGAACTGGACGACGTGGTAGCCCTGTTCGGCGAGGGTCGCTCCGGCGGAGCCGCCCGCGAGTCCGGTGCCGACGACGATGACGGTGTGCTTGCGGCGGTTGGCCGGGTTGACCAGTCCTGCCTCGAAGCGGCGGCGGTCCCAGCGCTCGGCGATGGGTCCGTCCGGTGCCATGGTGTCGGCGATCGGGGCGCCGGTTTCGTAGGGGGAGCGGGTGTCGTCGTGGTTGCGCATGTCAGTTCACCAGTCCCGTCATCACGGCGACGGGTACCGAGACGAAGCCCGCCGTCAGCACCAGCGCGAGGGCGTTGGCGGCGGTCTTGAGGATGCGGTCGCGGTTCGCGTTGCCCGCGCCGAGGGTCTGGGCGGCGCTCCAGAAGCCGTGCCGGACGTGCAGGCCGAGTGCGAGCATCGCGGTCAGGTAGACGGTGTTGCCGTACCAGGTGGAGAAGCTCGCGACGACGTTCTCGTAGGGGCGGCCGTGCTGGGCGTTCTCGTTGACGGTCAGCGTGGTCAGGTCCAGCAGGTGCCAGACGATGAACAGCCCGAGGATGACCCCGCCCCAGCGCATGGTGCGGGTGGCGTAGCTCGCCCGGCGGCGCTTGTGGACGTACTTCTCCGGGCGGGCACTGATGTCGCGCCTGCTGAGCTGGTACGCCGAGACCCCGTGCAGCACGACGGCAGCGAGCAGTACCACGCGCAGCGCCCACAGGGCCCACTCGTGGTGCAGCAGTGGCTCGCCCAGGGTGCGCAGCCAGTGGGCGTAGCCGTTGAACTCGCCCCGGCCGAAGAAGATCTTGAGGTTGCCGAGCATATGGGCGACCAGATAGCCGAGCATGATCAGGCCGGTCAGGGCCATGACCGTCTTCTTGCCGACGGTCGATCGCCAGAGCGTGCGCGTCATGGACGGGCGACGGCCCGTCCGCGTTGCCAGAGCCATGCCCACGACGCTAGGACCGACAGGTACGAGAGGTCCAAGACATGGATCCGCTCATCTCCATAGGCGACACCTATCACCGCGTATCGTGGTGGTGTGCAGTTCCAGCAGCTTCAGTACTTCGTGGCCGTGGCGGAGGCCCGGCACTTCACCCGTGCCGCCGAGCGGGTGCACGTCGCGCAGCCGTCGCTGTCCCAGCAGATCCGTGCGCTGGAGAAGGAGCTGGGTGCGGAGCTCTTCAGCCGGGCCCGCGGCAACATCGCGCTCACCGACGCGGGCGAGGTACTGCTGCCGCTGGCCCGGCGGATCCTGGCGGACGCGGACACGGCCCGGCACGAGGTGCAGGAGCTGGCCCAGCTGCGGCGCGGGCGGGTCAGGCTCGGAGCGACGCCGAGCGTCTGCACGGGCCTGCTGCCGGATGTGCTGCGGGCCTTCCACGACCGTCACCCGGGCATCGAGCTGCTGATCGACGAGGGTGGCTCACACGATCTCGTACGGGAGCTGGCGCGCGGCGCGCTCGACCTGGCGCTGGTGGTGCTGCCGCTGCCGACCCCGGCGCCGTCCCTGACGACGGTACGACTGCTGGAGGAGGACCTCGTGGTGGTCTCCGCTCCGGAGCTGCGCCTGGGCGGAGCCCGGGGGGCGGGGCCCCTGCGGATCACCGCGCTCCAGGACGTACCGATGGTGATGTACCGGCACGGCTACGACCTGCGGGAGCTGACCGTGGCCGCCTGCCGGGCGGCCGGCTTCGAGCCGACCTTCACAGTGGAGGGCGGCGAGATGGACGCCGTGCTCGGCTTCGTACGGGCAGGGCTTGGCGTGACGGTGGTGCCGCGCATGGTCGCGGCGCGCTCCGGCCGGGACCTGCGGGTGACGGCACTGGCCCCGCCGGGGCTGCGGCGGACCATCGCCCTGGCGCACCGCAGCGATGTGGCTCCGCCCCGGGCCGCGCGGGAGCTTCAGCGGATGCTGCTGAGTTCGCACGGACAGCAGGGGGCGGGCCCGGGCGTGCGGGACTGAGCCGATGGCTCGGTCCTCACCCGCGTCACCCGCGCCCGCCGAGGCGCGATGGCCGGTGCGGCCCGGGATGAACTCCCGTACTGACCGGGCTGCCGTCGGCTGCAGGGTCCGGGCCGCGCCGCCGCGCCCGGGCCACACCGGCGCGGGCACGGACCGCCCGAGGGCGGTACGGACCGTCACACCGCGTCCGCCAGGGACAGTGCGTGCAGCCGGTCCGGTGGGCCCGGGCGGGCGTAGTACCAGCCCTGGGCCGTGTCACAGCCCAGCTCGCGCAGCTGCTCGGCCTGCGCGCCGGTCTCCACGCCCTCGACCGTGACAGCGAGTTCAAGGCTGTGGGCCAGCGAGACGATGCCTTCGACGATCTTGATGTCGACGGGGTCCGCGGGGTGCTGCTGCATGCCCTGGGTGAAGGAGCGGTCCAGCTTGAGGATGCTCACCGGGAGCCGCCGCAGACTGGCCAGATTCGAGTAGCCGGTGCCGAAGTCGTCGAGGGCGATGTCGACGCCCATCTCCGCCAGTTGCCGCAGCGGCTTGAGGAGGTCCTCGTCCGCGCCGATCAGGGCCGACTCGGTGACCTCGAGACACAGCGCTCCCGGCTCCAGGCCCGAGCGCTCCAGGGCGTCCACGGTGTCCGAGACCAGTCCGGGGTGGTGCAGCTGGGCCGGGGAGAGGTTCACATTGATCCGCAGCGGCCGGGCGCCGCTGTCCAGCGGGAACTGATCGTGCCAGAAGCGTGCCTGCCGTGCGGCCTCCTGGAGCACCCAGCGGCCCAGCGGCACGATGAGCCCGGTGTGTTCGGCGAGTGGGATGAAGCGGTCGGGGCTGAGCACACCGTGCTGCGGATGGCACCAGCGCACCAGCGCCTCGGCCCCGTGGACACCGCCGTCGCCGAGTCGGACCAGGGGCTGGTACTCGATGAAGAACTCACCGCGCTCCAGCGCCGCGGGCAGCGCCGTGGTCAGCCCGTGCCGGGTGATCGCGCGGGCGTCGGCCTCGGGATCGGCGAACTCGTAGCGGTTGCCGCCCGCGGACTTGGCCCGGTACATGGTGATGTCGGCGCTGCGCAGCACCTCGGCCGGGGTACGTTCCCCCGCGGCTCCCTCGACGATGCCGATACTGCCCCGGACCCTGATCTCGCGCCCGTCGAGCATCACGGGAGTGGCCAGTGCGCCGAGGATCCGCCCGGCCAGTTCACGGGTCTCGTGCCCCGTGTCCCTTCCGGTGGTCAGCGCCACGAACTCGTCGCCGCCGAGCCGGGCCACCATCTCGCCGGGCGCGGTGGCGCAGCTCTGCAGGCGGTCGGCAATCTCCACGAGCAGCCGGTCCCCGGCCGCGTGGCCCAGGCTGTCGTTGATGGCCTTGAAGCCGTCCAGGTCGAGATAGCAGAGCCCGAAGCGGTTCCCCTCCCCCGCGGTCAGCGCCTTCTCGAGGCGCTCGAAGAACAGTGTGCGGTTGGGCAGACCGGTGAGCGCGTCATGGGTGGCCTCGTACCGCAGCCGGAGGTTGAGCAGCCGCCGCTCGGTGGTGTCCTCGATCAGGGCGAGCTGGTACTTGGGCCTGCCCTCGGCGTCCCGCAGCAGCGACACCGTGAGATTGGTCCACAGCACGGTGCCGTCGTTGCGGTAGAAGGGCTTCTCGACCCGGAAGTGCTCACGCTCGCCGCGTATGAGTTCCTCGTGCAGGTCCCAGACGTTGGGCCGGTCCTCGGGGTGCACCCACTCGTTGACCTTGCGGCCCCGCACATGGTGCTCGAGCCCGCCGAACATCCTCGTGAGGGTGTCGTTGACCTCCAGTACGTTGCCGTCGAGATCGGCGATGCCGATGCCGATCGCCGCCCCTTCGAACACGGCGCGGAAACGCGTCTCGGTCGCGTGCAGCGCCTCCATCGCGTCGCTGCGGGCCGAGAGCGCCGAGCGTGCGATGGCCTCCTGCTCGCTCAAGGTGCGCTCGCGCAGCGCCCGGGCGTATCCGGCGGCGATGGAGTGCTGGAGCCGCGCACAGCGGGCACGGCTGTCCTCGGCGGGCTCCTGGTCGTTCCCGCAGTACAGGACGAGGTAGGCGTCCACGACGCCGAGCGTGCGGCTGAGCGCGTCCGGGTCGGTGCAGTGGGCGTCGACGAGGGCCCCGCCGACCGTCTGCGCGGCGGTGCTCGCGGCGTTGGCGGCCGTGCCGGAAGGGCGCGCGTGCAGCGCGTCGCGCAGCTTCCGTGCCAGTGGCAGCAGATGCTGTTCGAATTCGGCCCGGGTCAGCGATGTGGCCGTGACCGGGAAGATCGCCCGGCTCCAGATGGTGGCGAACCGCTGGAGTCTGTCCTCGAGGCAGTCCGGCTCAGCCGCTGAGCCCGTCGCCTGTGACGGCAGGTTCACGCCTTGCGCCCCACCCCTGCGTAGCCGGAGAAGGCGTACGGGTCCTCCTGCTCGGCCGGGGTGTCGGGGCGCCACTTGGCCATCGACACCAGTCCGGGCTCGACGAGTTCGAATCCGTCGAAGAACCGCGCTACCTCCTCGCTGGTCCGCATGACCAGCGGGTTGCGGATGTCCTTGTAGACGTCGACCGCACCGCCCACCCGCTCCTTGTCGACCGGGATACCGTCGTAGGAGGCGTGGGTGACCAGGAGCAGGCTGCCGGGCGCGAGTGCCTCGCGCAGCTCGGCCACCGCGCGGTGGGGTTCGTCGGAGTCCTCGATGAAGTGGAGCACGGAGACCAGCAGCAGCGCGACGGGCCGGTCGAGATCGAGAAGCCGGGTGACCTCGGGGCTGTCAAGGATGTCGCAGGGTTTGCGCAGATCGGCACCGGCGATGTCGGCCTCGTGATTGCCCTCCAGCACGGCGCGGCTGTGGGCGACGGCCACCGGGTCGTGGTCGACGTACACCACGCGCGCCCCGGGGCTGGCCTCCTGAGCCACTTCGTGAACGTTGCCGAAGGTCGGGATGCCGGAGCCGATGTCGAGGAACTGGGTGACGCCCTCACCGACGGCGAAGCGCACCGCCCGCCGCATCACGGCCCGGTTGGCCTGCATGATCTTGGGGAGGCCGGGAACGAACTCCATGGCCTTGCGCGCGGCTTCCCTGTCGACCTCGAAGTTGTGCGAACCGCCCAGATAGTAGTCGTAGATACGGGACACACTGGGCACCGATATGTCGATGCCCGGTGGGGCCCAGGCGGGACGCTCCATTGATGTCTCCAACAAGTCGCCACGGGACGTACGGCCATATTGAAGGCCGGTGTTCGAGCCGAGGCTACTGATCGACCGCCAAGAGAGCGAGCAGAAACGGAAATTACCGGTCCGTTCTTGGTCACACATGTCGCTGGCACGTGCAGCCGGCCCGTCTGTGTGCCGTCTGTGTCTCGTCGGCGAGCCGCCGGTGTTGTGCCTGTGTTCTATTGGGGTGCTGCTGATGATCCGCCTGCGTTCCGTAGGTGTGCCACCGACTTCACGCCATTATGCAGGGCGGCCCGCCGTCATGCGTTGGGGCGCATGACGGCGGGCCGAAGGGCCGGAACGCCGCGTGGGGATGGTTACTTGGGCGCTCCGACCGGCTTGCCCTGGGGCGAGACGGCGTACCAGGTGCCACCCACGCCCTGGCCCTCGGTGTCACCGGGCTTGGAGTCACCGGAGTAGGTGTAGATCGGCCAGCAGTCGATGGTCTGCTGCTTGACTCCGTCGGGACGGTCGAAGGTGACGAAGCCCTTCTTGATGATGCCCTCGGTGTCGTTCTTGTCGACCGGCGCCACAACCGGCCACTTCTCCAGGCAGGAGCCCGTGCAGGCCGTCTTCATCGGCCAGGCCGAGTCCCTCATGAAGCGGTAGACGGTCATACCGTTCTTGTCGACGACGATCTCGCCGAGCTTCGGGTCCTTGCGGACGGAGAGACCGGCGAGGTCGGCGGGCTGGCCGCCTTCACCAGCCGCGCCACCCCCACCCGCGGAGGCCTTCTTGCCGTCAGGGGCAGAGGCGTTCCAGGTGCCGCCCACACCCTGGCCGTTGATGTCGCCGGGCTTGGTGTCCTTGGCGTAGCGGTACATCGGCCAGCCACCGATGGTCAGCTGCTTGGTACCGTCGTCACGGGTGACCTCGCCGATCAGGGAGGCGTTGGTACCGGGCGCGGCGGTCACGTCGCCCGCGGCCACGACCGGCCAGGCCTTCGCGCAGTCACCGTTGCAGTTGGACTTCGGCGGGGTGGCGGTGTCCTTCTCGAAGCGGTAGAGCGTGTAGCCCTCGCTGTCGGTGAGGACTTCGCCGAGCTTCTTGCTCTCCAGGACGGCGAGTTGTCCGGCGGTCTTGGCCGCGGAGCCACCAGGGGCCGCGGAGCTGCCGGCGGACGATCCGTAGCCCGAGCCGTATCCGTCGGCGGCCTGCTGCTGACCCGCCGGCTGTGCGGCGACGGCCTGACC
The DNA here is from genome assembly GCF_040632375.1 of Streptomyces sp. NPDC019396. Taxonomy (NCBI): domain Bacteria; kingdom Bacillati; phylum Actinomycetota; class Actinomycetes; order Kitasatosporales; family Streptomycetaceae; genus Streptomyces; species Streptomyces sp. NPDC019396. The sequence continues at coordinate 271,452 of NZ_JBEYBS010000006.1, read as the reverse complement.
GGGTGTTGTCGTGCCCTGTTCCTGACCGCACGCCGTCGTCAGCGCGAGTACGGCTGTCGCGGTGACCGCGAGCGAGGCGTTCCGCCAGGTATTCATGTCAACTCCCGTGAGCCCTGATCCGCTTGTGGCGCCGGTGCGCCGTTCACGGCCCTAAGTACGGGCCGGGGCGTCCCAGGTGTTCAAACGGCCCGGAAAAAACTTCCGGAGCCGCAAACCCGAGCGGCCGACAACCCCTCCATCAGGCGAATCACCACCCGTACTGGCGTGTTCCGGGCATGAGCGGATCATGCTCATCGGCGTGTCCGGATCGCTCGTCGGGCGGCTGTTCTCGGCCGCCGCACTCATCTGGCTGCTGGCGGCCCCGTCGCCCGCCGCCGCCACGACCGCCGACAACTGCTCGCACGCAACGATCGAGCAGGGCGGCCCGCCCGCTCCCGGCTCCGCCGACTCCTTCGACTCCTTCAGCTCCGCCGCGTCGGCCACCGGCACCGGTGACTGCTGGGCGGGTCCCGTGCCCGCACCGGAGCCGCGACGCCCGAAACCACCCCCGCCGCCACCTCCACCCCCTCCCCCTCCCCCTCCGGCGCCCCGCGTCGAGCCCGAACCGGCCCCGCCGCCGCCCCCACCGCCCACGCCCACTCCGTCTCCCTCCCCCACCGCCCGGCCGGAGCCCGCCCCAACGCCCCCGGTCGCCCTGCCCGCCTACCGCAAACCTCCGCGCAAGGAGCCCCGCGGCGGACCGTCACTCGTCACGCTCACACTCCTGGTCACCGCCCCCGCGGTGCTCGCCGCCGCCTTTCTGCGCCCCCGCTCCTGAATCCGGAGGTAGCCCGTGTCGGAATGGGCCGTACTCACCATCGCCATGGCCGCGGCCTGCGCGGTCGTGCTGACCATCACCGTCATCAACCAGCGCCGTGTCGGCGACGACGACGATCCGTCGGAGACCCCCGACGTCATCGAGTACATGACGATGATGATCGGCGTGGTCTATGCCATCGTGCTGGGACTGGCCATCGCCGGTGTCTGGGAGGCCCGCAGCGCCGCCCAGGACTCCGTGCGCCACGAGGCGCAGGCACTGCACGAGGTGTACGAGCGCGCCCAGGTCTACCCGGCCGACGTGCGCAGGCAGATCCGCGCCGATGCCGAGGCCTATGCCACCCATGTGGTCCACTCCGAGTGGCGGCACATGGTCGAGCAGGGTTCCCTCACCGATGAGGGCACCCGTCTGCTCGACCGGCTGCGGAACGATGTGACGGACTACGTGCCGAAGACCGACCACGAGGGGCAGGCGTACCAGCCTCTGGTCGACCAGGTCGCCGCTGTCGACGACGCCAGAGGCGCCAGAGGAAGCAGCATCGAGGCGACCATGCCCGGGGTGGTCTGGTTCGGCCTGATCACGGGTGCCGTGGTCACGGTGGGCCTGATCTTCACCCTCCAGATCCGCCGGACCTTCCGGGAACTGCTCCTCGCGGGGCTGTTCAGTGCGCTGATCGCCTTCCTGCTCTTCCTCATCTGGGACTTCGACGCACCGTTCGGACGGAGCATCGGCGCCACGGCCGAGCCGTTCATCGCGTTCTTCCCGAAACTCGGCGGCTGAGCCCGCGCCCGGGTGGCCGACCGGAGAGATCCGGGGACACGGCGTCTCAAACCTTCCGTAGGCCACTCGGGCGACACAAATAACCCATTCGCCCGACACCGATCGCGCGTACGAGCGGGACACTCCTAGCGTTTCGGATATCGAGGTGCATTCCCTGCCTTTGTGGAAACCCGTTCCGCAACTGCTCCTCGGGGACACGGAGGAATAGACCATGCGCGCGATACCCATCGCGTCCGCCGCTCTACTGGGAGCGGCCGCCCTCGCCCTGACCCTGCCGGCCGCCGCGGCCGCCGGCACCGACAGCGACGGTGCCGCGGGCTCCGCCCGACAGCAGCCGTTCTCGTTCGCCGTATCCCCGTCGACCGTCGCCCCCGGCGGGCAGGTCACACTGACCGTGTCGGGCTGCAACAGCCGGGCCACGGCATCGTCCGGTGTCTTCGACACCGTCACCATCCCGGCCGGTATGACAGGTACCGCGATGGTCGACCGCGACGCCCGGCGCGGCGCCGTCTACTCGGTGACCTTCACCTGCGGCGCGCAGTCGGGGACCACGGACCTGAACATCTCGGGCGGTGCCGCGGCAGCGACCACCAGCTCGACAGCCACCTCTCCGGCCACCTCGGCGACTTCGCCGCAGGGCGTCAGGGGCGGTCTCGGAGGCAGTGTCCGCGAGACGAACACCGGCATGATCGCGACCGGTGCGGTTCTGGTGGCCGGTGCGGCGGGCGGCCTCTTCTACGTGCTGCGCCGCAGAGCGGGCAGCCGGCTCCACTGATCCGCACTCCCGCCACAAGCCCGTCGCCCCGAGTCCTGGACGAGGACTCGGGGCGACGGGCGGTTCGGGCCGACCGGGAGGTTCGACCGGTCACACCCTTCCGCTGCTCATACGCCGGCGGCGGGCGAAGAAGAAGACACCGCCCGCAGCCGCGGCGACGACGAGCCCACCACCCACGGCCATCTCGGCGGTGGAAGGACGGTGCGAACCACCGATACCACCCTGTGCGCCGCGGGCGGACAGCACGGTGAACGTCCGGGTGGCGATCCGGTTGTTGTCATTGCACCGGACGGCGAGGTTGTACTGCCCCGGTGTGGCGTTGTCGTAGATACGGGCCGTGGCGTCGGCGACACCGCTGCCCACCCGGAAGAAGCGGTCATCGAAGTTGCCGCCCCGGCCGCGGTCGTTGAAGTTGTTCCGGCGGTTGTTGTTGTTACCCCGGCCGCGGTCGTTGAAGTTGTTATTGCGGCCTCGGTCGTTGAAGAACGGGTCACGCCGGCCGTTGGCGTCGGCGTTGGCGTTGGCATTCGCGTTGCTGTTCTCGTTCTGATTGAAGTTGAAGTTGAAGTTGCCGTTCCCGTTGCCGTTACCGTTGCCGTTGCCCGAGCCGTCCCCGGTCCCGTTGTTGTTCCCGGTCCCGTTGTCGTCCGCGTCGTCGCGGCCGTTGACGGACGCGTTCCCGTTGGCGTTGCCGTTCCCGGCACCTTCGGCGTCGGCGCCCGTGCCGTTCGCGTTGCCGGTGCCACGGCCGTTGGTGGTGCCGTGGTCGCGGGCCGCGTCATCGTTGCCGTTCGCGTTGGCATTGCCGTTGACGTTCAGATTGGCGTTGGGGGTGGCGTTGCCGTTGGGGACAGCGGTGGTGCTCCCGGTGCCGTTCACGGCGGTGTTGCCGGCCGATTCACCGGCGGCGTTTCCGCTGGCATTGCCACTGGTGTTCCCACTGCTGTTGCCACTGACATTCCCGCTGTTCCTGTTGGGGACGGCGGGAGTGCTCCCGTTGGGGTTCGCGGCGGTGCTCCCGCCCTGGTCACGGTTGGGGCCGTAGGACCCGCCCCGGTCGCGGTCCGTGGTCAGGTTGGCGGTGGGAAAGGCGTTGGACGTGACGACGCCTCCCCGGCCGCAGCCGTCGACCTGGATGTGCATGGTCCCGCCCTGGTGGACCGCCGATGGCGATAGGGTGATGTTCCCCGGGCCGGTGCCATTGCCGTTGCTGGTGGCGGCGACCACGGGCCCCGTGAGCCCCATGGCCGCGCAAGCGGTGACGCTCACCGCGATGGCGCGTGAAGCACGCATGGTTGAACCTCCAGTGGACGGCGCCCCGGAACGGTGCTCCGGAGTTCGATGACAACGCCCTCCATGACGAACACTCACCGGAATGCACTTTCGCCGCATTTCGGGACTGGTCCACCCCAGTGAGCCGACACGCCGGTAGGAGCAGCCCGGATCTGACGGAGCCGCAGGTCACGGACACAAGGCATCTTGTATGGGTAAATACTCGTTTGGGTCACCCCGTGTGGCCGTACCACCCGATCGCCTCTCCCGAGTCGCGGCCCCGCCGCGGGGTGCTTAACGTGCCTGCACACGATGAGATGGGAGAACCATGGGCCAGGACCACACCGGCTCGGAGTCGAGGAGGCGCTCACCCTGGGGCGTACTGGCTCTCGTCATGCTCACCGGCCTCGCGCTGGTGCGCAACGGCGTTGACGTGGGAATGGGGCCGCCCCAGCCGGCCGTCGCCGCCTCGCTCGACAACGATCGCGGCAGGGTGAACTCACTCGCCGCGAACGGAGCGGTGGTGCCGCTGATGTACGCGCCGGCGTCGCGGATCGCCATCCCCGCCATCCGGGTCGACGCACCGATCGTCGACGTCGGCCTCGACCCCAATGGCTGGATCGAGGCACCGCCGCCCCAGGACACCAACCTCGCCGGCTGGTACCAGAACGGCATCGCCCCCGGTTCACAGGGCACCGCCGTGATCGTCGGCCATGTCGACAACGCCGGGGGGCCTGCGGTGTTCTACGGCCTCGGCGCGCTCCAGAAGGGCGTGCACATCGAGGTGGCCCGCTACGACGGCCGGATCGCGGTCTTCGAGGTCTACGGGGTCGAGGTGTTCTCGAAGCAGAACTTCCCGGGCGCCCGCGTCTACGGGGACACCGGCAGCCCGGAGCTGCGGGTGATCACCTGCGGCGGAGGCTACTCGCGGGCCGGCGGCTACGACGGCAATGTCGTCGTCTTCGCCCGCATGATCTCCTCGCGCTGAACGCGCGAGGAGACCAACCGTCGTGGCGGCGCCGCGGCGGTCTCTCTGCGTGTCCGGCCGCGGCCCCCCGCACCCGGCGGCGACGGTCGCCCCTCAGTGGCGGCGTACGAGCGGGAACGGCAGGGTCTCGCGGATGGTGAGGCCGGTCAGGAACATCACCAGCCGGTCCACTCCGATCCCGAGCCCTCCGGTCGGCGGCATCGCGTACTCCAGGGCGTCGAGGAAGTCCTCGTCCAGTTCCATGGCCTCCGGGTCGCCGCCCGCGGCCAGCAGTGACTGGGCGGTGAGGCGTCGGCGCTGTTCCACCGGGTCGGTCAACTCCGAGTAGGCGGTGCCGAGCTCGGTGCCGAAGGCGACGAGGTCCCAGCGCTCGGCGAGGCGCGGGTCCTGCCGGTGCTGGCGGGTCAGCGGGGAGACGTCCGTGGGGAAGTCCTTGTAGAAGGTCGGCAGCTTGGTCCTCTCCTCCACCAGCCGCTCGTACATCTCCAGGACCACGTCACCCCGGGTGTCGTCGGGTGTGTGCGGGACTCCCGCCAGGTCGCACAGCCTGCGCAGGGAGTCCTCTTCGGTGTCCGCGTCGACCTGTTCGCCGAGTGCCTCCGACAGTGCCCCGTAGACCGTCTTGACCGGCCAGATCCCGGAGATGTCGTGGGTGACCAGCTTCCCGTCGGGGCCCGCCTTGTGGGCGACAGGCGATCCGAATGCCGCGGTGGCCGCGCCCTGGATGAGTTCGCGGGCGAGGTCGAGCATCACGTGGTAGTCGGCGAAGGCCTGGTAGGCCTCCAGCATCGTGAACTCGGGGTTGTGCTTGTACGAGACGCCTTCGTTGCGGAAGGTGCGGCCCAGTTCGAACACCTTCTCCAGCCCGCCGACGCACAGCCGCTTGAGATACAGCTCGGGCGCGATGCGCAGATAGAGGTCCAGGTCGTAGGCGTTGATGTGGGTGGTGAAGGGACGGGCGTTGGCCCCACCGTGGATCTGCTGGAGCATCGGGGTCTCGACCTCGAGGTAGCCACGCTCCAGCAGCCCCTGGCGCAGCGCCTGGACCGCGGCCGACCTGGACCGTACGACGGCGCGGGCGTCGGGCCGCGCGACGAGGTCGAGATAGCGGCGGCGGACCCGGGCCTCGGGGTCGGCGAGGCCGAGGCGCTTGTCGGGCAGCGGGCGCAGGCACTTGGCGGTGAGCTGCCAGGAGGTGGCGAAGAGGGTGAGCTCACCGCGGTCGCTGGCGCCGATCTCACCGGTGGCGGTGATGTGGTCGCCCAGGTCGGCTTCCGCACGGAAGCCGTCGATGACCGCTGCGCCGGAACCCCGGCGGGTGAAGGCCACCTGAAGGTCGCCCGACCAGTCACGGAGCACGGCGAAGACGATCCCGCCGAAGTCGCGCACGGCCATGACGCGCCCCGCCACGGTGGCCTGCTCGCCGGCGTGCGCCCCGGGTGCGGTGGGCGAGGGGTGGGCCGCGCGGATCGCGGCGAGCGTGGCGGTGGGCCCGGCGACCCCGACGGGGTAGGGGTCGATGCCCTGCGCACGCAGCCGTTCCAGCTTGCGGTGGCGGATGCGGGTCTGCTCCGGCAGCCGGCTCTCCCCCATCGGGCGCACGGTGTCGGGCCCGGCCAGCTCCAGCGCGTCGATGGCCGGCAGCCCGGCGGTCCCCGCCACGGGTCCGGCGACCCCGTGCGGCCGCCCGTTGCCCCGGAGTCTGCGCAGGCTCGGCACGGAGACGAAGCCTTCGGCGATCGCCGATGCGAGGCCGATACGGGCGAGGGCGCCCGCGTCCCCGTAGCAGAGGAACCGCGGGTACCACGACGGCTGGTACTTGACGTTGGAACGGTAGAGGGCCTCGAGCTGCCACCAACGGGAGAAGAAGAGCAGCAGCCTGCGCCAGGCCCGCAGCACGGGTCCCGCGCCGATCCGGGCGCCTTCCTCGAAGACCGCGCGGAATACCGCGAAGTTCAGGGAGATACGGCGGACGCCGGACTGCGCTGCCTGCGCGCACAGCTCGGCGACCATGAACTCCATGATGCCGTTCGGGGCGTGGTCGCGATCGCGGCGCATCACGTCGAGGGAGATGCCGTCCCGCCCCCACGGTACGAAGGAGAGCAGTGCGATGAGCCTGGCACCGGCCGCCGGGTCGCCGTCGAAGGACTCGACGAGCAGGCAGTCCCCGTCCGCGGGGTCGCCGAGCCGGTCGAGCGCCATGGAGAAGCCGCGTTCCGTCTCGGTGTCCCGCCATGCGTCGGCCCGGTCGATGACCCGCTCCATCTCCTCGTCGCTCAGCGCGGAGTGGCGCCGCACGCGCACGGTGGCGCCGGATCTGCGGACGCGGTGCACGGCCTGCCGGGTGACCCGCATGTCACGTCCGTCGAGGTCGAAGCGGTCGACGTACAGGATCGCCTCGTCACCGAGCTGGATGGCGCCGAGCCCCGCCCGGGCGTACGCCCTGGCGCCGCCCTCGGACGCACCCATCACGGCGGGTACCCAGGCGTAGCGGCGGGCGACCTCCAGCCAGCCCTGGATCGCCGGGTCCCACGCCTGCTTGTCGCCGACCGGGTCACCGCTGGCCAGGGCGACCCCTGCCTCGACCCGGTAGGTGACGGCCGCCTTGCCGTTCGGTGCGAAGACGACGGCCTTGTCGCGGCGGGTGGCGAAGTAACCGAGCGAGTCCTGGGAGCCGTAGGCCCCGAGCAGCGCCCGGATACGGGGCTCCTCGTCACCGTGCAGCGCGGCTTCCATGCGCTGGGACCGGAAGAGGGTCACGGCGGAGTTCAGCAGTGCCAGAGCGCCGAAGAGCCCGAGGACGAAGAAGAGCGCCCTGGGTGGTGCGCCGTCGAACTGCTCACCGGAGACGAGTCCGCCGAGCACCCGGTTGGCGGACCACGGCAGACGCTGTCCGGCCACGAGTGTGCCGGGGAAGAGCTCGACGAGCCCCCAGCCGACCAGCACACCCGCGACGAGTCCGACGACCAGCACGGCGATGGCACGCCACAGCGCCCCCCGCCGGGACTCGGCGCAGAACTCGTGCCGGGCGAAGACCAGCAGCAGGAACGCGGCCAGGCACACCAGCAGATTGGGGATCACTTCCCAGTAGCGGCCGAGCGCGACGGTCAGGACGTCGGCGACGACGATCAGCGCCAGGTAGACGACGACCAGCCACCAGGCCACCTTCTTGCGAGCCCCGATGGCCCCGGCGAGCAGCAGCAGGAACACCGCGTAGGCGAGGTTGGCGCTGACGGGCACGACGTTCTGGTCGAGGAACGTGACCACGGGCAGCAGCAGCCTGCGCAGCGGGGCGATCAGCGCGAGCAGCGCACAGAACACCCCGAGCAGTGCGAAGAACATCGCGAAGCCGCCCGGCACCTTGGCCGTGAAGCCGCTCCGGGTGAAGGCCGAGCGCTCCGCCGCGCTGACACTCATGCTCCGCACTCTAGGGAGACCTGCGGCGAGCCGCCTGTCGGCGGCGGTGTCCGGGATGACGCGGGCGGGTTCCGCGGAGCGGATGGGATCCCGGGAGGCGGCTCCCCAGGAGGCGCCGCGGAGGTACGCCGGGAACCGGGAGCAGTTCGGTGCCCTGCCGACCGGCCGGTATCGTCCGGTCGACCGCTTGGCGCACCATTCGCCGCCCCGTGCGGACCACTCGGCGCACATCGGCGTGCGTCGCCTGTCGTTCCGGACACCGATGCGTTCGGATACGCACCGAACGGCACCGAACGCTCGGACGCGCACCGGAGGGTCCGGGCGCCACCGGACACACCAGCGGGAAGCGGGATACGACGATGGGGACGGCGACGATGGGAACCGCGACGACCGACGAGCGTGCCCTGGTGAAGCTGAAGCGTGAACACGGCCCCGCCCTGCTCAACTTCCTCCTCGGTCTGACGTACGGGGACCGTCAGCGCGCCGAGGACCTTCTCCAGGAGACCCTGGTGCGGGCCTGGCAGCATCCAGAGGCGTTCGCCGCGCCCTACGAGTCGATGCGGCCGTGGCTTTTCACCGTGGGCCGGCGGCTGGCGATCGACGCCCGCCGCTCCCGGCTGGCCAGACCCGCCGAGATCGGCGACGGCGCCCTCGCCGGTACTCCGGATCCCGCGGATCCGGCCGACCGCGCGGTCGCCGCACTGGACGTCCGCGCCGCGGTCCGGTCGCTGAGCCCCGAGCACCGAGCGGTGCTGGTGGAGATCTACTTCCAGGGCCGCAGCGTGGCGGAAGCCGCCCAGGCTCTCGGGATTCCCGCCGGGACGGTCAAGTCGCGCTCGCACTACGCCCTGCGTCAGCTCGCCAGGTCGCTGCCCGGGTACCACCGCGCGGCGGCCGCACCGGCCGCCGTCGCCTGACGAGTGGGGCCCGCGGCCCGTCGGCTCAGACGTTTCACTCCAGCCCCGGTCGCCCCTTCGCAGATCTGCTCTCCCTGGAGCAACGGTCCATGCCCACGGGATTCGGAATCCGCTGCTCGAGTTGAGCAAAGAGCGGCCCTGACGCGTGTCTCTCGGTGGAGGCTCGTCCTCGAGACCCGCGCCGAGCACGACCGGGAGAAGGTGGAGAGAGTGCTGCCCGAGGGTACGAACGGCACCAGCGGAGGCGGTCTGGCGGTCCCCATGGCCTGGCTGTGTGCCGAGTACGTGGCCGACGACGTGCTGCGCACCGGGGGCCTGGTGGAGACGGGTTCGCTCGAGTTCAGAGCGGGGCGGGCGACGCTGGCCCTGACGATCTATCTGTGCGGTGGACCCGATGAGCCGGCCACCGGCGTCCGCACCGTGGCCCGGCTGGACGAGTGGCTGTCCCGCACGGCGTACGGCCATCCCTGGCCGCAGTGGGTACGCGAACGGATCGCCGTGCGTGAGGCCTTCGAGTGCGACGTCACCGGGCCCGACCCGGACCTGGAGCTCGCCAGGAGCACCTGGCGGTGGCTGGAGCACACCGAGGTACTCGCCGCCGACCTCGGCGACGAGTCGGGGCTCTGGCCCCCGGCGCTGCCGCAGGATCCGGCCGTGGACGAGTCGGAGCAGGTATGGACGCCCGCGTGGTGCCTGGGACTGCCGCTCGGGCACCTGGCGATGCATCTGTACTGAGGTACTGGAGCAGCCGACGCATCCGCGCCGGGGTACTGGAGCGGGCGACGCGGCTGAGCTCTCGATGCACCTGCACCGGGACTGAGGCACCGAGCGCCGCGGAGGCAGCACTGGACGCGGACACCGGGCCCACCGGGCCCACCAGCTCAGGACACGCCGGCGCTCGCACCCTTGTGCACGCCCGCGTGGTACTTGGGGATCCGGGCCGTGATCTTCATGCCCGCCCCGATGCCCGTCTCGATGACCAGGCCGTAGTCGTCTCCGTAGACCTGCCGCAGCCGGTCGTCCACATTGCACAGCCCGATGCCCGACGAGCGGGCCGGCTCCCCCGCGAGGATCCGGCGCAGCTCGGCCGGGTCCATGCCGACACCGTCGTCCTCGATCACGACCACGGCCTCGGCGCCCGCGTCCCTGGCGGAGATCGAGATACGGCATTCCCGCCCCGAGTCCTCCAGGCCGTGTTTGACGGCGTTCTCGACCAGTGGCTGAAGGCACAGGAAGGGCAGGGCGACCGGGAGCACTTCGGGAGCGATCTGGAGGGTCACCTTGAGCCGGTCCCCGAAGCGGGCCCCGGCCAGCGCCAGATACTGCTCGATACAGCGCAGTTCGTCGGCGAGCTGGGTGAAGTCGCCGTGCCTGCGGAACGAGTAGCGGGTGAAGTCGGCGAACTCCAGCAGGAGCTCACGGGCCCGGCCCGGATCGGTACGGACGAAGGAGGCGATGGCGGCGAGCGAGTTGAAGATGAAATGCGGTGAGATCTGGGCCCGCAGAGCGCGGATCTCCGCCTCGATCAGCCGGGTGCGGGAGCGGTCGAGCTCGGCCAGTTCCAGTTGGACGGACACCCAGCGGGCGACCTCGGCGGCGGCCCGTACCAGCACCGCGGACTCCCGGGAGCCGTAGGAGACGAGGGTGCCGAGCACTCCCTCCTCGCCGGTGAGCGGGGCGATGACCGCCCAGCGCAGGGGGCAGTCCGGTTCTTCGCACCCGGTGCGCACGCTCTGACTGCGGCCGGAGTCCAGCACCTCCGCCACGCGCGCCATCGCCCACTCCTCGTGGTGCTCTCCGCCTGGTCCGTCCCAGGCCAGAACCCGTTCGCGGTCGGTCAGGCAGAGCACCTCGGTGCCCAGCAGGGGGCGCAGTCTGCGGGCGGCCTTGCGGGCGGTCTCCTCGGTGAGCCCGGCCCGCAGGGGCGGGGCGGCGAGCGACGCGGTGTGCAGCGTGTGGAAGGTGGCCCGCTCGACCGGGGTGCCGAGACCGGGATCGGTGCCGGTGCGGCTGCCTCGTCGCGCGGTGAGCCGGCCGAGCCCGAAGCCCGCCGCGAGCAGGACGGCCGCGGCTGCCCCGAGTGCCGCCAGCGCCATCCCGGTCATGGCTGCCATGGCGGTCTCCCTGAGGTCGCGTCAGCCGATTCGGTCGTCAGGGGCGCGGTGGGCTGCGGGCCTTCGGGCCCGTGGCCGGTCGTCCCCTGCGGCTGCGGCCGTGCCACAAGGTCCTCCGGCAGGTGCAGACGCGCCAGGATCGCGTCGGCCCCGGACGGTATGTACCGGGGCGTCGCCAGCGACACCAGGACCATCGTGAGAAAGCCCAGTGGCACCGACCAGACCGCGGGCCAGGCCGTCAGGGTGTGTGCCCAGCCTTCGGGGACGAGGCCGGCGCGGGTGGCCATCACGGCGGTCAGTGCGGCCCCGCCACCCGCGACGAGTCCCGCCGCGGCGCCCGGCGGGGTGAGCCGCCGCCACCAGATGCCGAGCACCAGCAAGGGGCAGAGGGAGGAGGCGGAGACGGCGAAGGCGAGTCCGACGGCATCGGCGACCGGCACATGGGACGCGAAGACGCTGACGGCGAGCGGCACGGCCATGGCCACGACCGTGGCCAGCCGGAAGTGCCGCACCCCGCGTGAGGGGAGCACGTCCTGGGTGAGCACCCCGGCCACGGACATGGTCAGCCCGGACGCGGTGGACAGGAAGGCGGCGAAGGCACCGCCCGCGAGCAGCGCACCCAGCAGGTCCCCGGCCACACCTCCGAGCATCCGGTCGGGGAGCACGAGCACGGCGGCGTCGGCCGCACCGGTGAGGGCAAGCTCGGGGGCGTAGATCCGGCCGAGGGCTCCGTAGACGGGAGGCAGCAGATAGAAAGCGCCGATCAGTCCGAGCACGACGAGTGTGGTGCGCCGCGCGGCGCGTCCGTTGGGGCTCGTGTAGAAGCGCACGGCGACATGCGGGAGCCCCATGGTGCCGAGGAAGGTGGCGAGGATCAGCCCGTAGGTGGCGTAGAGCTGGTAGCCGTCCCGTCCGCCCGCCAGCGGCTGGGACCAGCTCCACGGGTCGGTGCCGCTGGTGGCCCGCTCGGGGACCTCGGCGCCGCGCGGGAAGCCCAGCTGGGTTCCGGCCTCGATCCGGTGCGTGCCCTCGCCGAGGGCGAGCCGCTCCCCGTCGTGCCGGGCGCCGTCGACGGTGCCCGTGACATCGAGGCTGAGCGGCTGCCCGAGATCGACCCGTACGGTGTCGTCGACGTGCACGACGGTGTGCTCGTGGAACACGGCGGGTGCGTCGAAGCGCGCGCGTGGCGCGTCGTCTCCCGCCCAGGCGGCGGCCAGGAACAGCGCGGGGACCAGCAGTGCGGTCAGCTTGAGCCAGTACTGGAAGGCCTGGACGAAGGTGATGGACCGCATCCCGCCCGCGGCGACCGCCCCCGTGACGACGAAGGCGACGACGACCCCGCCCACCCAGTCGGGCGCGCCGGTGAGTATCTCCAGGGTGAGTCCCGCCCCCTGGAGCTGCGGGAGCAGATAGAGCCAGCCGATACCGGCGACGAAGAGGCTGGCGAGCCGCCGCACGGTCGCCGATTCGAGCCGGGCTTCGGCGAAGTCGGAGAGCGTGTACGCGCCCGAGCGGCGCAGCGGGGCGGCCACGAGCACCAGCAGGACGAGATACCCGGCGGTGTAGCCGACCGGGTACCAGAGCATGCCGGGGCCCTGGAGCAGCACCAGTCCCGCGATGCCGAGGAAGGAGGCGGCGGAGAGGTACTCGCCGCTGATGGCGGCGGCGTTGAGCGCGGGTCTGACGGTACGTGAGGCGACGTAGAAGTCCGAGGTGGTGCGGGATATCCGCAGGCCGAGCGCGCCGATGAGGACGGTGGCGAGGACGACGAAGGCGACCGCCGCCACCGCGTAGGTCTGGTTCACCGTCCGGTCTCCCCTGGCGTGCTCAGCGGCCTTCGACCAGTCCGGTGAAGTCGCGCTCGTTGCGCTCCGCGCGGCGGACGTACCAGCGGGCGACGCCCCACATCACCGGGTACACCAGCACGCCGAGCGCCACCCAGACGAACGGCAGGGGCGAGGGCAGAAAACCGAGCACTTCGGTGGGCAGCGCGAACAGCAGCGGCAGGGTGCCGACGAGCAGGGTGAGCGTGCCCAGCGCGGTGAGGGCGGCGCGCAGCTGGCTGCGCATCAGGGAGCGGACGTACACCCCTCCGATGGGGGTCTGCTCGCTGATCTCGGAACGCGCGGGGGCGTGTCCTGGCGGCCTGCGCCCGGCACGGGGCACGCCCGTGACCACCTCACGGCGGGGCGGCTGCTTCGCAGGCTCCGCAGACACGAACGGCTCCTCCCCGCAGCTCTCGGCGACTCCGCGGACCCCGGCCGTCCGGCCGGTGATCCGGGTCTACGGAGTCTACGCAGGAGCCACCGGTGAGCCCAGGCGTGTGACGTCTCGTCGCGCTCTCGTCCTGGTATCGGACCGGTCTCGGGCCGATCGCGGTCAGGGAGCGGACCCGCGTCCTCGCGTGCAGTCCGCGAGGGCGATCTCCAGCTCCACGTACGACTCCTCGGCGCGGCGGAAGGCGACCTCGAGCGCTGCTTCGGCACGGGGGCCGACCAGGCCCTGTGCGGACTCGCGGATCTCGTCGAGCACATCGGCCCACCGCCCGGCCGCGCTCCGGGCTCCGGCGAGCAGCGCGGCGACCTCCCCGGGGCCGGTGGGCCGGAGCTCCCGCGGACCGCCGAGCTCCTTGAGCGCCGTGAGCTGCTTGAGCAGCGCTTCGATATCGGACATCGGGCACCAAGGGTAGGCGCGGCAGGCGGGAGCGGCTGCCGCACCGCAGCGGCCTGCGGCCGACGGGCCCGCTGGTCGCCGTACGGGCCGGGCGCGGCGACGAGCGGTCCGCCGTCGGCGCCGAGCGGTCGGTGCGGGTCCTGTCCGGGCGGCTTTCCCGGACCCTGACCCCAGGCCGCGGCCTGGGGTCAGGCCTCGTTCTCCGCCACCTGCCCAAGGGCTGTCCGTAACCCCCGGCCGGCGCACGACGCCGGCTGCGGCACTCCCCCTGGCTTCACCGAGCGGTGGCCCCACGCTGCGGTGTCGGGTCGTCCGGATGCGCCGGGTACGAGGACGGCCTCCCCCGACCTTCGATGGGGAGACCCCACGCATCCGACGCCGCACGCTGGTCCACTGGGGCTCACCGGACAGCCCTCAGCCGCGTGCGTGCCGCATCAGCAGATCGCGGAGCTGGCGTGCGTGCCTGCGGCTGACCGGGAGTTCGGCGGTGCCGACCCGGACCGTGGTGGCTCCGGCGTCAAGACGCAGTTCGTCGATCCGGCTGAGGGCGACCAGGTGGCTGCGGTGGATGCGGACGAATCCGCGGGCGGCCCAGCGCTCCTCCAGGGCCGAGAGGGGTATCCGGACCAGATGGCTGCCCTCGGCGGTGTGCAGCCGCGCATAGTCCCCCTGGGCCTCGACGTAGGTGATGTCGTCGATCGCGACGAAGCGGGTGACACCCCCGAGTTCCACCGGTATCTGGTCGGCCGCGGGCACGGGCCGCGGCGCGGGCGGCGCGCTCGGGGCCGCCGCCGGCCGGGAGTCGCGCGCCGTATGCGCGAGCTCGCTGGCCCGGCGTACCGCCTCGGCGAGCCGCTCCCGGCGCACCGGCTTGAGTACGTAGTCGACGGCCTCGAGGTCGAAGGCCTGGACGGCGAAGCCCTCGTGGGCGGTGACGAACACGATCAGCGGGGGCATGGCGAAGCCGGCGAGCAGTCTGGCGACGTCGAGTCCGGTCAGCCCGGCCATATGGATGTCGAGGAACACCACGTCGATGGAGTCATCGCCGTCGGGCCCCGCGTCCAGGGCCAGGGTGATGCGGCGCAGCGCCTCGGTGGCGTCGGTCGCGCCTTCGGCGCTGAGCACCCGCGGGTCGGAACGCAGCAGGAAGAGCAGCTCTTCGAGCGCCGGTTTCTCGTCGTCCACAGCCAGTACACGCAGCATGCTGCGGATCCTAGGCCGGGTCCCCGGCACCGGACCACCGAGCTCAGTCGTGCTTTTACGCGTGCCAGTGAGCAGGGCGGGGCTGCCGTGCGTATTCCATGCCGACACCACGGTACGTACGACTTGTATGGACCGTTCGTAGCGGACGAGCCGAAGGATTGGTCCATGAATCTGCGGGAGCGGCACAGGGATGTGGCTGCCTATGCGCTGGGCGTCCTCGACCCTTCGGACGCCTTCCGCTTCGAGGAGCATCTGTCGGAGTGTGTGCTGTGTGCGGTGCGGCTGACGGACTTCGCCCCGATCGCGTCGGCGCTGGCCGGCCTCGGTGGGCCCGGCGAACCGGAGCCGCCGGTGACCCGGCCGTCTCCCGGGCTGCTCGACCGACTGCTCACCGAAGTCGCGGTGGACCGCCGGCGCGGTTCGCGCCGCAGGCTGCGGCTGGTGGCCGCCGCGGCGGCCCTGATCATGGCGATGCCCGTGATCGTACTCGGTCTGGTCAAGGGCGGTGGCGGCGCCGCTGACGGGGTGGCGCGGCTCACCGCGACGGACGCCGCGAGCGGGCTGGACGGCGCCGTCGATCTGCACCGGAAGGCGTGGGGCACCGCGGTCGCGCTGCGTCTCGCGAAACTGAGCGGACCGCGCACCTGCGAGCTGGTGGTCATCGGCAAGGACGGCACGGAGCACCCGGTCTCCACCTGGTCGGTGCCGCAGGACGGCTACGGTCTCCCCGGGGCGGCCGGGAACGGCAAGCCGCTGGACATCGAGGTGGCCACGGCGCTGACGCTGGACGAGATCGGCCACTTCGAGATCCGTACCGAGTCCGGTGAGCGGCTCATTTCGCTGAGCCGCTGAACCGCTGTCGCGGCCGCAGAACCACTGCCTCGCTGCCGAACCGTTGCCGCGGCCGCTGACCACTGCGTCACTTGAGCAGACGTGACATCCGCCGGTCGGCGAGCGGCTTGCCGCCCGTCTGGCATGTCGGGCAGTACTGCAACGACGAATCATGGAAGGACACCTCGCGGATGGTGTCGCCGCACACGGGACACGGCCGGCCGGTGCGGCCGTGCACCCTGAGTCCGCTCTTCTTCTCGGACTTGAGGTTCCCAGCGGCCAGCCCCCGTGAGCGCCGCACGGCGTCGGTGAGCGTGGTGCGCATCGCCTCGTAGAGGCCCGTGATCTCGTCGCCGGTGAGCTTCGAGGTGGGTTTGTACGGCGACATCCTGGCCGCGTGCAGGATCTCGTCGCTGTAGGCGTTGCCGATACCGGCGATCAGGCTCTGGTCGCGCAGCGCGCCCTTGATCTGGCGGCGTTCGTCCGCGAGGAGTGCGGCGAAGTCCTCCCGGCCGAAGCCGTCGGCGAGCGGGTCGGGCCCGAGCCGGGCGATGCCCGGGACCTGTGCCGGGTCGTGCACCAGGTGGACGGCGAGCCGCTTCGTGGTACCCGCCTCCGTCAGGTCGAAGCCGTCCCCGCCGGTGAGCGCGGCGCGCAGGGCGAGCGGTCCCTTGCCGGGCCTGGGCACTCCGGAGGGCAGCACGTCCTTCCACTGGAGCCACCCCGCCCGGGCGAGATGGAAGACCAGATGGAGCCCGCCCGCCGTCGTGACGTCGAGGAACTTGCCGTGCCGGTGCACGGCGGTGACCTCGGTGCCTTCGAGTGCGGTGAGCGGCGGGTCGTAGGTCTTGAGCACGCTGATCGCCACGGGCAGCACCTTGGCGATCTCCTTGCCCAGCAGATGCTCGTCGAGGAAGTCTCGCAGTGCTTCGACCTCGGGCAGTTCCGGCATGGGACCAGACTGCCGTATCACCCGGACAGGCGCAGGCCAGCCGCACACGATGCGGCAGGCAAGGAGGCTCAGCGGACCAGCGACAGCAGTTCGGTGAGCTCATCCCCCATGCAGCGGGCCAGTGCGTCCACGTCCGGGAGCGCCTTGCCGTCGGCGACCAGTCCGATGTGCACCTTGCCGCCGTACGTGGACATCGCGACCGCGAGCGACTGGCCCCGGGCGAGCGGTGCCATGGGGTACACCTCCCGCAGCGGGCAGCCGCCGAGGGACAGCGCGGAGCGGGGCAGCGGCACGCTCGTCACGAGCACGTCGAAGAGCATCCGGGCGGCGTTCCCGGCGATCGGCGCGCCGAAACGATGCGCCAGCGCGGGGAGTTGGTCGGCGAGCACGGCGACCGCACCCGCACCGCGCAGCGGGCCCGCCGCCTTGTTGCGGTCCATGCCGGTGCGGACCGTGTAGAGCCGCGTCCACGGGTTGGACTCCGTCACGGGAAGCCCGAGCAGATAGGCCGAGAGTCTGTTGCCCGTCCCGGCCGCGCTGCCGGGCCGTCTCCGGGAAACGGGTACGAGGGCCCGGGGATCGCTCAGCGGCAGGGCGTCGCCCCGTGCGGTCATCCAGCGGCGCAGGCCTCCGGCCACGACGGCGAGCAGCACGTCATTGGCGGTGCCGCCCGCCGCCCTGCGCACGTCGTGCACCTCGTCCAGGCCCAGAACGGCCGTGGCGAGCCGGCGGGTACCACTCGACGTGGCGCTCAGGGCGGCGGCGCCGCGCGGGTCGAGCCGCCCGGCCCGGGCGAGGGAGGCGCCGACGAGGGAGGCGCCGACCCCGACGGCGCGCCCCAGGTCCTCGATCCGGCCGCGGGCCATGCCTGCCATCTCCCAGGGGCCTGGCAGCCAGGAGCCCGAGTGGGCTGGGCGGCCGCCGCGCGCGGCGTTCATCCGGCCGAGCACACCGCGGCCCGAGCGGGCGTCGGCGACCTCGTCGAAGATCCCGGCGCCGATGGACACTGCGCGCATTCCGTCGGCGAGGGCGTGGTGCAGTTTGACGAGCACTCCGAACGGGTCCCCCGGTCCACCGGTGAGCAGGTACATCTCCCAGGGCGGCAGGCCCCGTTCCAGCGGACGCTCCATCAGCTCCCCGGCGAGCCCCGTGACCCGGGAGGCGAAGTCCCCTGCGGGAAGCCGCACATGACGCAGATGCCGCCGTACGTCGAATTCCTCGTCCACGGCCCAGGCAGCCCCGCCGACCGGCAGCAGGACGTCGCGCACCCGCATCCTCAACCGGGGGATCGCGCAGGCACGGGTGGCGAGCAGTTCGAGGATCTCCGCGCTGTCCCGCTCGCCGGAGGCGGGCTGGGCGAAGCAGGCGAGCGCACCGAGGTGCATGGGGTGGTCGGCGGTTTCGAGATGCCAGAACGCCAGATCCAGAGGGGCCAGTAGCTCAGTGGTCAAGGGGTCCTCATGTCCTAGAAGGCCGGAAAACCCGGAACACGGGGAGAGGCAAGTCAATCGCCCGCGATCCGTTACGGTCAAGTACCACCAAGTTGCATACGGTTACTAGTCGGTAGCAGTTCGGTCTGCGTTCGGTGTGCGGACCGCTCATTCGCGTCGGTTCACACGGCGGCTCGCACGGGCAGGCCGGTATAGGTGCGCACGGGTGGGTTCGCATGGGTCAGGCAGGTGCCCGCTCGGCGGCGACCGGATCGGACACGGCGAACTCGCACCACACACACTTGCCGCTGCCCCGCGACTCCACGCCCCAGATGTCCGCCAACCGGTCCACCAGCATCAGCCCCCGGCCCGAGACCCCCGACTCCCCGGCGTCCCGGCGCCGCGGCAGAGCGGTCGACCGGTCCTCCACCTCGACCCGCAGCCGCCGCTCCACTCCGGGCAGCACCCGCGCGGTCACGATCGCCCCGCCGTCGGTGTGCATCAGGGCGTTGGTGATCAGCTCGTCCGCGGCGAGCTCGATCTCGTCGGCCCTCTCCGCCGCACCCCACGCCCGCACCGCGGCCCAGATCATATGGCGTGCGGATGCGAGCGCCTCGGGGTCGTTCTGGGCGACGTGCTGCTGAAGCCGCCCGCCCGCATGGGCGGCGGCGACGCCATGGCGACGCAGTAGCAGGAGGGCCACATCGTCCTCGCCCGCCCGCTCGTCGGACTCCTCGCACAGCCGGTCGGCGAGCAGCTGAAGGTTGCGCGGACCGTTGCGGATCAGTCCGGTGAGCGCCCGCAGTCCGTCGTCGAGATCGGTGCCCGGCCGCTCCACGAGGCCGTCGGTGTAGAGCAGCAGGGTCTCCCCGGGGTCCAGCTCGATGGTGGCCACGGGGTACTCGAGCCGGCCGAACTCGGCTGAGAGCCCGAGCGGCATCCCGCCACTCACGGTCACCCGGCGGGTTTCGCCGTCGGCGCCCAGTCGCAGCGGGTCCATATGACCGGCACGCACCACCTGCACGACGCCGGTGGTCGGGTCGGCCTCGGCGTAGACGCAGGTGGCGAAGCGGTCGGTGTCGAGCTCATGGAGGAAGACGGAGGCACGGGCCATGACGGTCGCCGGGGTGTGCCCCTCCGCCGCGTAGGCACGCAGCACGATGCGCAACTGTCCCATGACCGCCGCCGCATGCGTGTCATGGCCCTGGACGTCGCCGATGACGGCACCGACCCGGCCTCCCGGCAGCGGGATGACGTCGTACCAGTCCCCTCCGATGTCGCGCCCGAGCCGGGCCGAGCGATAGCGGACCGCGATCTGCGCCCCGGGTACGGAGGGGATGCGCCGGGGCAGCATCGCCTGCTGGAGCCCTTCCGCGAGATCGTGCTCCTGCTCGAAGAGCACGGCCCGCTGGAGGCTCTGGGCGATGCTGCTGCCGAGTGCCACCAGCAGGTTGCGCTCTTCCGAGGTGAAACCCGTCTTGTCGCTGTAGAGCAGTCCGAGGGCGCCGATCGGACGGGCCTGGGCGATGAGCGGCATATACGCGGCGGAGGTGATGCCGAGACCGCGGACATGGGGCCACAGCCTGGGGTACGACTCGGCGAAGTCCTCCTTGGACTCGATGAACCGGGGAGCGAGGGTGCGGATCACCTCGCTCATCGGGTACTGCTCGTCGACCCGGGTGTACCGCGTGCCGGGCACGAATGAGCCCTCGGGGCCCTCCGCCACGAGGTGGATACGGCCCGCCTCCAGCAGTCCCATGACCATACTGGTGGCGCCTAGGCGTTCGAGACCGTGCGAGTCCTTCAGGACGTCGATGACGTCCTGGACCGTCCTGGCATGGGCCAGCGCCGCCGTGGTGCTCTCGACCACGCTCGTCTGGCGGCGGCGTTCGGCGTCGAGCTCGATACGGGCGGACGAGTCGGCGAGCTCCTGGGTGGCGTCGCGGACGATCCCGATGATCCGGTGGGGGCGGCCCCTGACGTCACGCCTGACCGCCCCCTGGGTGTGCGTCCAGCGCAGACTGCCGTCGCGGCAGCGGATCCGGAAGTACGCGCCGTAGCTGCTGCTGCCGCTTCTGAGCGCCTGGGTCACCAGCCCGTCCAGTCGCGCCGCCTCGCCGTGCGGGACGCGGAGGGCCAGCGACTGGGGGCGCCCATCGAACTCCTCCGCCGTCACGTCGAACACGTCGAGCGCCGACTGGTCCAGGTGCAGCAGCCCGTTGTCGAGATCCCAGTCGAAGGTGCCCATGTGGTTGAGGGACAGCCTGAGATCCGGGTGGGCCGGCCAGTCGTCGGGAAGCGACATGGCACCCGCTGCCCGATCAGCCATGGTGACACTCTGCCATTGTTCGTCCGAATTTTCGAGCGAATGGGTGCCCGCTTGCCCGCACGTGTCCGCTCAGCCCCGGGGCGCACCGGTGGCGCCCGGCGCCTGGTTGCTCACTCCGCCGGGCACCATCGCACCACCGCGGGCGTTCAGCGCGCCACCCGCACCATGGCTGCCGGAGCCCTGGCCGGCATGATTCTGGCCCGCGCCGCCCTGGGCCGAACCCTGGCCGGCATGATTCTGGCCCACGCCGCCCTGGGCCGTGCCGCCCTGCTCGGCGCCCTGCGGCGCGCCTTTCGCGCCGGACGGCGATGCGCCAGGACCGGCGGCAGGGCCGAACAGCACGCCGGAGTCGGTGTCGAACGGCGGCTGGACGGTGCCCCCGCCGTCAGGAGCCATGCCGTCGGCGTAGCCCATGCCGGGGTCGCTCCCCGCGTCCGGAATCGGCATCCCCTGGCCGGTCACGCCGGGGTCGCTCCCCGCGTCGGGCACCGGGACACCCTGGGGTACGTCAGGCTGCGGCCGGGGCGGGGACACGGTCCCCCCTCCCTCCTTCGCCTTCGTGCCCGGGCTCGCGCTCGGGCTGGTGCTGGCGTCGGGCAGGATGGGCCGCGGGCTCGATGTGTCCGCCGGCCCCCCGGGCCGGATGGCCGGGATCTCGGTGACATGGAGGCCGGGGGCGTACGGCGGCAGCACGCCCGGCTTGCGGTCGGCCTCCCCGTCCGTGCCGCTCGACCGCGCCAGCCAGGCGTTGCCCGCGACATCGGCGATGACCAGGGTCTTGATCACATCCGCGGACCTGGTGATCACCACGACGCGGTCGGGATCGTAGCCGGGCCATTCCCTGCCCTGCTCCTCCGTCGCACCGGACTCGATCACCGGTGATGCCAGCGGGCTGCCCGAGGCACACCGGACCCTGGGCGAGCCGTGCTCATCGACCAGCACGGCGGTGCCGCTCTGGAGGACGGACTGGAAGCGCTGGGCCGACCCGGCGCGGTAGCTGTGGCCGGTCACCCGGGCGTCGGCGCGCAGCACCACCGGGGTGAGGCCGCGCAGGAACTCCGGAAGGTCCTCCTGGCTGACCCCCGCGCCATGGGCGAAGGCACGGCCCTTGTTGGCGTCGGCGGTCAGAAAGCGGATCTGCTGCTCGACATCGCAGCTCGCGATCGAGCGGGTGCCGCCGTAGAGACCGGGCGTGGAGCCCAGCACCGTGCGTACGGCCCCGAGCTGCGACGACCCCGGAGCGGGCGATGCCGAGGCGGCGGCACGGGGCGAGGAAGGGGGCCCCGCCGCGCCGGCCAGGGTGGCCGTGGAAGGAGTGAAGGGATCCGGCCCCAGTTCCGAGGCGGGCTGCAACTGGACCTGCTGCCGCGCCTCCGTTCCGCCCTGACCGGAACCGGTGAGCTTGCTGCAACCAGTGACCAGCAGTGCCGCCGACAGGACCGCCGACTGCGCGGCGAGCCTGGCGTACCGGCGATGTGTCGGTGAGCACACGTACATGACCCGCCATCTCCCAGCTGTTATGTCATACAAAAATCCGGAGTGATCACTCCTTGTCTTGCCGTATGGCGCCGCGGCGCGCGACCGGACCCTCGGCGCGGCGCGGGGGCTCCGAGCCCTGCGGGCCCTGTTCCGGCCGCGCTGACCTGCCCGGATGCGGGGACAACCAGCGCCGAACGGTGTATCCGCGGATTCCTCGCGCCCGGCGCGTCCGTTCCGGTGGCACCCCGTGGCCCATGGCGCTGCGCACGCACCGCCTCGCGGCCACCCGTCCGATACTGGAGCCACCGCCGGGTCTGTGAGGGCAAGGCACGTCCACGAGGTCCGCGAGGTCCGCCCATGGAGTGGTTCACGGCACCCGACTACTGGCTCAGCAGGCTGGTCTTCCAGCGGGCGCTGGCGGCCCTGTATCTCGTGGCCTTCCTCGCCGCCGCCATGCAGTTCCGCGCCCTGATCGGGGAACGGGGGATGCTTCCGGTGCCCGGCTACCTCCGTCTGACACCGATGCGCCGGGCGCCGAGCATCTTCCAACTGCACTACTCGGACCGGTTCTTCGCCTGCTGCGCCTGGGCCGGGGCGGTGCTGGCGGCCGGTCTCGTGGGTGGGGCCGCCGACCGGCTGCCCCTGTGGACGGCGATGCTGTGGTGGGCGGTGCTGTGGGCCCTGTATCTGTCCATCGTCAATGTGGGGCAGACCTGGTACGCGTTCGGCTGGGAGTCACTGCTGCTGGAGACGGGCTTTCTCGCGATCTTCCTCGGGAACGAACGCGTCGCGCCGCCGGTGCTGGTGCTGTGGCTGCTGCGCTGGCTGCTGTTCAGGGTGGAGTTCGGCGCGGGCCTGATCAAGATCCGCGGGGACGAGTGCTGGCGCAGGCTGACCTGCCTCTACTACCACCATGAGACCCAGCCGATGCCGGGCCCTCTGAGCTGGTTCTTCCACCACCTGCCGGGGCCGGTCCACCGCGTGGAGGCGGCGGCCAACCACATCACCCAGTTGCTCGTCCCGTTTCTGCTGTTCACCCCGCAACCGATCGCGAGCGCCGCAGCAGCCATGATCGCGCTGACCCAGCTCTGGCTGATCCTGTCCGGCAACTTCGCCTGGCTCAACTGGCTGACGGTGGCCCTGGCTCTGTCCGCCATCGACAGCTCCCTCGTCACCGGGCCGCATCCGTTCCAGCAACCGCCGCCGTGGTACGCGGTCACCGTCATGGCCGTCACGGTGCTGGTGCTCGTGCTCAGCTACCGTCCGGTGCGCAATCTGCTGTCCCGGCGCCAGGCGATGAACCGCTCGTTCGACCCGCTGCACCTGGTCAACACCTACGGGGCCTTCGGCACCGTGGGCCGGGTGCGCTTCGAGGTCGTGGTGGAGGGCACGGACGAGCGGGTCGTGCATCCGGGCACGGTGTGGCAGGAGTACGAGTTCCATGGCAAGCCGGGGAATATCCGGCACTGGCCGCGTCAGTTCGCGCCTTACCATCTGCGGCTGGACTGGCTGATGTGGTTCGCCGGGCTCTCCCCCGCGTATGCCCGCCCGTGGTTCGGCGCCTTCGTGGAACGGCTGCTCGACCAGGACCGGGACACCTTGAGGCTGTTGCGCCGCAATCCGTTCCCCGACCAGCCGCCGCTGTTCATCCGCGCCAGGCTGTACCACTACGAGTTCACCAGCTGGCGGCAACTGCGCGCGACCGGCGCCTGCTGGCAGCGCCGCTATCTGCGGGACTTCCTGCCGCCAACCCGGTTGAGCACGGAGAGTGAGCCCGACGGACACGAGGAAAACGAATAGGGACACCAAAGAGGGTAAAAAGCCCGTACCCCCGAGGCGGGTGCCGCCCAGGGGGTACGGATCAGGCAATCGGTTCGCCGGCGTCTCAGTCGATGCCGGGCAGGATGTGCGGCTCTTCGAGATCGTCCTCGTAGCCGGCGAGCCGGATGGGCGCCGACCGGGCCCAGACTTCCAGGCTTCCGAGTTCGTCGCCGCGCCGTCCGACCCGCTCGCCTCGTTCGGCCGGCCGCTTCTCCTGCTTCATCACTTCAGTTGTCACCGCGCACTCCTCGTGTGTCGCGCAACAGGGGGACTAGGGTCTCTTCGGTCGCGGTGGCGCCGTTCTCTGGCGGGATCGCGGCCGTGGTTGCGGGCCTGTCCCGGGGCGGCCGTGGGGGGTTTCGTGGGCCCCTGTTGGCCATCCGTGCGCCCCAGCTTAACCATATGAGCGCCCTTACGCTCGATGGGGCGCGTCACATCGAGGGTTCTGTACAGAAAAACGTACGGAGGTGACGGCCCATCGGGTATAGGAAACCCCCGGGCGGCCCAAGGCGCCCGGGGGTGACGGCCGAACGGGTTACGTCGGCCACCTCGAAGGGGTGTCGTGCAGGTGACGCGATGACGGCCGCGGCCTCACCAGTTCGACGGAGCGTAGTCCTTCAGGAAGCAGCCGTAGAGGTCCTCGCCCGACTCGCCGCGCACGATCGGGTCATAGACCCTGGCGGCCCCGTCGACCAGGTCGAGCGGCGCGTGGAAGCCCGCGGCCGCGAGCCGGACCTTGTCGGGGTGCGGACGTTCGTCCGTGATCCAGCCGGTGTCGACGGCGGTCATCAGGATGCGGTCCGCCTCGAACATCTCCTGGGCGCTGGTGCGGGTGAGCATGTTGAGCGCCGCCTTGGCCATGTTGGTGTGCGGATGACCCGCGCCCTTGTAGCCCCGGCGGAAGACGCCCTCCATCGCTGACACGTTCACCACGTACCTGCGCTCCGCCGCCGCGGCGGCCATGGCCGGGCGCAGCCGGCTGATGAGGATGAACGGCGCGGTGGAGTTGCACAGCTGGACTTCCAGCAGCTCGACCGGGTCGACCTCGGAGACGGTCTGGATCCAGCTGTTGGTGTCATGGAGATCGGGGACGAGCCCGCCCGCGTCGATTGCGGTGCCCGCCTCGATCCGGGCGAGGGAGGCGGAGCCGGAGACCAGCGCCAGCTCGGTGACGTCTTGGGCCGTGAGCCCCTCGGCGCGCGGTGCGGGCAGCGCCGCCATCCGGTCCACACCGCCGCTGCCGAAGGTGCCGATCACCTCGGCGGCGGGCAGCTCGCCCGCCGGCAGCGGGGCGCTCTCGGCCGTGACCAGCTCGCTGTACGCCTGCGGGGAGCGGCGTACGGTCTGCGCCGCGTTGTTGATCAGGATGTCCAGCGGACCCTCTGCGGCGACCGAGTCGGCGAGCGCGACCACCTGGGCCGGGTCGCGCAGATCGATGCCGACGACCTTGAGGCGGTGTATCCACTCGTCGCTGTCCGGCATCGCCTTGAAGCGGCGGATCGCGTCGTTGGGGAAGCGGGTGGTGATGGTGGTGTGGGCGCCGTCGCGCAGCAGCCGCAGCGCGATGTACATACCGATCTTCGCCCTGCCGCCGGTCAGCAGCGCCCGCCGTCCGCTGAGGTCGGTGCGTGCGTCGCGCCGGGCCCGGTTCTCGGCCGCGCACTTCTGGCAGAGCTGGTGGTAGAAGGCGTCCACCTCGACGTACCGGGCCTTGCAGACGTAGCAGGACCGGGGACGCTGGAGGATTCCGGCGATCTCGCCCAGCACGGACGAGCTCGGCAGCAGGCCCTGTGTCTCGTCGTCGATCCGCTCGGCCGAGCCGGTCGCGGTGGCCTCGGTGACGGTCTTGTCGTGGGCGGTCTTCGAGGCCCGGCGCTCCTGGCGGCGGCGCTGCTTCACGGTCCGGTAGATACCGGCCGTCGCACGGCGGACCGTGATCGCGTCGGGGTGGTCGACCTCGATCCGGTCGAGCTCCTCGAGCACGCTCAGGCAGACGGCCAGGCGCTCCGGGTCGATGCCCGGACCGTAGTCCCGGACCTCCTGGACCGGCCCGATGTCCTGGCCGGGGCCGTCCTGTGTCACCGTCATCGCCGCTGCCGTTCCGTCCTGTGAGCACCCTGGGGATTCCGAAAGCGGAACTTTACGTCAGTCGGGCGTACGTACGCCAAACCCGGCCAGGGGACTCACGTCACAGGCCGCGACGGCTGTCCGGCCCGGTGCCCGGCGCCCGGTCGAAGACGCAGTCGCCGCACAGCCCTCCCCCGGGGCTGCGGTAGTAGAGGCAGCAGGTCGTCCGGCGCAGCGCGGGGCCGTGCACCGTCCCGGACAGTTCCGGGTGTTCCAGCAGGCCGGTGACCAGGCGGGCGGCCCGCCCGGCCACGTCGGGGCGCCCATGGGCCCGGGCCCAGCGTGTGAGTTCGCGCAGGGCGCCCGCGAGGGCGGATCCCGTGTTGCCCCGCAGCAGCC
Organism: Streptomyces sp. NPDC019396; assembly: GCF_040632375.1. Taxonomy (NCBI): domain Bacteria; kingdom Bacillati; phylum Actinomycetota; class Actinomycetes; order Kitasatosporales; family Streptomycetaceae; genus Streptomyces; species Streptomyces sp. NPDC019396. The sequence goes on along the minus strand of NZ_JBEYBS010000006.1, from coordinate 245,188 downwards.
GGGGTGCGATACGCACCTCGGCGCGGAACGCCTCGGCGAGCGGAACGAGCTGCCCCTCCAGTACGGCTTCGCGCAAGGTGTCGACGGTCGCCGGCCGGGTCTGTCTGCCGGACCAGCACAGATCGTCCGGTGCGGTCAGCTCCGGGTCCCAGTGCAGGGTGCCCGGTGCCGGATCGGGGAACTCGCCGCGGAGCACGGCCGGTCCGAGCGCGGTGGACCAGATCCTCGCGGCGAGACCCAGATGCGCGATGGAGGCGGCGACCCGTCGCTCGGGCGTACCGAGCCGGGACGCCACCCGGTCGACACGGGCGGTCAGTACGGTGAGGTCGCCGCCGTGGATCCGGCTGATCGCGGTGTGCCCGCTGCCGGGGGCACCCGTGCGCAGCGCGAAGAATCCTCCGATGGAGGACGGCTCGTCCAGATTCACACGCTCCCCCGGTTCCGTCGGCGCCGCGCCCATCGAAGCACAGCGGCGAACAGGGCTTGTACTGCCTTCACGCTCCGTCACGGGGACCACAACCACGGGGGTACGCCCGCTGTCGCGTACTACGCCGGTCGTACGGACCATTCCCTGCTCAGGAACGACGACCGGGCGGCTCACAAGGGAGATCGTGTTGCCCATGAGTTCCCTCGCCCTGTCCGTGCTGCTGTCGCTGGTTTCCGCGGCGGCATACGCGTCAGCGGCGATCGTGCAGGAGAGTGTGGCGGCCGGTGCGCCCGACGGGCCTTCCGCCTTGGTGTGCAGCGCCCGGTGGTGGGCCTCCGTCGGCTTGAACGCGCTGGGGGCGCTGCTGCACGTGGGGGCACTCGCCTACGGGCCGCTGAGCCTGGTGCAGCCGCTCGGCGCCCTGACCATCGTGTTCGCCCTGCCCCTGGCGGCGGTTCTGGGCGGCCGGAAGGTGGGCAGGGCCGCCTGGCGGGGCACTCTGCTGGCGTCGGCCGGGCTTGCCGGGCTGCTGGCGCTCATCGGGCCCGGACAGACGGGTGTGCCGGGAGGCGCGGCCCGGCAGGCGGCTGCCGCCGTGGCCTTCGGGGCTGTGGCGCTGCTGTTCCTGGCCGGTCGGCGGGTGCGGCGACACCCGGTGCTGCGGGGCGTGGTGCTGGCCGGTGGGGCGGGGGTGGCCTTCGGAGCCGCGTCCTGCTTCACCAAGATCGCCACCGCGGGTCCGGCCGACGCGGCCGGTGGGAGCATGACCGGGCTTTTGCCGGCTCTGCTGGTGATCGCCGGTCTCGCGGTGGCAGGGCTGCTGCTGTCCCAGGTGTCGTATCGCGGCGCCGGTCTGGCGGCGTCGCTGGCGACGGTGACCGTGGTCAATCCGGTGATCGCGGCGGTGGCCGGACTGCTGCTCTTCGGCGAGCGCTTCCTGTACGGCGTGGCGGGAGCCGTCGCCGCGCTGGTGTGCGCGGGTACGGCGGGCACGGGCCTGGTCCTGCTTTCGGCGCAGCGCGGGACCGGTGCCGGCGCCGAGCCGACCGGCCCGGCGCCCGAGGGCAGGGCCGCCTCAGACCGTGATCCCGTGCGCCCTGAGGTAGGCGAGGGGATCGATATCGGAGCCATACCCCGGCCCCGTGCGCACCTCGAAGTGGAGATGGGGACCCGTGCTGTTGCCGGTGGACCCTGAGCGCGCGATCCGCTGCCCCCCGCCGACCTGCTGGCCCGTGCGAACACTGAGCGCCGATAGATGCGCGTACTGGCTGTACTTGCCGTCGGAGTGCCGGATGACGATCTCGTATCCGTACGCACCGGCCCAGCCGGCGGACACCACACGGCCGGGAGCGACGGCCTTCACGGAGGTGCCCGTGGGCACCGGGAAGTCCACCCCGGTGTGGTATCCGCTGGCCCAGGCACCGGCCTTGCGGTAGGGGGTGCCGGTGCCCGCGGTGACGGGGGCGCTGAAGTGGGCCTGACCGGTCCGGCCGGCCTGGCTGCTCTGGCCGGTGTGGCGCTGGGCGCGCTCGGTGTGCTGCGGCCGCTGCTGCTCCCGCTTCTTCTCGGGGGCGGGCTTGGCGGCGGGCTTCGGCGACGCCGTGGACCGTTCGTGCTGCCCGGACTGCGGCCGGTCCTTCGTGGCGGGGCGCTGCGCGGTCGTCTGCATGCGCAACCGCTGGCCGGGGAGGATGAGGTCGGGATCGTCACCGACGACGGCGCGGTTGGCCGCGTAGAGCGCCTGCCAGCCGCCCCTGACCTCGTGGGTCCTGGCGATTCCCGAGAGCGAGTCGCCCTTCGCGACGGTGTACGTCTCGCGCTGCCCCGGCACGGTCGTCGGGGCGGCCTGCTGCTGACGTGAGGCCCGGACCGATGCGGCCTGCGTGGTGACCGCGGCCTTCGCCTCGACGGCACGCCCGCGCTCCGGCGCGATGGCGGGATCCGCTCCTCCGCGCGCCAGCCCCGCATGGGTGGAGCAGGTCGGCCAGGCGCCGGGGCCCTGCCCTTCGAGCACCTTCTCGGCGACTGCGATCTGCTGGTCCCTGGAGGCGAGATCGGCGCGCGGGGCGTAGGCCCTGCCCCCGTAGGCCTCCCAGGTCGACTGGCTGAACTGCAGGCCGCCGTAGTAGCCGTTGCCCGTGTTGATCTGCCAGTTGCTGGTGGACTCGCAGGCCGCGACCTTCTCCCAGACTTCCACCGACGCGGCATTCGCCGTGCCCGCGCCGATCAGCGGGAGCGCGATCCCCGCACCGCTCGCGGTGACGGTCAACGACGCCCGGTTGATTCGGCTCGGCTGGTAGCGGCGGTGCCGCCCGCGTAAGGCCATGGGTCCCCCCCTCGAACGCATCAGCAGCCGCAAAGCTAAGCGCTGCCAACAGCACTGACAAGGGGCGCGAACGGGCGTGAGGTCGCACGAACGTCCGCCCCGGCGGCGGAATCCGGGATTCCTGCGCCGCCCGGGCGACTCGCACCCCCATGAACGCCCCGCTCTCGTGCAGCGTATTCATACTGGCCAGGGGCGGGGCACGGCCGACGACTCAGGGTCGCCGGGGGCATGGACCGGTGGACCGAGGGCCCGGAGGTACGGTCCCGATGACCGATGGACTCGACGCACTCTTCAGACTCCAGGAGCACACGTATGAGTGGTACCGCCCAGATCGGCGTCACCGGGCTCGCGGTGATGGGCCGCAATCTCGCCCGCAACTTCGCACGCAACGGCCTCACGGTCGCCGTGCACAACAGGACCGCGAGCAGGATGCGCGAGCTGGTCGAGGGGTTCGGCCACGAGGGTGCGTTCGTGCCCGCGGAGACGGCCGAGGAGTTCGTCGCCGCACTGGAACGCCCGCGCCGGCTGGTCATCATGGTCAAGGCGGGTGAGCCGACGGATGCCGTGATCGAGGAGTTCGCCCCGCTCCTGGAGCCGGGTGACGTCATCATCGACGGCGGCAACGCGCACTTCGCCGACACGCGCCGCCGGGAGCGCGAACTGCGCGAGCGCGGGATCCACTTCGTGGGCGTGGGCATCTCCGGGGGCGAGGAAGGCGCCCTGCACGGACCGAGCATCATGCCGGGCGGCTCGCCCGAGTCGTACGCCTCACTCGGGCCGCTCCTGGAGAAGATCGCCGCGAAGGCGAAGGACGGCACGCCCTGCGTGACGCACGTCGGCCCCGACGGCGCTGGGCACTTCGTGAAGATGGTGCACAACGGCATCGAGTACGCGGACATGCAGCTGATCGCCGAGGCGTACCATCTCCTGCGCGAGGTCGCCGGATACTCCCCCGCGAAGATCGCCGAGACGTTCCGCGGCTGGAACACCGGGCGCCTCGACTCCTACCTGATCGAGATCACGGCCGAGGTGCTGGCGCACACGGACGCGGCGACCGGCAAGCCGTTCGTGGACATCGTGGCGGACCAGGCCGAGCAGAAGGGCACCGGCCGCTGGACCGTGCAGATCGCGCTCGACCTCGGAGTGCCGGTCTCCGGCATCGCCGAAGCCGTGTTCGCCCGCTCGGTGTCCGGCCACGCCGACCTGCGCGCGGCCTCGCAGCAGCTGCCGGGGCCGGTGCCGCAGCCGCTCGGCGGGCAGGAGGCGGCCCGATTCGCCGCACAGGTCGAGCAGGCGCTGTACGCGTCGAAGATCGTGTCGTACACCCAGGGCTTCCACCAGGTCCAGGCGGGCAGCGACTCCTACGACTGGGACATCGACCTGGGCGCGGTGGCGGCGATCTGGCGCGCGGGTTGCATCATCCGGGCCGCCTTCCTGGACCGGATCCGCTCGGCGTACGACACCCAGCCGGACCTGCCCAGCCTGCTCTCGGACAAGCAGTTCGCCCAGGAGATCGGCGCGGCACAGGACGACTGGCGCGCCGTGGTCGCCACGGCGGCGCAGCAGGGCGTGCCCACGCCCGGCTTCTCCGCGTCACTGGCCTACTACGACGCGCTGCGCGCGACACGGCTGCCCGCGGCGCTGACGCAGGGCCAGCGCGACTTCTTCGGCGCGCACACCTACCGGCGTACGGACCGGGACGGCTCGTACCACACCCTCTGGGGCGGCGACCGCTCGGAGGAACGCACCGCCTGATCCGACCGGGCTTCCCGCGCCCGGCCCGCTCACCGCATCGGGCCTGGCGCGGGCTCCGGATCGGGCACCGGATCGGGGCCGGGCGGCTTGGGAATCGGATCCGGCGAGGGCACCGGGTCGGGCGCGGGGCCGGGCGGTGGCACGGGGCTCGGCGGCGGCACGGGCCCGGGTGCGGGGTCCGGCATCGGGGGTACGGGGTCGGGGTGCGGGTTCGGGTGCGTCATCGCTGGCTCCCTGGGGTGCGGGGCGTATGGCTCCAGGTTCCATCGTTGCGACTGCCCAGGCACGGCGGGTCCACGCGTGGGTGGGCGGGTTCCACGGCGTGGCCGCACCCCCGCGCGGTGCGCCGGGGTGCGGGCCCTACTCAAGCTCTCCCTGACGTCGTCGGGGCGCTCCCGGACGGGCCAGGTCATCGGGGTGGCACACCGTGCTGGTGAGCGCGGACACCGAGCCCCAGGGTGCGCCGTCACCCTCAGAGATCCGGGTGGCTTTCCCTGAGCTGGCGCACCGCCTCGTCCACCGACCCGGCAGCCGGCACCGGCGCCTCGTCCGGGTGCCGTTCGGCCCACGCCGCGGCGTACGGGCACAGTGGCACGACCGGGACGCCCTCGCGGGCGGCCATCGCGTAGAACGCACGCACCAGCGAACCGGCCACGCCCTTGCCCTCGTGCTCGGGCCTCACCACGGTGTGCACCGCGACGAGCGCGGGCGGCTCGCCCCGCATGGTGAAGTAGGCGACGTGCCCGGCGAACCGGCCGTCCTCGAACGCTTCCAGCCTGCCCTTGTCCCGGTCGTCGCGGATCTCGCGATCAGCCATCGCGCACTCCTCGTGTCTCAGACGCGCGCGGCTGCTGACGCGACCGCGTGCGGGCTGGCCTGGGTGTCGCTGCCGGGAACGGGCCGGGAGGGGTCGGAGCCAAGCTCGACGATGCGGTTGCCGGCGTCGACATGCACCACCCGGGGCACCAGGGTCCGCGCCTCGGCGTCGTCCACCTGGGCGTAGCTGATGAGGATCACCAGATCGCCGGGGTGCACCAGATGCGCAGCGGCACCGTTGATGCCGATGACACCGGAACCGCGTTCCCCCTCGATGACATACGTCTCCAGCCGTGCGCCGTTGCTGATGTCGACTATGTGCACCAGCTCACCGGGGAGCAGGTCGGCGGCCTCCATGAGGTCCGCGTCGATCGTCACGGAACCGACGTAGTGCAGGTCGGCCTGGGTGACGGTGGCACGGTGGATCTTGGACTTGAACATGGTACGCAGCATCGAGGCACTCCTGAACCTAGGCTCCCTGCCTGCGTTTTTGCAGGTCAAGGGCGGTTTCCCTACCCTACAGCGAGTCGCGTGTCCGGGCAGCGTCAGCCAGGCTCTTGAGGACTGACGCCGACCACTTGCCGACTCTTCCGGCATGCCGCCAGGTGGGTTTGGGGGGCTTCTCCGCTCCCCGGACCCCACTGCGACGACGGCAAGCCTACGCAGCGCCCCCCGAACGACGCCCGTGATCACCGTCACTCCGGCCGCCTGGGCGGCGGTCGGCGGCCGTCGCCCTTCGAGGCGGCCGAGGATCACCTGGCCGTTCGGTCGGCGGACGGCAATGGGGGCTGCAGTTGCAGTGCACGGGGATCTTGCCGGTGATGGTGCTGTCGGCGATGTTCACGCCGGTGATGGATACCGCCGACGCGGGGGCGAGGGAGCGGTGTTGTTGCTGACGCCCGCACCGTAGCGACCGAAGATCGGCAAGAGGGCAAGAAGAACTTATGCACTGCAGTACTAAATATCCCTTTCTAGCTATTTTCACCGGATACAGCATGAGTGCATCAGGAGTTCCACACCCTCCACGGAGTGCTGAGACACCAGGACATCCCATGACTACGACGACTCGGCTCACGCAGATGCCTCCGCCCCGGGCAGGAGCCGTCCGGCGGCTCCTGCCGCTGAAGGAGGCGGCCCGCAGTGCGCGGGCATGGATCTCGGCGGAACTCCGGGAGTGGAGGATTGCGGCGCTTCTCGACGAGGCTGCGCTAGTGGCGAGCGAGCTGGCCGCCAATGGGATCCGGCACGGGCTCGCTCCGGTCTCGATGTCCCTGAGCAGGATCCGCCACCCTCGCGGGGCGCCGGGCGTCAGGATCGAGATGTGGGACCGGGGGCCCGGGTTCGACGCCTCCGAGGTCCGCGAGGGCTGGAAGCACCGGGACGACGGCTTCGCCGAAGGGGGACGAGGGCTGCGGCTGGTCGACGCGCTCGCGGAGAGCTGGGGCAACGAGACGCGGACCGGCAGCCATGTCGTATGGGCCTGTCTCTACCTTCCCGGCATGGAGTGACGGGTGCCCGGGGCCGTGCGGCCCCGGGCACCCGCGTTCTCTCGGCGAAGTGCGATGCCGCGGGAGATCGGTGTCAGTCCACGATCGCCAGTACGTCGATCTCCACCCGCGCCCCGGGAGCCAGTCCGGCGGCCACCGTGGTGCGGGGCGGGAACGGTTGACCCACGACATCGCGGTAGGCGGCGTCCATCTCCTCGAAGTCGTCGTCATCGGCGAGGTGGATGCGCACCATCAGTACGTTCCCCCATCCGGCACCGCCCGCGGACAGCACGGAGGTGACCTGCCCCAGAATGCGCCGGGTCTGCGAGGCGACGCCGTCGTCGAGGAGTCGTCCGGTAGCGGGGTCCGCGGCCAACTGGCCGCTCACCTGGAGGAAGGGCCCTATGCGGCGGCCCTGGCTGTAGGAGCCCGCGGGCGCGGGGGCACCTGAGGTGGACAGTGTGGTGAAGGGCATCTCTGCTCCGGGAGGCTCTGGGGAAGTCCGGGTACGGCCGGGGCGGAAATTCAGGCCGGGGCACCGAGGGCGCTCGTGACGTGCTTGACGCGGGTGTAGTCGGCGAGGCCGTAGGCGGAGAGGTCCTTGCCGTGTCCGGAGTGCTTGAAGCCGCCGTGTGGCATCTCCGCGGTGAGGGTCCCATGCGTGTTGACCCATACCGTGCCGAAGTCGAGTTCCGCCGTGGTGCGCAGGGTTCGGGAGTGGTCCCTGGTCCAGACAGAGGCCGCCAGGCCATAGGGCTGGTCGTTGGCCAGTGTGACCGCCTGCGCTTCGGTGGTGAACTTCTGCACGGTGAGGACGGGGGCGAAGACCTCTTCCTGGACGATCTCGTCCTGCTGGTCCAGTCCCGAGATGACGGTGGGGGCGATGTGGTAGCCGCGGTCGCCGACTCGGTGGCCGCCGGCATGGACGGTGGCGTGGTCCGGCAGCCGCTCCAGCAGTGTGAGGACACGCCGGAGCTGCGCGGGGCTGTTCAGGGGGCCGATGCCGGGCCCGGTGCCCGCGTCCGCTCCGCGGACCATGGCGTCGGCGCGCTTGGCGAGCGCGCTCACCAGAGCGTCGTGAACGCGCTCGTGGGCGAGCACCCGGGTGGCGGCGGTGCAGTCCTGGCCCGCGTTGTAGAAGCCCGCGGCGACGATGCCCGCAGCCGCGGCCTCGACGTCCGCGTCCTCGAAGACGAGCACGGGCGCGTTGCCCCCCAGCTCCAGGTGGGTCTTCTTCAGATCCGCCGAAGCCGCCCGGGCGGCTTCGATGCCGGCCCGGGTCGATCCGGTGAGGGAGACCATCGTGGGCACGGGATGCTCCACCAGCGCCCGGCCGGTGTCCCGGTCGCCCAGGACGACGTTGAAGACTCCGGCCGGCAGGAAGCGGCTGGCCAGCTCGGCGAGCATGACAGTGCTGGTGGGGGTGGTCTCGGCCGGTTTGACGACGGTGGTGTTGCCCGCGGCGAGAGCGGGCGCGACCTTCCACACGGCCATCATCAGCGGGTAGTTCCACGGTGTGATCTGCGCGCACACACCCACCGGCTCCCGGCGGACCAGGGAGGAGTGCCCGGCAACGTACTCACCGGCCGCGCTCCCCTCCAGCAGACGGGCGGCCCCGGCGAAGAAGCGCAACTGGTCGGCGCATTGCGGGATCTCCTCCGCGAGCATCTGGTGGCGGGATTTTCCGGTCTCCCGGCATTCGGCGTCGGCGAACTCGTCGGCGCCGTCCTCCAGCGCGTCGGCCAGCCGCAGCAGCGCGCGCTGCCGCTCGGCCGGAGTGCTGCGCCGGAATGTGCGGAAGGCCTCCTGCGCGTTGCGCAGCGCCTGGTCCACCTCCTGCAGCCCGGAGACGGCGGCATGGCCGACCGTGTCCCCTGTACGGGGGTCGACGAGCGGCAGTGCGGCACCGGTCGCACCGCGTCTGCGTCCGCCGATCAGGTTGGTGAGGATGTCGCTGGTGATCACGTGAACTCCAGATGGGTGGGGGCGAACATGCGCAGCAGACAGGGCAGGACGACGACCTGCGGGCCGCCCGATGCCAGGGCTGCGGCGAGGTCGTCCGCCAGCGTCTCGGGGGTGGTGGCTGTGGCGGGGATGTCGAAGGCGGCCGCGAGCGCCGCGAAGTCGGGGCGGGCCAGTTCGGTGGCGGTTGCGCGCCCGAAGGCGTCGTTCATGTACTCCCGGAGGATGCCGTAGCCGCCGTCGTCGATGATCAGCCAGGTCACGGGCAGGTCGTGCTGGCGCAGGGTGGCCAGTTCGGCGAGGGAGTACATCGCGCCGCCGTCCCCGCTGACGGCGAGCGCGGGCCGGCCCGTGGAGGCGGCTCCCAGGGCTGCGGGCAGGCCGTAGCCGAGACCTCCGGCGCCCTGGGCGGAGTGGAACGGGGCGCTACGCGGGTCGAAACCGGACCATGCCCAGTAGGCGAGGATGGTCATGTCCCAGAAGCTCGGCACGGCGTCGGGCAGTGCGGTGCGTACCGCGCCCAGCACACGCTGCTCCAGGTCGAGATCCTGCTCGGCGAGGCGGTCGTGGATCAGGGCCAGCACTCTGGCGACGGCCTTCTCAGAGGTTCCGGCGAGCGCGTTCCCGGTCACCGCGGCGGCCAGTGCTTCCAGGGCGACGCGGGCGTCGGCGTGGATGCCGAGCGCGGGGTGGTTGGACTCCAGCTTGCCGAGCGCGGCCTCGATCTGGATGATCCGGCCGCGCGGGGAGAGGGTGTGGTAGTGGCTGGAGAGTTCCCCCAATCCGGAGCCGACGACGAGCAGCACGTCGGCGTCCTCGAGGAATTCGGTCAGGTGGCGGTCCTCCAGCCAGGACCGCAGTGAGAGGGGGTGTTCCCAGGGGAAGGCGCCCTTGCCGCCGAAGGTGCAGGCCACCGGGGCCTGCAGGCGTTCGGCGAGTTCCAGCAGCGCGGCCTGCCCGCCGGCGCGCACCACGCCGCCGCCGGCCAGGATGACGGGCCTGGTGGCGTCGTCCAGCAGGCGGGCCGCCTCGGCGACCAGTTCGGCACGGGGTGCGAGGAGGGCGGGGGCACCGCTCAGGTTGCGTACGGGGGGAATGCCGGCCGGTCCGAGCAGGACGTCCTGCGGGATCTCCACCCAGGCCGGGCCGGCCGGTGCGGTGGCCGCCTCCTGCCAGGCGCGGGCGATGGCGGAGGGTATCTGGGAGGCGGACCTGACCAGTTGCGCGTGCTTGACCACGCCTCGGGCGACGGCGGCCTGGTCAGGCAGCTCGTGGAGGAACCCGCGGCGGGCGCCGCCGAGACCTGCGGCCGGGATCTGGCTGCTGACGACCAGCACCGGTGCGGAAGCGGCAACCGCTTCCTGGAGGGCGGCGAGCGCGGTCAGCGCGCCGGGCCCGGTGGACAGCAGCAGGGGGGTGACCTCACCGGTGACACGGGCGTGTCCGTCGGCGGCGAAGGCGGCGTTGTTCTCGACGCGGCCGGAGACGAACCGCAGCCGGCTGCGGTTCAGCGCGTCGAACAGCCCGAGCGCGTGCTGGCCCGGGATACCGAAGACGGTGCGGGCTCCGAGTGCCTGCAGTGACTCGACGACGACATCGCCGCCGTTGCGCGCGGTGGCCGGGGATGTGGTCATCGCGCCCACCGCCCGGACTTCGAGCGGGCGAGGGGTGTCCCGGCGTGCGCGAGCCGCCGGGTCCGGGAGAGGAACGGAATGGCCATGAGGGGTCTTTCTGGTGCGGTTGACGAGATTTCGGGCCGGGCGCCGCGCGGGCGCTCCTCAGTGGTCGGTGAGGAAGCGGTGCAGGGCGGATGCGCCGAAGCGCAGGCTGCTGAGAGGTATGCGTTCGTCGACGCCGTGGAACATGCGGGCGAAGTCGAAGCCCGCGGGCAGCCGGAGGGGTACGAAGCCGAACCCCTCGATGCCCAGGGCGGCGAAGGAGGCGTTGTCGGTCGACGCGGAGGAGCAGTAGGGGACGACCGCCGCTGCCGGGTCCTCGGCGAGGAGGGCCCGGTGCATGGCAGCGATGAGCGAGCTGTCGGGGTCCGATTCGGCCGACGCCGTATGGTCGATGACCTCCATCTCGATGCCGGGGCCGACGAGGGAGCCGACGGTGCGCAGGAAGTCCTCGTCACGACCGGGTACGAAGCGGCCGTCCACCAGCGCCTCCGCATGGGCCGGGATGACGTTCACCGTGTCCCCGGCGCGCAGCACCGTGGGATTGGCGACGTGCCGCAGCGAGGAGCCGATCAGCCCCGCGACGGGTGCGAGTGCCGTGGCGTCGAGGTCGTCCTCGCGTATGTCGATGCCGGTGAGCCCCTTCAGTTCGGTGGCCATGCGCGTCGTGGTGCGGGTGAGCTCCAGCGGCCAGCAGTGGCCGCCGAGCCGAGTGACCGCCGCGGCCAGCCGTACCGTGGCGTTCTCGGCGGTGACCATCGATCCGTGGCCGCGAGTGCCCCGGGCCCGCAGGCGGAGCCAGGCCACACCTTTGCGGGCGGTCTCCACGAGGTAGACGCGCTGCCCGGTCGGCGAGCCCGGCACACTGACGGAGAAGCCGCCGATCTCACTGACGGCCTGGTCGCAGTCCTCCAGCAGGTCGCGGTGGTGCTCGACGAGCCAGCGCGATCCGAGAGCGCCGCCGGACTCCTCGTCGGCGAGGAACGCCAGCACGATGTCCCGGGCGGGCAGTGCGCCGTTGCGGGCCAGCCGCCGCACGGCCGCGAGGATCATCGCGTTCATGTTCTTCATGTCCACCGCGCCGCGGCCCCAGAGGCAGTCGTCGCGGATCTCCCCGGCGAAGGGGTCCACCGACCATGCGTGGCGGTCGGCGGGCACCACGTCGAGGTGGCCGTGCAGGAGCAGCGCAGGCCGTGACCGGTCCCGGCCGCGGATCCGGGCCACCACACTGGTGCGTCCCGGTGCGGCTTCGAGCACCGTGCTCGCGATGCCCACCTCGTCGAGCCGGCGGGCGACGTACTCGGCCGCCGGACGCTCGCCGGGGCCGGAGCCGTCGAAGTGGTTGCTGGTGTCGAAGCGGATCATGTCGCGGCACAGCCCGACCACTTCGTCGAGTGCCCGCTCCGAGTCCGCGGTCATCGGGTCGTCCGCCCTCGTCATCGTCCGTCCCCTCGCTACAGGACCTGGGCGAGGAAGGCGCGGGTGCGCTCATGGGCCGGTTCGCCCAGGACCTGCCGAGGGGTGCCGTGTTCGAGGACGCACCCGCCGTCGAGGAAGGCCACCTGGTCGGCGACCTCACGGGCGAACCCCATCTCGTGGGTGACGACGACCATGGTCATTCCGGAGCGCGCGAGGTCGCGCATCACCTGGAGGACCTCGCCGACCAGTTCGGGGTCGAGAGCGGAGGTCGGTTCGTCGAAGAGCATCAGTTCGGGACGCATGGCCAGGGCCCGGGCGATGGCGACCCGCTGCTGCTGGCCTCCCGACAGCTGGGACGGGTACTGGCGCTCCCGCCCCGCGAGTCCGACGCGGGCTAGGAGTTCCCGGGCCTCCTGCTCCGCCTCCCTCCTCGAACGGCCCAGGACACGCTGGGGAGCCTCGGTGATGTTCTCCACCGCGGTCAGGTGCGGGAAGAGGTTGAAGCGCTGGAAGACCATGCCGATCCGGCTGCGCTGCACGGCGATGTCCTTCTCGGACAGCTCCTGGAGGTGGTCGGAGTGCCTGCGGTAGCCGATCAGCTCGCCGGCCACGTGGAGCTGTCCGGAGTCGATACGTTCCAGGTGGTTGATGCAGCGCAGGAAGGTGCTCTTGCCGGAGCCGCTGGGGCCGATCAGGCAGGCCACCTCACCCTGCCGGACGGTGAGGTCGACCCCCTTGAGGACCTCCGTGTGGCCGAAGGACTTGCGGACGTCGACGGCGCTGACCATGAATGTGCTCACCGCGAACTCCCTGAATCGGTCGCCTTGTCGCGACTCCTGAGGCCCTTCGAACGGCGGGGTGCGCGCGAGGGGCCGGGCAGTGTGCCGCGGCCGTAGCGCCTCTCCAGATGCCGCTGGACGAGCGTGAAGAGGGCGGTGAGCACCAGGTACCAGGCCGAGGCGACCATGAGCAGCGGGATGACCTTGTAGTTCTGGGAGTAGACCTGCTGCAGGTTGGTCATGAGGTCGTTGCCGGCGATCACCGACACCAGGGACGAGGTCTTGAGCATGGTGATGACCTCGTTGCCCATGGGCGGCACGATCACCCGCATGGCCTGGGGCAGCACGATGCGGCGCATCGTGGTGGCCGGTCTGAGGCCGAGGGCGGAGGCGGCTTCACGCTGACCCGGGTCCACGGACTCGATGCCGCCGCGGACGATCTCGGCCGCGTAGGCGATCTCGTTGAGTCCCAGGGCCAGGATCGCGGCGGTCGTCGCCGACACCAGGCTGCTGGTCGGGGCCGAGTACAGCTCGACTCCGGTGAACGGGACGCCGAGGGTGACCGTGGGGAAGAACGCCCCGATGAATCCCCAGAAGATGATCTGGACGAGGACCGGGGTACCCCGGAACAGCGCGGTGTAGCCGTTGGCCAGGGAGCGCAGGACGAAGTTGTCCGACAGGGCCATCACCGCGACCAGGGTCCCGCCGACGACCCCGATCACCATGCTCACCACGGTGAGGTAGAAGGTCACCCACACGCCCTGGAGGGTGAGCTGGGCGAACAGGTACGCCCCGAAGGTGGCCCAGTCGAGGTTGGGGTTGGTGGCGAAGCTCCAGGCGATGCCCAGAGCGCAGACCGCCACCAGCGCGGCAGCCACGGTACGGCCCGGTCGGCGCAGCCTGCGGACGCGAAGGTTGCCGTCGAGGACTTCCGGGCGGGCGGCCGTGGAGGCGGTGGAGGTCATCTGCTCATTCCCCCGCCTGGTTGACCGTCGGCGCGTCGATGGCGATCTGGGCGACGTCGTAGCGCGCGAGTATCTCGCCGTAGACGCCGCTGTCGATCAGGTCCGCCAGCGCACGCCGGACGGCTTCCCGCAACTTCGGCTGGTCCTTGGGCAGTGCGATGCCGAGAGGGGCCGGGTCGTAGCCCTGCGGCGCCGTCGGGTCCTCGACGGACTCGACCGAGTCGTCCCGCTCGGCGGAGTACCGCAGCACGGGAAGGTCACCGACGATCGTCTCGGCCTTCCCGGTCTTCAGGGCCAGCAGCGCGTCGGAGAACTGCGGGAACGTCTTGACCGTGATGGCCTGCTCACCGTCCTCGATACACCGATCGCTCTGCTGCTTCAGCAGGTTGATCTGCTGGGCGCCGGTCTGGGCGGCGGCCTGGTGGCCGCACAGACCGTCCAGGGTCGTCAGCTCCTCCGGGTTGCCCTTCTTCACCAGCAGTGCCGAGCCGGATCGGCCGTAGTCGACGAAGTCGACGGTCTTCTCCCGCTCTTCGGTGTCGAACAGCGCGGCCATCAGCGCGTCGTACTTCTTCGCCTGGAGCCCGGGCAGCAGACCGTCGAAGGGCTGCTGGGAGAACGCGAACGGCACTCCCAGCCGGCGGCCCAGTGCCTCCCCGAGGTCGATCTCCAGCCCGGCCAGCTTCGTGCCGCCGGATCCGGCGAACATCTCGAACGGCGGGAAGGGGGCGTTGGTCGCGACCCGGATGCGGCCGGCCTCCCTGTAGGCGGCCGGCACCATCGCGTACAGCTCGGCGTCGCGCTTGACCGCGGTCTCCGCCTTCGACGCCGTCGAGGAGGGCGCCGCGGACGTGGATTCCTGCGGGTTGGCGCATGCGGAGACGAGGGCGAGACACGCGCCCGCGGCGATGACCGTGGCGGAGAGAGGACGCCGTGGACGCCGACGTCGCGATGCGGCTGCTGGTCCGGGGGACGATGCCATGGTTTTCTCCCTTGCGGAGTGAGGGGCGGCGGTTCAGGGCGAACCGGGGAAGCGGGGCGGGCGGCGGCCGGGATCCAACCCGGTGCGCCCGTGGGCGGACGCCGAGGTGTGCTACGCCTCGGCGGATCGCAGGACGGTGGCGAGGGCGGGGAGCGTGATGTTGCGGCCCGAGACGAGGGCCACGACGGGCCCGCGGGAGCCGACCTTGCCCGCGAGCAGTGCGGCGGTGGCGGCGGCTCCGGCCCCCTCGGAGACGCAGCCACGTTCGGCGGCCAGGTAGCGGATCGCGGCGCGGATCTCCGCCTCGCTCACCGTCACCAGGTCGTCCACGTACCGGCTGATCAACGCGGGTGTCACGGAGCCGGGTTCGATGTTGCCGACCATGCCGTCGGCGAGACTGTCACCGATCTCGGCGGTCACCTGTCCACCGGCCGCGATGGCCGCGCTCACCGCTGTGGAGACCTCGGCCTCCACGCCGACGATCCGCACGCCCGACCGGGCCGACGCCCACAGACCCAAACCGGAGGCGAGGCCTCCGCCGCCGATCCCGCACACGACCGTCAGCTCGCCCAGATACTCGGTGAGCTGGTCGTCGAGCTCGAAGCCGATGGTTGCCTGGCCCGCGATCACGTGGGGGTCGTTGTAGGAGGAGAGGTAGTGGACTCCACGGCCGACCAGTCCCAGCGCGTGCGCCTCGGCCTCGTCGTACGAGGTCCCCACCTGCACGAGGTCGACGCCGAACCGCCGCAGCAGCGACACCTTGGCGGGGGAGGCGTTCTCGGCCACCACCACGGTGGCGGGGCGGCCCAGGGCGCGTGCCGCGTAGGCGACCCCGAGCCCGTGGTTGCCCGCCGACGCGGTGACGATCCGGCTTCCCTCCTCGATCGCGGACAGGGCGCTGAGCGCGCCGCGGACCTTGAAGGAGCCGGTCGGCTGAAGGGACTCCAGCTTGAGCAGGAAGTCCGGCCCGGACCCCCCGGGCGTGCCGAAGTCCACCGGCGTGGGCCGCAGGTGGGCATGGACGGTACGCCAGGCCCGTTCCAGATCGGTGAGCGCGGGCTCGACCACGGCGCGGGGGGCCACCTGCCGCCGAGGATCGCTGGCTGAGGGAAGCATGGAGTCTCCGGGGGTTCGTCGATGTCGAGCCAGACTCGTCGCTCACGAGCCCCGGAAGAAGTGACGGATCCAAAACCTCAGCATAGGGTTTGCTTATGCTCGATCCCCGCAGACTCAGCCTGTTGCGCGACGTGGCCCGGACCGGTTCGATCGCCGGAGCCGCGCAGCGGGCGGGCTGCACCGCCTCGGCCGCCTCACAGCAACTGTCGGCCCTGGAACAGGAACTCGGGGTCGCACTGCTGGAGCGGTCCGCGCGCAGCGTGCGCCTCACCGAGGCGGCCCGGGTCCTGGTGGAGCACACCCACCGGGTCCTGGCGGAACTCGACGACGCGGCACGCGCCGTGCACGCCGTGTCCGGACTGCGCGGCGGAAGCCTGCGCGTCGCGGCGTTCAGCACCGCGGCCACCACGCTGGTCGTCCCGGCGCTCGTCGCCTTCCGGCAGCGCCACGGCGAAGTGCGCCTGTCCTTCGCGGAAGCCGAGCCCGAGGACGCCATCCCCGCCGTCGCGGCCGGAGACCTCGATCTGGCCGTCACCCACCAGTACGGCCACCTCCCCCGGCCCGACCTGAGCGGACTGCGGCAGGCGCTTCTGCATCACGATCGGCTGCTGCTCGCCGTGCCTCCGCACCTCCAGCGCACCGGCCAGACCACCGCGCGGTTGCGCGACTACGCCGCCGAGACCTGGCTGTCCACCCTGCCCTCCGAGGGGTTCCAGGCCGTCACCGAGCACCTCTGCCGCACTGAACACTTCGAACCCGACATCGGCTACCGCTCCGACAGCTACGACCTCCTCCTCGCCCTGGTCGCCTCAGACTTCGGCGTCGCGCTTGTCCCCGGGCTGGCGGCCGCTCCCCGAAGCGGCGTGGCCTTTCTCGAGGTGTCCCAGCCCGAGGGGCTCGCGCGTGAGATCCACATCACCACGCGTGCCGCCGACACCTCCGCCGCCACCAGGGCCCTGAGGAGCCTGCTGATGCGGCGCCGACCCGGTGGCGGCGAGCCGGGGCAGGACGGCGGCGGGTAGCGGCGGCGTCCTGCCGCGGGTCGCGAAGGGAGCACGTGACCACGGGTTGCACGCCTCACCGGAACAACCCGGGCGGCGATTCGAACGTCTTGGTGTTCCCGCCCACCTAGGGAGATTTTTCGCCATGCCCGTGGTCAGATCCGGCTTCAGCATCCTGTCCGAGGCGTTCGCCGCCGACCCGTACCGCTACTTCGCCTGGCTCAGGGAGCAGGCGCCGGTACACCACGAGGCGGGCATCGACAGCTACTTCGTCTCGCGATACCAGGACGTGAAGCGGGTGCTGACCGACCATGAGGTGTTCACCACCAAGACGTTGCAGCTGGATCGAGATCTCGGACGCACCGTCCAGGGGTGGAGGGCCCGGGCATGTATGGAGGGCCCGGGGAGCCCGGCGTCATGCCGGGGCCGTGGGCCGGCCCCGGCGTGACGCCGGGACCAGCCTGCGGATCATCGGGCGCTCAGCCCTCCGCCGCGGCCTTGATCCTCCCCAGGGTGGTGCGCATACCAGCCCGGTTGATCTCCGCGCGGTCGGCCGGGGGCGTACCCGTGAACACCCGTCCGAGGAGCTCGGCCAGCGGGGCGCCGCGGCCGGTCCGGAGGTCCTGCCAGTACTCGGTGACCCTGGTGCCCGAGCCCTCGGGTTCGCAGCGGTAGCCCCACTCGGCCACCGGCAGCCCGAACACCGTTACCCGGAAGGCGTCCGGGACGCGCACCGACGCCCGCCAGGGTTCCTGATCACCGCCTGCGATACATTTTGCCGCGCTCCGACCACTAACGATTTCCAGACACGAAAGACGGCTTCCCAATGACCGACATAGTCAACGGACTTGGCCGGGCCACCGCTTATGGTGCGCTCGGTGTGGTGCTGCTCATCCTCGGCATCGTCCTGGTGGATGTGCTGACGCCCGGCAAGCTCGGCCGGCAGATCTGGGAGGAGCGCAACCGCAACGCGGCGATACTGCTGAGCTCCGCCCTGCTGGGAATCGGCGGGATCGTCTTCACCTCGATCTGGACGACATACGACGACTTCGCGAAGGGCCTTGTGTCGACAGCCGCGTTCGGGCTGCTCGGTCTGGTGCTGATGGCCGTGGCATTCCTGATCGTGGACCTGGTAACCCCGGGCAAGCTGGGAGCGACGCTGGTCGAGGCCGAGCCGCACCCGGCGGTCTGGGTGACGGCTTCCTGCAATCTGGCGGTGGCGGCGATCGTCTCGGCGTCGATCGCCTGATCCGGCCCCCGACGGGGGCCGGTCCCGCGGCACGGGCCCGGTGTCACGCGGTACGCGGTACCGACCCGTGTTCGCGTGCGCACCGGCCGTGTTTGTCACTGCATCCGGGCTGCATTTCGGGCCATCCGGCGTGATGCTGGTATTCAGCCACTCACGACGGGGGCCACCCGGAGGCACCAATGGCAAAGGACAAGACCGAAGAGCCCGAGAGCGCGAAGGCGCCGATGCGGATCTGGACCGGATCGGAGCGCCCTTTTGATCCCGAGGATCTGGTGATGGCGTCGGGACGCGAATGCACGCCCGCGAACGTCGAACGCGCCCGCAAGGAGATAGCCGAGAAGGGTGCGGCGGCGCTTGAGCGCTATCTGCCCTGACGTGCGGTGGAGACGCGTCACCCTGAGGAGCCGGCGCTCCGGACGGGCGGAATCGCTAAGCGTCAAAACACGACAAATGGGTATCAAGAGGGTTGGAGATCGACCGGCGATCGTGCGCCGCACCCGGCGGCGCAGGCCATGCCCCGTCGAAGGAGCCTTGATGTCCACCTCGATCCTCGCCCGACATACCGGCGTCCGTGCCGCCGGGTCACCGCGCCCGACGGCACCGGACGTACCGGATCGTCTCGCTGATATGGCCGACATCCCCGAAATCCCCGACGCCAGGACCATCAGCACGGCGGACGCACGGGCGCTGTCCCTGATCCTTTTCCGGCGTCTGCGCACGCTGGAAGAGGGCACGGCGCAGTACGCGTACGTACGCAACACACTGGTGGAACTCAACCTGAGCCTCGTGAAGTTCGCTGCGGCCCGCTTCCGCGGACGCTGCGAGCCCATGGAGGACATCCTCCAGGTCGGCACCATCGGGCTGATCAAGGCCATCAACCGCTTCGACGTCGAGCGCGAGGTCGAGTTCACCTCCTTCGCGCTGCCCACGATCGCCGGCGAGATCAAACGCTTCTTCCGCGACACGAGCTGGGCCGTGCGCGTCCCCCGGCGGCTCCAGGAGCTGCGGCTGGACCTGGCCAAGGCGTTCGACGCGCTGGAGCAGGAGAGCGGACATGCTCCCACCACGGCGGAGCTCGCAGACCGGCTCGAGCTCAGCGAGGCGGAGGTCGTGGAGGGGGAACTGGCCGCCAACGGTTACGCGGCTCATTCGCTGGAACCGCTCGAGGACGACGAAACCGTCAGCCCGCTCGCGCGCAGGCTGGGGGCCGAGGACCCGGCGCTCGACATCGTCGAGTGCCTGGAGTGCCTGAAGCCGCTGATCGCAGGGCTGTCCGAGCGGGAGCGTACGATCCTGTCGCTGCGGTTCGGCGAGGATCTGACGCAGTCGGAGATCGGCGAGCGGCTCGGAATCTCGCAGATGCACGTGTCCCGGTTGCTCGCACGGGTGCTGGACAAGCTGCGGGCCGGGCTGCTGACGGACCAGGCGCGGGCCGAGGAGCCACGGCGGCGCCCGCACCGGAAGGCGGACGAGCACCAGGTGGAGCCGCGGTCCTTATTACGCCGGAGCACCAGAGTCCCAGCGCGTGACGGCCACGGGTGATGCCTACGCCTTCCCGGCTGCGTGGCTCACGTCCCTCCCGTCGACCTGGCGGACTTCTCCCGCTGGGCCCTGCGCAGCCCGAGGGCGAAGGAGCCCAGGCCCGAGGCGACGATCAGCACGGCGGTGCCCGCGAACATCGTCATCGGATCAGGGAGCCTGCCGAGCTGCGCGAGCCATGGGTCACGGTTGCGGGGCAGGGTCAGGTTCGCGGAGACCTGCTGCTTCGCCTTGCCGCTCTCCAGACCGAGGGTGACGTCCCACGGTCCGTCGGGCAGCAGGGGGTCGAGACCGGCAGTCACGGTGCCGATGCCGCCTGGGGGCAGCGTCGTACCCGGTCTGATCGGGAACGGACCCGCATTCATCCGTCCGGGGCCCTCCGTCAGCTCCAGCGCGCCGCTCAGATCCAGGGCCCGCCCACCGGTGTTGCGGACTTGAGCGGTGAGGACGGGCATCCCGGACTCCGTCCTGTGGACGCGGTAGGCGCCGATCCGGAATGCCGACGGTGGCTCCGCGCCCTTGCCGACGTGGACGTACATACGGACGCCGACCCGCTCGCCGCTCCCTGCGGCGGACACGGCCGAGGCGGCAGGCGCGGCGGAGAGGGCGGAGGCTGCGGGCGCGGCGGAGGCAGCCGCGGCACCGGCGGGCTCCTTGGCCTGGGCCCAGAGCTCCGCGTACCGCTCGCCGGTCGAGGCCGTCGCCGGCACGACCAGTTTGACCTTGGCCTTGGCCTTCTGGCCGGGGGCCAGGGTGAGGGTGGACGGAGTGACGGTGACCCAGCCGGTCAGCTCGTTCGCGCTTCGGCCCGGACTGAAGACGAAACGATTTCCCTTGATCCTCGCATCAGCGGGGTACAGCTCCACCGCCAGGCGCTGCCGCGTGTTGTTGCCGACCTCGACCTGGTGCTCGACGGTCGCTCCGGGTTTGAGGTGGTCGACGATGCTCCGCAGCGCCCGGGCATCCGGCACCCGCCCGGCGACGGGCGCGTCTGCCAGCCGGATCGCGAAGGGATCCTGGGAGGAGCCGGGCTCCTGGGCGGCGCGCGCGGCAACCACCCGGTCGACGGGGCCCGTTGCCGGACCGCTGAGCGAAGCGGCCGCGGGCACGGCCACGACCGGCGGCACAGCCATGGCACCGACCGCTCCGACCGCGGCCGTCACGAAGGCCGCTCTCGCGCGCATGGTTTCGCGCCTGGGTGCACGCATGGGTTCCCTCTGGTCGCGTTCAGCGGACGGTTGGACACGTACCACGGTTCCCGGGCGCCCATCGCGTACCGCACGATCCCTGCCCCATTCGGCGGCAGAATGCCACTCCGGGCGTCATGCGCCGCTGTTCGGCGGGGCGGCGCTGATGTCCGCGAGAGAGGAACGGGGATCGTCCGCCTTCGCGATGTCCCCGAGGGTGACGACGCCCCTCAGGCACCCGTCTTCGACGACGGCGAGCCTGCGCACCATGGCGGAGCGCATCAACCGCGCGGCTTCCGCCGTGTCCTGGTCGGGGCGGATGGTACGGACGTCCGGAGTGCACACCGAACGCAGCGGTGTCCGGTACGGATCATGGCCCATCGCGACGGCGCGCACGGCGATGTCACGGTCCGTCAGGATGCCGAGTATCCGGTCCTCGACCGTGACCAGCACATCCCCCACGTCCCGGTCCCGCATCAGCCGCGCCGCCTCGAAGAGCGTGGCTTCGGGCGACAGCGTCAGTGGTCCCGTCGTCATCACGTCCTTCACGAGGTGTGCCATGACGCCCGCCCTCTTTCCTTGACTGGTATACGGCGTCTGCCCCGATAGGCCCCCGATATCCGGAGCCGGCGCGGGTGAAGCGGCGCCATTTCGAGACGCTGAGGGATACCCGCAGGCAGAAGGCCTGATCGTCACCATGCGTCACCCGAACGGATGCGAGGGTGACCGCGGCGTGTTTGCCTGGCTCATGGCCCCGGAAGGAGGAGCCATGACCACAGCAGGTGAACCCGTCAGGACGCCCGACGAGCTCCGTGTGATGGCGGACGAGCTCGCTCGCGGCGCCGATCGCTGCACCGACCCCGAGCACCGGGCGCGGCTGCGTCGCAAGGCCGCGCGACTGCGTGACCAGTGCGACGGTTACGGCGACGGGGGCCGCTCCCCGGTGTCCCCGGCGCACGAGCAGCCCTGAGGGCAGGCCAGGCACCTGCCGGAAGCGCGCTGCCGGACGCGCGAGTAAAATCCGGTGCGTCCCCGTGGGAGAGGACGTGGCCATGCCCGATCACGGGCGGGACGCACCGGAGCCGGACCGGCTGATCAGCACGGTCACACAGCTCACCGCTGAACTCGCGGACCTGCGACGCGATCTCGGGCGCAGTCACCTGCTCGATCTGGCGTCGGGCGTCGTCGTGGCGCAGCTCGCCCTCTCCCCCGCCGAAGCCATGGAGCACCTCGCCCGGCTCGCCGGGTCCACCGGGACCTCCGTGGAGGACCTCGCCGCGGACATCGTCAACGGCGCCTCGGGCACCGCGGCCGTGCGGGGCACGGACCTGGCACGGCCCGTCGGCGGCGACGGCAACGACCTGGACGCCCAGGACCCGGACAGCAGGGATCGGGCACGCCGGGCCCGGCGCACCGAGGCCGCAGTCGATGCGGCCGCCAAGACGGGCGGCTCCGCGGACGAAGTGGCCGAAACCCTGCTGGACGGCGGACTGCGCCCGCTCGGCGTGCGCGGTCTGTGGCTGTTCCGGCGTACCGAGACGGACTGCCTCGAGCTGGCCGGGCAGGCCGGGATCAGCCCCCTGGAGGCCACGCACTGGCAGTGGGTGCCGCCAGGTCCCAGCAGCCCGCTGCACCGTGCGCTGTCCGATGCCGGCCCGGTCTGGCTGCCGGCCGGGCCGTCCGGCGGCGAGCGTCTCCCGGGATCCGCCCCCGGGGGAGCACGCGCCCTGCTGCCGTTGCGCCGTCGCGGCACGGTCACGGGCCTCGCGGTCGTGGACTGGCCGGGTCCACGCGAGCTGGACGACGCGACGCAGCGTACGCTCACGGATCTCTCGGTACCGGCGGCACGGATCCTCGACGCCGGAGCCGCCGGCCCGGCCGATCCGGCCGTACTGGCCCCACTGCTCGACCAGCTCACTCTGCCGGGGATGGCCCTGCGCACCGAGCCGTCGACCGGTGCCCTGCACATCGAACACCTCAACCGACCCGCGCTGGACTGGGCGGGGCGCGTACACGGGTCGGCCGGACGGCCGCTGGCGCAGGTGTTCCCCGCCGTCGAGGCCGCTATCGGGCAGCTGGCCGGCGTGGCGCGCGAGACCGCCGCCCCCCAGCGTGCCGCGCGGCTTCCGGTGGTGCACCGGGCAGGTGATCCCGACCCGCTGCACGACGTGCGGGTGCTTCCGGTGGGCCCGGACCGGACGGTGGTGCTCTGGCACGGCTCCACGGACCCGGGCATGTCACTGACCCGGGTGCTGGGCAGGCTGGAGAACCTGGCCGCGTTCGAGGACGATCTGATCGCCGGGACCTCGCGATGGAGCGAGCAGGCGTACCGGATCTTCGGTCTCGATCCCGCCACCCCCGCGGTGCCGCTGCGCCGGCTCGCACCCCAGCTGGCCAGGGACGAGGCGGGGAAGCTGGAGGATCTTCTCACCGAGCTGACGCAACGCCACCAGGGCGCGCACACCGTGGTGCGGGCGCTGCGTGAGGACGGTGGCCTTCGGCACGTCAGGATCGCCGCCGAGCCGCTGCTCACGGGCGGTGTGCTCACTGGGATCACGGGCGTGTACCAGGACGTCTCGGCGCAGCACCACACCGAGATCGCGCTCAGTGCGACCTACGACCGGCTGACCGTGACCCAGCGCGAGGCGGCGGTGCGCCACCAACTGGTGCTCCAGCTGCAGCAGGCGATCGTCCCCGAGGTGCCGGTCCTGCAGCGGCTGCCCGGGTTGCAGGTCGCCGCGCGCTACCGGCCGGCGGCCGAGGAGTTCCGGGTGGGCGGTGACTGGTACGACGTGCTGCCGCTGCCGAGCGGGCGGGTGCTGGTGGCCGTGGGCGACATCGCGGGCCATGGCATCGACTCGGTGACGGGGATGGTCTCGCTGCGCAACGCGCTACGGGGGCTGGCGTTCACCGGGCACTCACCGGCGCGGCTGATGTCCCTGCTGAACGAGGTCACGATGCACACCCACGGGAATCCGACGGCCACAGCGGTGTGTGCCCTCTACGATCCGGCCGACCGCTCCCTGCACTGGGCCAGCGCCGGTCACCTCCCCCTGCTGCTGCTGCGCGAGGGCCGGGCGTGCTTTCTCGATCCGCCACGCAACATCCTGCTGGGCGCCATGCCGTCGGCGCGCTACACGGACCAGGTCACGGCACTCGCGCCCGGGGACACCCTGGTGCTGTACACGGACGGGCTCGTGGAGCGCCGCCACACAGGACTCGACGAGAGCCTGGCGGGCCTGCGCCGCGCGGCGGAGCGGCTCGGGCCCGGCAGCCTGGACACCCGTACGGATCGGTTGCTGGAGTCGGTCACCGGCGACACCGACGACGACACGAGCCTGGTGGTCGTCGGTGTCGCCTGAGGCACCGGGCACTGCTGCCGCGCCGGCGAAGCCCGGGGCCCCCGGCAACCGCTCCGCCCGGGTGGGCCGGTAGCATCCCGGCCGCCCCGGGCCGATGCGGTCGCCCGGGGACCGGGCGGCCCGGGCAGCACACCTACCGCTGGAGCCACTTGCGTATCCGCGCCACCAGGTCGTACGCGTCGACTGGTTTGGTGATGTAGTCGTTGGCCCCGGCCGCGAGGCTCTTGGCCCGGTCGCCCGGCATCGCCTTGGCGGTGACCACGATCACCGGCACCGAAGCGAATCTCGGCAGCTTCCTGATGGCCGCGGTGGCGCTGTAGCCGTCCATCCCGGACATCATCACGTCCATCACGATCAGATCGACATCGGGCTGCGCGGTCAGCAGCTCGATCCCCGTGCTCCCGTCGTCGGCCGTCAGCACACGCATGCCCTCGGCTTCGAGGATCTCGGTGAGCGCGTAGACGTTGCGCACATCGTCGTCGATGATCAGCACGGTGCGTCCGGTCAGGAGGGCGCCTGGCGCGGGCTCCTGGGCTGCCCCGGTCCGTGCCGCGTTGACCGTGCCCCGGGTGGCCAGTCCTGGCGGGGGCTCCTGGGGGACTTCTCCGCCGACGGGCACGTAGAAGGTGAAGACGCTGCCTTCGCCGACCCTGCTCTCCGCGACGATCACTCCGCTCAGCAGCTGGGCGAGCTCACGGCTGATGGACAGGCCGAGGCCCGTGCCGCCGTAGCGGCGGCCGGTGGTCACCGCGCCCTGCTGGAACGCCCCGAATATCGAGTCCAGATGCTCGGGGGCGATACCGACGCCGGTGTCCCTGACCCGGAAGGCCACCACCTGCAAGCCCCTGAGTTCGGCGTGGAGTTCGTCGTCGGACGCGTTCTCCACCCGGAGCTCTACGCCACCGCTCTCGGTGAACTTCAGTGCGTTGGAGAGCAGGTTGCGCAGCACCTGCCGCAGCCGGGTCTCGTCGGTGGTGATGTCGTCGGGCACGTCATCCGACGTGAAGATGCCGAAGTCCAGGTTGCGCTCGCTGGCCAGCGGACGGAACGTCACCTCTACGTACTCCAGCAGCCGGTGCAGCGGGAAGGGCTCGCGGTGGACGTCCATCTTGCCCGCCTCGACCTTGGACAGATCGAGGATGTCGTTGATCAACTGGAGCAGGTCGGAGCCCGCGGAGTGGATGACCTCCGCGTAGTCGACCTGTTTCTCCGTCAGGTTGCCCTCCGGGTTCTGGGCCAGCAGCTGGGCCAGGATGAGCAGGCTGTTGAGCGGGGTGCGCAGCTCATGGCTCATGTTGGCGAGGAACTCGGACTTGTACATGGAGGTGCGGGAGAGCTGTTTGGCCCGCTCCTCCAGCTCCTGGCGGGCCTGCTCGATCTCCAGGTTCTTGCCCTCGATGTCGCGGTTGCGGTCGGCGAGCAGTGCGGCCTTCTCTGCGAGTTCCGCGTTGGAGCGCTGAAGCTCTTCCTGCCGGGCCTGCAACTCCTGCGACCGTGCACGGAGTTCGGCCGTGAGCCGCTGGGACTGCTCCAGCAGTTCGTCGGTACGGGCATGGGCGTTCAGCGAGCTGACGTTGACCCCGACCGTTTCGATGAACTGGTCGAGGAAGTCCCGGTGGATACGGGTGAAGGGACGCAGCGAGGCGAGCTCCACGGCGCCGAGCACCTGGTCCTCGACCACCACAGGCAGCACGATCAGCGCGCCCGGGGTCAGTGATCCCAGGCCCGAGGAGATCGTGACATAGCCGGGGGGCAGCTCGTCGACGGCGATGGTGCGGCGGCTGAGCGCCGCCTGACCGACCAGGGACTCGCCGGGGCGGAAGCGTACGGGCAGCCGCGGCGGCTCACCCGGTGACTCGGCGGGGGCCGCGGGCCCGGCGGGGATACGGGACTCGGCGGGGAGTCCGTACGAGGCGGTCATCACCAGCTCGGTCCCGCTGCCGTCGGCCGCCTCCTCGGCCAGGAAGAACGCGCCGTACTGAGCCGATACCAGCGGAGGCACCTCGGTCATGATGACCGCGGCGACGCTGCCCAGGTCGTTGCTGGACTGCATCAGTCCGGATATCCGGGCCAGATTGGTCTTGAGCCAGTCCTGTTCCTCGTTGGCCCGGGTGGTGGCGCGCAGCGACTCCACCATGGAGTTGATGTTGTCCTTCAGGTCGCCGACCTCTCCCGGCGCTTCGACGGCGATGGACCGGGTCAGATCGCCCTCGGCGACCGCGCTGGTCACCTCGGCGATGGCGCGGACCTGCCGGGTGAGGTTTCCGGCCAGCTCGTTGACGTTCTCGGTGAGCCGCTTCCAGGTGCCGGAGACGCCTTCCACCTCTGCCTGGCCACCGAGCCGGCCCTCGCTGCCGACTTCGCGGGCGACCCTGGTGACCTCGGCGGCGAACGACGACAGCTGGTCGACCATGGTGTTGATGGTGGTCTTGAGCTCCAGGATCTCGCCGCGCGCGTCCACGTCTATCTTGCGGGTGAGGTCGCCCCGGGCGACGGACGTGGTGACCTGGGCGATGTTGCGGACCTGGTTGGTCAGATTGTTCGCCATGGAGTTGACGTTGTCGGTCAGGTCCTTCCAGGTGCCCGACACCCCGCTCACGGTCGCCTGGCCACCCAGATTGCCCTCGGTGCCGACCTCCCGGGCCACCCGGGTGACCTCCTCGGCGAACGAGGAGAGCCGTTGGACCATGGTGTTGATGGTCTCCTTGAGCTCAAGGATCTCGCCGCGCGCGTCCACGCGGATCTTCTGCGTGAGGTCACCGCGGGCGACGGCCGTCGCGACCTGGGCGATCGACCGCACCTGCGAGGTGAGGTTGTCGGCCATGGTGTTGACGCCGGTGGTGAGCTCCTGCCAGACCCCGTCAACGTCCCGCACCCGTGCATGGCCGCCGAGCCGTCCCTCACCGCCGACTTCCCGGGCCACCCGGGTGACCTCGGCGGTGACCAGGGAGAGCTGGTCGACCATTCCGTTGTAGACCCCGGCGATCTCGCCCATGATGCCCCCGGCGTCGTCGGGGAGGCGGGCCGAGAAGTCGCCGTCGCGCACGGCCGTGAGGCCCGCCAGCAGCTTGCGCAGGCCCTCCTCGCCCAGCTCGGCTGCCGGCCGGGTGTCCGGCGGGGGTTCCACCGCTGAGTGATCCTGCGGAAGCTGCGGGTTCTGGGGCGGGCCCGCAGGCTGATCACCGGGGTTGTCCCGGGCATGACCGGATGCGTTCATCGCCGACCTCGTGTCGCTCGTTCGGCGTCATCTGTCTACTCTCGACTTTCGCACGCACTCCCCCGCACGACACCCCGGGTGTGTTCAGGCGGTGTCGCCTGCGGTGGCCCGGGGCGGCGTGATCTCGGCCCATACGGTCTTTCCCCCGCCACCGCGCGGTACGGAGCCCCAGGCGCGGGCGAGCCTGCCCAGGACGACCAGTCCGTGGCCACCGGGCTTCGCCGGATCGGCGTGGGGGCGGGGGCGGGGGGTCGCCGGGTCGGCGTCGCTCACCTCGATACGCAACCGGTCGGCCGTGCAGTGCAGCACCAGCTCCTCGGGGCCACCGGCATGCAGACAGGCATTGGTGACCAGCTCGGACACGACCATCAGGACATCCTCGGCGACGGCCAGGCGTTCCTCGGCCTCGTCAAAGCCGTCGTAGCCGTACGCGTCGATGTCGATGTCACCGAAGGCGTCCCAGGCACCCCGTTCGCCGGTTCCGGCCGGATGCCCCGGATACGGGGCGCCGGCGTCGTACTCCGGCAGCCACCCCCAGTCCACGAGCGCCGTACGGCTGAAGTCACGGCAGCGCCCGACCACGCCCCGCGTCCCGGAGAGAACGAGCCTGCGGGTCTGTCCCTGCGCCGGAAGGGCCGCGTTCACCGTCGCCCCCGCCTACTCCCGGCCCGGCTCTGGCTCCGGTGCCTCGAGAGCGTCACCGATGCTCGCGTACCGCGGGAATACCGCACCGGCACCGGTGATCGCGAGCATCCTGGCGACCTGGGGGCGCAGCGCCGCCAGTTCGACCCCGGCGCCCGTCTCCTTGGCCGCGAGACGGGCCCGCAGCAGCACGTTGAGCCCCGTGGAGTCACAGAAGAGCAGTGCGGAACAGTCGACCAGGACGCGTCGCGCACCGGCCGCGATGCCTTCGTCCAGTGCCGCTCGCAGGGGCTCCGCCGTGTCGTGGTCGAGCTCACCCACGACCGCGACCACCACGATCCCGGGCTCGGGCCCCGGGCGCACCGTCACTTCGAAGCGGTCGCCGTCGCCGGTGCTGCCCGGCCAGCCGTCCCGTTCTGAGACCATGTCCGGTTCTCCTGGTCGTCTCCTGGTCGCACTCGGTCGTTCCGCATCGTCTCCCGGGGCCGCGGCTTCCGGTTGACACCCCCGACTATGACATCGCCTCCGGCTCACCGCTTCCGGCGCGGTGGGGTGACTACGCTGAATTACCGGCCCTTCCTTCTCATGAGCGGCGAAAGCGGGCGTATCCCATGAATGCACACCGTGACTTCGAGCTGCTGGCCGTGACGATCCAGGGGGAGGGGCGCCCCGACGTTCCGGTGTCCGCGCCGCTGGAACGCCGGCACGACACGCCGGGTGCGCCAGGTGCGCCGCAGCCTGCCGAAACGGTGCCGGTCAGCCTGAAGGAGGGCGCGGAGTTCCGGCTCCGCCTCGAGTTCCGGGTGCAGTCGAGGGACGATCTCGAGGGCCTCAAGTTCATCGACGAGCACACCCGCCAGGGCGTGGTCGTGGTGCACACTGAGACCCATCTGGGCGACTACCGGCACGGCGGGCCGTACGAGATCGTGCTCCCGCCGGTGCACCTGCCGACCGGGCATCTGGCGCGTGACCACTATGAATGCACCGGCACCTTCGTGGACGCGGACGGCAGGGAACTCGACCGGATGACGTACCGCCTCGAGATCACGAAGGACTGGCCTCAGTGACGTCGTCTCGGGAGGCCAGCACAACCCGGTGAGCCGGGTGTGGGGAGTGCCCCCGTAGGGTGGCCGTCCATGTGGCCTGGACAGAACAACTCTCCGGACCCGTCGGGGAATCCACCGGACCCGGCGGGGAATCCGTACCAGCATCCGCCCGCGTACCACCAGTACCCGACGGCGCCCGCGCCCGTGGCGGCCGGGCAGGCGACGCCCGACGGGCGCGGGAGGTCCAGCAAGTCCACGTTCGTCGCGGTCTGCGGGGCCGCCGTGGTCGTGCTGGCCTCCGCGGTCACCGGCTTCGCCGTCCTGCGCGGCGGGAACGGCTCCCCGGTGCCCACCGCGTCGTCCCTTCCCGCACCCACCCCCACGGACACCACGCGCCGCACGGGCGACGCGACGCAGCCCGTGCTCCCGGGCTGGAGCACTGTCGCGAATCCCAGGAGCGGAATCGTCTTCGACGTGCCACCCGAGTGGGCCCGCAGGGCGCAGAGCTGGGTGAGCTATGTCGCGGAGGACGGCGACCCGGAGGAGAAGCCGCTGATCGGCTTCTCGGGCACCGCAGTGCTCAAGGAGCGCTGGTGCAGTTCCGACGAGAACGTCGACGGCAGCGAGGAGGACACGGCACTCGCATCCGCGGGATCCCGCAGGGAGAACGGTGCCCGGTCCCCCGAAGAGGCGGCGCGCGACAACGTCTCCCAGTGGGTCTACGGTGCCTACGCCCAGCCGGACCGGTCCAGGGTCACCACCGGTACCCCGCAGCCCTACACCACCGCTTCCGGGCTGACGGGCAGCCTGGCCACGGCCACCTCGTCCGGTGTGCGGGGGAAGGGGAAGTGCGGCACGGACGGCAAGGCGACGGCCTTCGCGTTCAAGAACACGAAGGGCGACATCGCGTCCTGGACCTTCGTCGGGTCCAAAGACGTGGACGAGGAGGTGCCGGACGCCCTGGTCCGCAAGATCCTCAGCACGGTCCGTCCGATGACCGGCGCGGCGGACGGGGGCTCCTGAGTTCGCGGGGGGGGCGACGGGAGAGGTCAGGCGGCGCGGGAGGTGTCCGGGCGTGCGACGCTTGATATGAGTCGGCGCTCGGAACGGAGGCACCGCGATGACCACGTCTTCCATCCGTATGACAGCCGCGCTGTCGGCCGAGCACCGCGCCCGGCTGCAGGAGATCGCCGAGAACGTGAAGTTCCACGAGGGCTGCCGCGTCTTCGAGGAGGGCCGGCGCGCCGACCGGTTCTGGATCATCAAGTCCGGCACGATCAGCCTGCACATGTCCGTTCCCGGGCGGCGTCCTGCGGTCATCGAGAACCTGGGCTTCGGCGAACTCGTGGGCTGGTCCTGGCTGTTCCCGCCCTACGTGTGGCAGCTGGGGGCCGAGGCGATGACCCCGGTCCGCGCCCAGCAGTTCGACGCGCGGACCGTGCGCATGATGATGGACGCCGACCCGGCACTCGGCTCCGCGGTGGGCCAGTGGGTGGGACGGGTGCTGGCGCACCGGCTCCATGCGGCGCGTGTCCGGCTGCTGGATCTCTATGCGCCGTACGGAAGCGGAATCACCGACTGAGGCGGCCTGGCGCCGGGTGCTGACCGGGGCGGCCCGACCCGGAACGGTGATCCGGGTGATGTGACACGGGGCGGTGGGCCCCGGGCGCAGCTGACACTGGTGACAAGCGGGTGTGCCCTGGGGTGGCTACGTGGCCGCCCCGGGCCAGCCGTAGGGCGGTGCCGCCACCGTCTCCGGGCCCGCGCCGACACTGTCGAGGTCGCGGTTGGCCTCGCGCATCAGCTTCGTCGCGAGATCCTTCATCGCCCGGCTCGCCGCGAGTTCATCGCCGATCTCGGGAATGTCCACGTCCTGCGGGTTGCACCGCGCGACCCCTTGCCCGGTGTAGGTCGTGGCGCCTGTGTCCAGCACGGCCCGTGCCTTCGTCGTGCCGTCCTCCTCGACCAGGACCAGGCCCACCTGCCACTCCAGCGTCCGCGTCATGGCGTACACCTCCTCGCCCGCACCACGCGCCGTCCACGCGCCCGGCGATATGCCGCGCCGCGGGGCTACCTGTCCTCAGGATCCCCCGGCGCGGCGCACTCCGCGTCCTGGGCGGGTGGACCGCTCGGGCGCCCGGTCCACCCTGGCGAGCTCAGTCCCGGGCGCCCGGGACCCGGGCGATGATCCCCGCCCGGTCGACCCCGGTCGGCAACGTCCCGAACGCGAGCCCGTGAGCCCCGGCCAGCCGCGAGGCGCAGAACGCGTCCGCGACGGCTGCCGGTGCGTGCCGGACCAGCAGCGAGCCCTGGAGCACCAACGCCAGCCGTTCCACGAGCCACCGTGCCCGAAGCTCCGCGTCCTCGGGCGTCGCCAGCTCGGCGCGCAGCGCCCGCCAGGCCGCGTCGAGCCGGGAGTCCGCCCCGGCGGCGAGTGCGATCTCGTCCGCGAAGGCTTCGAGCGAGTCCGGTTCGCGGGTCAGGGCACGCAGCACATCGAGTGCGCTGACGTTTCCGGAGCCCTCCCAGATACCGTTGAGAGGAGCGTCCCGATAGAGCCTCGGCAGGTCGGAGTCCTCGACGAAACCGTTTCCGCCGAGGCATTCCAGTGCCTCAGCCACCATGGCGGGCTGACGCTTGCACACCCAGTACTTGGCGACGGCCGTGGCCAGCCGGAGGAAGCCCTGCTCCCGCCCGTCACCGCGCTGGGCCCGGTCGACGGCGCCTGCCACGCGCAGTGCGAGCGTGGTCGCGGCCTCGGACTCGACGGCGAGGTCCGCGATGACGTTGCGCATCAGCGGCTGGTCGATGAGCTTGGCACCGAAAGCCGCGCGGTGACGCACATGGTGTCCGGCGAGGGTCAGCGCGGTGCGCATGCCGGAGGCGGAGCTGAGGATGCAGTCGAGCCGGGTCATGGTGACCATCTCGATGATGGTCCGCACGCCGCGTCCGACCGGTCCGACGAGCCAGGCGACGGTGTCGTCGAACTCGGGTTCGCTGCTGGCGTTTCCGCGATTGCCGAGCTTGTCCTTGAGCCGCTGGATCCGGAAGGTGTTGCGACTTCCGTCGGGAAGCACACGCGGCACAAGGAAGCAGGACAGCCCCCCGTTTCCGCCGGCTCCATCGGCCCCCGCACCGGGCTCCGCCTGCGCGAGCACAAGGAAGAGGTCGTTCATCGGCGCGCTGGTGAACCACTTGTGGCCGCGCAGCCGCCAGGTCCCGTCGGACTGGGGGGTCGCCACGGTGGAGTTGGCGCGTACGTCGGAGCCGCCCTGCTTCTCCGTCATGCCCATTCCGGCGAGCAGTCCGCGCTTGCCCCCGGGTGCGCGCAGCCCCGGGTCGTACACCCTGCTGGTGAGAAGCGGCTCGTACAGGGCCGCCTGCTCGGGGGCGTGCCGCAGGGCGGGGACGACGGCGTAGGTCATGGACACCGGGCACAGATGGCTCTGGTCGGCGAAGCCCCACACCATCAGACCTGCCGCCCGGGCCACATGGGCGCCGGGCTTGTCCTCCGCCCAGGGGGTCCCGCCGAGGCCCTCGCGCATGGCGACGTCCATGAGGGCGTGGTAGGAGGGATGGAAGTCCACCTCGTCGAGGCGGCTGCCGTAGCGGTCATGGGTACGCAGCACAGGCTCGTGCTGGTTGGCCTCGTAGCCCCAGCGCCTCGCCTCCTCCGAGCCGGCGAGCCGCCCGATGCGGTGCAGGTCCTCCTCGTACCACTCCGCGCCTTCGCTCCGGATGCCTTCCAGCAGCACGGGGTCGTCCGCCACGTCGTGATCCGTGAGCGGTGGCGCCTGGTTGGTCACCTCATGGGTGCGTACGGGATTGCTGCGCATCGGGGTCCTCCAACTCCTCTGGTGGCTATGGGTGTTGCCGCGCGGACGCGGCGCCCGCGCAACGCAGGGACATGGCGGCCAGCTCGGCGACCAAGCGGTCGGCGTCGGCTCCTTCGGCGGGCCGGGACAGCGGGTCGACCAGCACCTCACCGATCGCACCGGTGAGTGCCGCGGCGGTGACCTCCGCGTCCTGCTCGGGCAGCAGTCCGCCGGCGACGCCCTCCCGGATCACCTCGGCGAACATGCCCCGGTAGCGCTTGCGGAACTCCAACCGCTCGGTCTCGACGGCGGGTTCGGAAGGGGCGGCCAGCAAGGCGTAGGCGACACCCCGACTGTCCAGGGCCCGCCGGGCGAAGACGGTCACGGCATGGGTGAGGCGCTCCAGGGGGTCCCCACTGCCTTCCCGTAGTACGGAACCGAGCACATCGGCCTCCCGGCCTGCGGCGCGCCGGAACACCTCGACGGCAAGCGCCGCCTTGGACGGGAAGTGCTGGTACACCGAGCCCACCGACATACCGGCCGCCGCGGCGACGGCCGTCACGGACGCCTGGGACCAGCCGACATCGGCCACCACGACGATCGCCTCGTCCACGAGCCGCTCGCGGGCAGCCGTCAGCCGGTCCTGGACCGCTGGGGTCTTTCGGTACGCCATGGAAGGAGTGAACCACCGTTCAGCACTTCACGCCAGGGTGTACGCCTGCCGCCCGGCGAGGTGGGGGCCGGGATGCCGGAAACAGTGCGGGCCCGGTCGGCAACCGGGCCCGCGGTCGGCCACTCACAAGCCCGACCAGGTCTGAGACTTCAGATGCTGCCCTCAGGGCAGTGCGGCGGTACGGCGGTGGTCACCGCCGGAAGCCGTCGTCGAAGAAGAAGCCGTTGTTGAAGAAGCCGTTGTTGTCGTGACCGCGGTCGTAACCGGAGTCGCCGTAGTAGTTGCCGTAATCGCCGTAGTAGCCGTAATAGCCGTCATCGCAGTAGTAGCGATAGCCGTCCCAGTTGGAACAGCTGTAGTCATTCCTGGCGTCACCGGCAAATGCCCCGCTGGCAGGCACGACGGCGAGGGCGAGACCCGCGGCCGCCGCTGAGACTGCGGCAACGATCCGTCGGCGCATTCTCAACACCTCCGAGCAATCATTGAAAGTAGAACTTTTGGGACATTTCTCACCTTCCTCCCCCTCGGTTGCGATGTCAATCCGGCAAAGGTCCCAGAGCCGATGCCCCACCCCCTGGAACACATCAGACGGGCAGACCGGCCCGCGCGGGGCTGTCGTCGATGAAGCCGCCCGACTGGTGCCGCCAGAGTTTCGCGTACGCCCCGTCGGATGCCAGCAGTTCCTGGTGCGTGCCCTGTTCGACGATGCGTCCACGGTCGAGCACCACGAGTTGGTCCATGGTCGCGACCGTGCTCAGCCGGTGCGCCACCACGATCGCCGTCCGTCCCTCCATCAGACGCCACAGCGCCTCCTGGACGAGGATCTCGCTCTCGGAGTCCAGTGCGCTGGTGGCCTCGTCGAGCAGCAGGATCGGCGCGTCGCGCAGGATCGCCCTGGCGAGAGCCACCCGCTGGCGCTGCCCGCCGGACAGCTTCACGCCGCGTTCTCCCACCAGCGTGTCGAACCCGTCCGGCAGCAGGTCAGCGAACTCCGTGACGTGCGCGGCCTCGGCCGCACGGCGGATCTCGTCCTCAGTGGCGCCCGGCTTGGCGAACGCGATGTTGTCCCGCAGGGTCCGGTGGAACATCGCCGGTTCCTGCGGCACACAGGAGATCAGGCTGCGCAGATCGCCCTGCCGCAGGCGGCTGATGTCCTGCCCGCCGATCAGGATCCGGCCGCCGTCGACATCCGTCATCCGCAGCAGCAGCCGGGTGAGCGTGGTCTTGCCGCCACCTGACCGGCCCACGAGCCCGATCTTCGCCCCGCCGGGCACGGCCAGGTCGAGCCGCTCGAAGAGCGGCTCCGCGCCCTTGTGCGCGAAGGTGACCCGCTCGAAGCGGACATCGGCACCCGCGTGCAGCAGCGGTTCCGGCGACACCGGATCGTGCACGGTCGTGGGCGTCAGCAGGAGTTCGGTGTACTGCGCGGCCTCCGTCATCGAGCCCTCCAGACGCCGGTAGATCTGGTTGAACTCGAACATGATCCGCGTGGCGTTGGTGTAGTACGTGAAGGCGACGACGATCGCCTCCACACCGTGCCCGCCCCCGCCGAGGGTGACGGCGAGCAGCAGCCCCATCACGTTGGTCGCCACGGACAGCGGCGCGACCAGTGTGTCGATGCGCAGGTTCCCGTAGTCCCATGACGCGAGCGAGAGCCGCCGCGACTCCGCGACGCGGGAACGGTGCTCCGCCGCCTCACGCTTCTCGGCCGCGAACGCCCGGACCGTCTCCATGTTGGCCAGGCTGTCGGCGACATGCCCGGACACCCGGGCGATCGCCTCCTCGCGCCGCCCGACAAGTGCCTGACGGCGGCGGATGAGCGGTCTCACGCACACAGCCGTGAGCGCGA
This sequence comes from Streptomyces sp. NPDC019396, assembly GCF_040632375.1. Classification (NCBI taxonomy): domain Bacteria; kingdom Bacillati; phylum Actinomycetota; class Actinomycetes; order Kitasatosporales; family Streptomycetaceae; genus Streptomyces; species Streptomyces sp. NPDC019396. The sequence continues at coordinate 209,898 of NZ_JBEYBS010000006.1, read as the reverse complement.
TCATCGTGAGGAGCCCCACCACGAACAGCGGGTCGTACTGCCACAGCACCACGGACCCGAACACAAGCGGCACGAGGCTCCCCACGACCGAGAAGGTCAGTGTGTCGACGAACTGCTCGAACCGCGAGGCGAAGCTCAGCACGCGTTTGGTCAGCGACCCCGCGAAGTTGTCGTGGAAGAACGCGGCGTCCTTGGCGAACAGTTCGTCCATCCCGATCACGTACAGATGCTCGATACCCAGTGCGTCGAGGCGGTTCAGACAGTGCAGACCGATACGCCAGAGGACCTCCGACAACAGCAGCACGCCGGCGAAGCCGACGATGTACGGCATCATCGAGCCGACGGTGACACCGCTGCCACCCGACATCCGGCCGACGAGCTTCGCGACGACCAGCGGCGCGATGTAGTGGATGCCGATGTTGCCCAGCGCCGGCAGCAGCATCGCGGGCACCGTCAGCCGCCGGAGCCGGGCCAACTCCCTTCCGTAGTAGCGAAGCGCGAGGAGCACGGGGCCCCTGCGCGGCGGAACACGGCGTGATTCAGCCATCACCATCCCAATCCCGTCTCTTCATGGAGCAGTTCGCGTGCGCGTGCCCCGCCGCGGAACTTCGGATCGAGCCCCGGCTCGTCTCATGGACGACCGTCGCGATCGTCACGTGCGAGCACGGGAGGGCCGGGCGTCGCAGTGTCCCGCGCGGACATTCACGGCGTCCAAGGATTTTTCTCAAATGCCCGCATATCGCACATGCGTGCGCTCGCGGTGGGACAACGCATGTGCGCTCGGGGCTTGCTGACGGCGAGGCCCAGCCGGTGCCGACACCACCGGCCGGGGCCATCCGCATCTCTACGACCGTTCCCGTACCTGCTCACGCGGCGTCACCACGGTCAGCTGCTCCGGCCGCTCCGAGGTCCACTGCTCCAGCCCGTATTCCGGCCTCAGCACCCAGACGGCGCCGCCGCGCACGTCCGTCACCACTCCGCGCCGGTCTGCTTCCTCGTCATGGACGACGTCGCCCACCCATGGCTTCCGCTCACCGGCCATGGCTGTCCTTCATGTGCAGCTCGGCCCAGACGCGCTTGCCCCACGGCAGCGGATCGGTGCCCCAGTCCCCGGCGAGCGTTCTCACGAGCGCGAGACCATGCCCGTTCTCGTCCTCCTCACGCGGTGCCCGGAGCTGGGGGAACCTCTTCGACTTGTCCACGACACCGATGCGCACCCGCGCCGACTCGGACCGGGTGACCGTGACACGAAGGGAACGGCCGCGTGCGTGCTGGACGGCAATGGCCACGAGCTCGGAGACGATCAGGGCGCCGTCGTCGGCCAAGTCGTCCAGTCTCCAGGCGGCGAGCGCGACGCGCACCAGTCGCCGGGCGGTGCCGGCGCTCTCGGGACTGCACGGCAGAGTCTCGCTGTACCCCGGACAGCCGGTGGGACGCGACCGCGTTGTAGGTTGCGGCATGTCGGTCTGCTCTCTCAGATCGGCCAAGCCCCGGGACCGTTCGCGCGGTCGCCGGGGCGCTGTCCGCTCATGAAAGCGCCAGCGCGGCGACGCCGACAGGGACGCAACGTCCCACTTTCACGACGCTATTCGCTCACTCCAAGGAATTCGGCCAGCGCCCGGAGTCCCGGAGGATGGTTGGGAAGAGCCCACAGGTCGCGGACGACGGCCACAGCGAGTGTGTGGTGCTGCATCCATGTCGGCGCCACTCGGCGCAGGGACTCCAGCGTCTTGACCGCACCCGCGGCATCCCCGATGTCCGTGTGCGCGCGGGCCACATCGAGCAGCAGCCAGGTTCGCCACGACGGGGGTGTGTCCCTCGACAGGCGCATGCCCTTGGCCAGTGCCAGAGCGTCGTGGGGGTGTCCGTACTGGACGGCGAGGCGGACGCGTTCGATGCGCACCGACGACGGGCTGAAGACACTCACCATGCGGTTGTCACTGCCCTCGGGCAGCTTGGAAACGCGAGCTGCCTCCCTCTCCGCCTCTTCCATCGTCGCCGCCGCGCGCTCGTAGTCGCCGCTCCGCGCGGCCGACGTGGCGGCGCTCATGGTCAGTGCGCCCCACACCTTCAGACCGTCGGCGGTCTCGGTATGACCTGCGTGCATCATGTCGTCGGCAACTCGGAGCGCGATGCTCAACGCGTCCTCCAGCCGCCCTTGCCGCTGGTAGGTCCACGCCGTCGAGTTGACGATCATCGGCAGAAGCAGCGGGTCGGAGGACTCTTGCGCGGCTTCCATCGCCCGCTCAAGGCTCGTCAGGGCAAGGTCCGTCTTGCCCATGCGGACGGCGACGTGTCCGGCGAGCTGGAGTGCCTTGCCCAGGGCCGAAAAGGCGGAGCCCCTGTCTTCGTCGTTGTCCGGCGCCGTCGCACTGCGGGCATCGGAGATCATGTCGGGCAGCGCCTTCATCACGGCGTCGAACTCGGCAGCGTGGTACTGCGTCCAACCGTCCGCGATCTGCTCGCGCAACCGGTCCAGGGAGAAGTCGGCCCGGGGCAATTCCGTGTCCGCCCCGAAGAGAACCGGCATGATGGCGCGCCGCACTGCCACGAAACGCGGTCCGTCGCTCTCGCCCGTCGACGCGACCGCAGGCGGGTCGCCCAGCAGCGTGGTCAGCTCCACGCCCAGCCCGTTGGCAAGCGCGTGCAGTGTGGGCAGGCGCGCCGAATGCTTCCGCTGCTGTTCGAGCTGGCGGATCACATCGACGGACACGCCGGAGCGTTCAGCCAGTTCCTCTTGTGTCAGGGCGGCCAGACGGCGCAAGCGGCGCAGGGTCCGCCCCAGGTCTTCGTTTGCCACGCTGCCACCGTACGCTGCCGCATTCCGTGACCGCTGCCGAAGCCGTCTCCGCCTCAGCAGGCGGTGTCCCAGTGGTGGAGAGCCTGGAGCGCGGCAGTGCGGCTGGTGGGGGCGGCCGGGGTCGGGGACGGGGTGAGGAGGTAGTCGGCGACGGGGGTGAGGAGGAGGGGGGTGCCGGGGGTGGGGGTGAAGAGGCGGGCCTCGTCCCACGTGTGGCGGGTGACGGTGCGGCGCAGGAGGGTGCCATGACGGGTGGGGAGGCGCCGGGTCGTGGTGGCGGACTCGGTGCGGCGGCGGTGTTCGGGGGCGAGTTGGGGGGCGAGTTCGGCGCGGACTGCGGCGAGGGGGCCGAGCGGGAGGTGGTCGGCGGCGTGATCGAGGAGGGTGGCGGCCTCGGGGGCCAGGCGGTAGGCGGCGAGCACGGCGGCTGTCTCGGCAGGCTCGAAGGGCTGGTGGGTGAGGCCGGCGATGTCGAGGAGGGTGACGGGGCCGGGGGGCTGGGCGGGCCGGTGGAGGCGGGTCTCGGCGAGGGCGATGAGGCACTCGACCTGCTCGTCGGCGACCAGGTACGGCCGGACGGGCACGGCCGAGCCGTCGCCGGGCAGGGCGGCGGTGGTGAGATGGACGCGGTACCAGGGGTCGACGAGGGGGTCCTCGGCGGGCCAGTGGACCGTGACGGCGGTGTGGTGGGGACCGTCGCCGATCAGTGAGACGTCGATGTGCTCCACCGGGTGGTCGGTGACCAGACGGATGACGGCCTGCCACAGGGCCGCCTCGTCTGGGGCGACGAGATCGAGGGTGTCCAGCGGCCGGAGCAGGCCGGCCGGGTAGTAGCCGGCGAGCGGGAGGCCCCGGATGGCGCGGACGCCGGTGGAACGGGCCAGGTCGGCAGCCAGGCGGGTGTAGTGGGCCGCTCGGTCGCGGGCGCGGCGGAGTTCGGCTCGGGCGGGCTCACCCATCCGGACGCCATCGCGAACCAGGGCGGAGAGCACCAGGTGGGGCAGGTGGTGGCCGGCCCGGGCGCGGTGGAGCAGTTCGGCCGGCCCGGCGGCCGGGTCGGCTTCGAGCAGCCGGTACAGCAGAGCGGTGTTCACGGACGTCCGCCTCCGAATGTATGGTCAGGCCCGGCGCCACCGGCGGCCGAGGGGGGCGGGCGGGCGGTGCCGGAACGTCTCCGGCGTGCCCGCGGCACGGCGATTCTGCATGTCAGGGTTCAACCCCTGATCACCACAGGCTCAACAGGCACTCGACACGGAGTGCGGCGCTGTGGTTAAAAGGTGACACAAAATTAGACATGTGGGCCGAGCGGGGCGGTCACTGTGTTCTGGGGCGGCTGGGGGGCTGACTTGGACGATCTCCGTTTCTCGTTACTCGGTCTGATGCGGGCTCACAAGGGCGCTACCGCGCTCAAGATCGGTAGCCCGCAACAGCAGGCGATGCTGGCCGTTCTCCTGCTCCGGCCGGGGTACTCGGCGAGTGCGACCGACCTCATCGCCGCGCTGTGGGGCGAGGAGCCGCCGAGCGCGGCGATGACCACGGTGCGCACGTACGCATGGCGATGGCGCAAGGTACTGGACTCGGGGGGAGCCAGCGAAGGAGGGGCGGGGGCCGAAAAGCCCGCATCGAGTGTGCTGGTGTCGATGGGGGACGGCTACCGGCTCATCCTGCCGAAGCTCGCCGTGGACACGGCGGAGGCGGAGGCGCTCGCCGCCGAGGCGGAGCGCACCGCGCGAACCGATCCGCTGCGCGCCCGCGACCTGCTCAACGAGGCGTTGGAACTGTGGCAGGGCGAACCGCTGGCCGGCATCCCCGGACCGTTCGCCGAGCGTCACCGGCAGCGGCTGGAGGAGCTGCGGCTGACCCTGCTGGAGGAGCGGATCGGGCTGGACCTGGCACTCGGCCGCCACTCGCGCTGCATCCCCGAGCTGACTGCCCTCACCACCGAGCACCCGCTGCACGAGCGGGCGTACGGACTGCTGATGCGGGCGCTGTACCAGGCCGGCCGGCAGGCGGACGCGCTGGCGGTGTACCGCGGGGTGCGGCAGTTGTTCCTCGCGGAGCTGGGCGTCGCGCCCGGGGCGGAGCTGGACCAGCTGCACCGGAGAATCCTGGAGGGCGATCCGGCGCTGGCTGCTCCGGACCCGGGCCCGGTGCCGGTGCCGGAGGCCGGCACGGGCACGCCGCTTCCGGAGGAGCCCGAAAGGGCGAAGGGGCCGGCCCGGGACGGCCGGGACGCCGGCGGCTCCGGGGGCGGGGCCGCTGTCCCGGCGGCCGAACCGGACCGGCGGGAGGAGGGAAGCGGGTCCGAAGCAGCCTTCCGACCGGCCGCCGCGCCCCCGCGTCCCGCCCAGCTGCCGCCGGACGCCGCCGACTTCACCGGGCGGACGGCGCCGGTCCGGGTGCTGGACGAGGCACTCGGCGCACCCTCGGCGCAGGGGCTGGTGATCGCCACCGTGGTCGGTATGGGAGGGGTCGGCAAGACGGCGCTGGCGCTGCACGTGGCACACCGCGTCCGGGAGACCTACCCGGACGGCCAGTTGTACGTGGACCTGCGCGGCTCCGACCCGGTGCCGGCCGATCCGGAGGCGGTACTGAGCGGCTTCCTGGTGGCGCTCGGGGTGTCCGGCGACACGGTGCCGGACGGGCTGGACGCGCGCTCGGCGCTCTTCCGGTCCGTGGTGGACGGGCGGAGGCTGTTGCTGGTTCTCGACAACGCCAAGGACGCGGCGCAGATCCGGCCGCTGCTCCCGGGGGCGGTCGGCTGCGCGGTGCTCACCACCGGGCGCACCCGGCCGGCCGGGCTGCCGGCCACCGTCCAGGTCGACCTGGACGTGTTCCAGCCGTCCGAGGCGCTGGATCTACTCGGCCGCACCATCGGAGCCGAGCGGCTGGCCGCCGAACGGGAGGCGGCGCTGGAGCTGGTGGTGGCCTGCGGGTACCTGCCGCTCGCGGTCCGGATCGTGGCCGCCCGGCTGGCGGCCCGGCCGGGATGGACGGTGGAGACACTGAGCCGCAGGCTCCAGGTGGAACGGCGGCGGATCGACGAGCTGCGCATCGGCGACCTCGCGGTGGCGGCGGCCTTCGAACTGAGCTACCGCCAGCTGACCGTCGACCAGGCCCGGGCGTTCCGCCTGGTCGCCTCGGTGGACGGGCCGGACATCGGGCTGCCGGCCGCCGCGGCGCTGCTCGACCTCGACGCGTACGAGGCCGAGGACCTGCTGGAGGCGCTGGTGGACGTGGCGATGGTGGAGTCGCCGTTCCCGGGCCGGTATCGCTACCACGACCTGCTGCGGGCATTCGCCCGGCGGCGTCCGGTGCAGGAAGGGGGCTCCTGCCCGGCGGGCGGCACGGCGGAGTCCGGGGAGGCGGTGGCGGCCCGGGACCGGCTGCTGGACCATCTGCTGGCCACGGCCTGCACCGCCTTCCAGCAGGCGGTACCGGGCGATCCGGCGGCGGGCGCGCTGGGTCCGGCGCGCTCCCCCGGTGTGGCGCTGGCAGGGTGGGACGCGGCCCGCGAGTGGACGGCGGCGGAGCGTGCGGGCGCGGTGGCGCTGGCAGCCCAGGTCGCCGCGGACGCGGGAGCGGGCGGGGCAGGCGGGGCGGTGCTGCGGGACGGCGTGCAGGGGACGGCGTTGCGGGCCGCGATCGATCTGCTGATCGCGCTCACTCCGTTCGTGCTCACTCCTCCGAGCCGTCAACTCGCGGCCACCGCCGATGCGCTAGCCGAGGTGGCGGTGCGGCACGGCGACGTCCGGGCTGCCGGACGTGCGCACTTCCTGCGCGGGAACGTCGCCCTGGCGGCGACCCGGCTGGACGCGGCCGAGGCTGCTGCCCACCAGGCGGTGGCAGCCGCGCGGACCGCCGGCGACACGGTGATCCTCCGTCAGGCGCTCAACGACCTCGGCTTGATCTGCCAGTTCCTCAGCCGCTTCGACGAGGCCGTGGACCACTACGACGAGGCACTGCTGCTGGCGAACGAACTGGGGCACCGCTCCGGCGCCCTGGTGACGACCGTGAACGCCGCGCTGGCACGGGTGCGCAGCGGGCGGGCCGTCGAGGCCGTGGAGATCTGTCACGAGGTGCTGGCCGAACTGCGGACCCGGCAGGACGACCCGGGACGGGCGTACACCCTCTATGTACTGGGTCTGGCGTTGCACGGGCTCGGGCGGCACGAGGAGGCGGTGACCTGGTTCCGGGAGTGCCTGGCGGTGGCGACGGGAGCCGGTCTGCGGGACCGGGCCGCGCACGCGCGCTACCGGCTGGCGGACAGTCTGCGCTCGCTCGGCCGGGCCGACGAAGCGCTCGACCACGCCGGGCAGGCCCTGGCCCTCTGCGAGGAGCTGGGGGCGGAACGGGACCAGGCACAGGCGCTGGTGGTGCTGGGCCGCTCGCTGGCCGACCTCGGTCGCGCTGACGAGGCGGGGGCGCGATTGCGGCAGGCCTACGAGATCTTCTCCCGGCTGGGACTTCCGGAGGCCGCCGAGGTGGGCGGACTGCTGGAGGAGCCAGCGCCGGCGCTCGTCGATCCCTGAGTGCCGGGGCTTGGGGCGGCAGCAACGGAGAAACGGTTCCTCTCGCAGCACCGCACGCTGGTGCGGCTCAGGAACCGGTGCTGTTCCAGTCCTTGTCGTCGGTCGGGGTGGGCGTCGGGACCGGCACGGCGTTCTGGTTCGTGCTGACGCCCCCGCCCTCCTCGGTGCCGCTGGTGCCGTCGGCCATCGCCGTACCGGCCGCGCCGACGGCGAGCACCGCGCTGAGGCCGAGGCCCGCGACGGCCAGGCGGATCCGGGTGGCACCAAGGGTGTTCGTACGCTTCGCCATGACTGCTCCCTGGGACGTCTTCCCTGGCGGGAAGGGTTCTTCCGGGCTTCCCCGGAGTGCTCCGGGCTGATGGGACGAGCATGGCAAGGCGCGTTCAACAGCCGATCGACGCACGAGCACCGTGCGTCGATCGGCTTCGTTGATCGGGGCGTTGACCGGAGCGTCGACGGCGCTGACCGGGGGCGTTGATCCCAGCGTCGAAAGCGTCGCACCGGAGCGCTGACCGGTGTTCAGCCGGGCGTTCCTCCGGTGCGGTTCACACGGCCTCTCGGATTTCCAGGGTGCAGCACTTCACACTGCCGCCGCCCTTGAACAGCTCGGAGAGGTCCATCCCGATCGGCCGGAAGCCGCGCTCGCGCAACCTGGCCGCCACCCCGGTCGCGACCTCCGGCAGCACCACGTTCAGGCCGTCGCTCATCAGATTGAGCCCGAACACCTCCGCGTCCGCCTCCGCCACCAGCACCGCGTCCGGGAAGAGCCGCCGCAGCACCGCCCTGCTGCCCGCCGAGAACGCACCGGGGTAGTACATGATCTGGTCGACGTCGAGCACGCTGAGCGCGGTGTCGAGGTGGTAGAAGCGCGGGTCGACGAGGTCAAGGCCGATCACCGGACGGCCGAGGAACTCCTGCGCCTCCGCGTGGCCGGCGGAGACGCTGCGGAAGCCGCGCCCGGCGAGCAGATAGCTGCCCGTCAGCAGCAGGTCGCCCTCACCCTCGTTGACGTGGACCGGGTCGTGGGTGGCGAAGCCGTTGGCCCGGAACCACTCCAGGTAGGCGGGGCCTTCGGGGGCACGCTCGGCGTTGCGGAACCGGGCACCGAGCACCTTGCCGTCGACGACGGTGGCGCCGTTCGCCGCGTAGACCATGTCGGGCAGGCCGGGCAGCGGATCGATCAGGTCGACACGGTGGCCGAGCTCGGCGTACAGCTCGTACAGCCGCTCCCACTGCGCTACGGCGAGGCCGGTGTCGACCGGCTTGGCCGGGTTCATCCAGGGGTTGATCGCGTAGCTGACGTCGAAGTGGGTCGGACGGCACATCAGGAAGCGGCGCGGGCGGGCGGCGCGGGTCATGGGAGGCTCCGGGAGGCGTGAGGGGGACGACGAGGGCAGGGACGAAGAGAGGGCGAGGAGAACCGGACAGCGGGAGGGGCGATCAGGACGCCGCGGGACGCTCGGGGAAGCTCCGCAGGCCGCGCAGCGGGCTGGCCAGCAGGACCGCGCCGGCCGAGAGCAGCACACTCGCCATGATCCAGAGGGTGGTACGGGCGCCGAGCACCTCGCCCAGCCAGCCGCCGAGCAGGGCTCCCACCGGGATGGCGCTGAAGTTGATGGTGGAGGCACTGGCCCGGATCCGGCCGATCATCGCGGGCGGGCAGTACGCCTGGTAGAAGCTGCCGGCGATGACGTTCCCGGCGATCACCCCGCAGACCGCGACCGACCAGGCCACCGCACTCACCGCAAGCGGCAGCCGCTCCCCCGCCATCGGGAGCAGGAGGATGAACGGCGCCCCCACCAGTTCGCAGAGCAGCAGCCCGCGCGCCGTCCCGAACCGGCGGGCGATCCTTCCGGCGAGCGCCGCCCCGGCCAGACCGCCGATCGACACCACCGCGAACACCGCCCCGACACCACCGGGCGTCACGCCCACGCTGCGGACCAGGAACACGGTCTGCACCGCCTGGATGCCGTTGAGGCCGAGGTTGCCGACGGCCGCGAAGCTCGCCAGTGTGCGCAGGTACGGGTCGCGCAGCAGGAACCGGACTCCCTCGCCGATCTCGCGCAGGATCCCGCGCCGTTCGGAGACCGCAGGCGGCTTCTCCTCGACCCGGATGGTGCCCACGCAGAACGCCGCCACAAGGTAGGTGACCGCGTCGGCGAGCAGGCCGCTGACGGCGCCGAACGCCTGGGAGAGCAGGCCGGCCAGGCCGGGGCCTGCGATCTCCGCGGCCGCGTCCCCGGAGCGGAGTTTGACATTGGCCTCCAGCAGATCCGGCTTGGCGACCAAGGCGGGCAGCACGGCGCTGTACGCGGTGGACAGGAACACCTTGACCGCACCGGCCAGCAGCGCCACGACCACCAACTGGGCCATGGTCAGCAGGCCCAGCCAGCCTGCCACCGGCACGCTTCCGAACAGCGCCAGCAGGAGGAGGTCGCAGACGAGCATCACCTTCAGCCGCGGCCAGCGGTCCACCCAGGCGCCCGCCAGCAGGCCGAGGAAGAGCCACGGCACCCAGGCGGAGGCGGTCAGCAGACCGACCATGAAGGGCGAGGCCTCCAGGGTGACGACGGCGACCAGGGCGAGCGCCACGTTGCCGACGGCGGTGCCGAGGCCACTGGTCGTCTCACCGATCCAGAGCTTGCGGAAGTTGTCCTGCGCCCAGAGGCCCCAGCGGCTCCTCAGCGGTGCGTCGGCCGGGGGCGACGGCGGGGGCGGCGGCTTGACGGGGGCTGTGGTCATGGCGGGTCACTCTCCAAGCTTCTCGGCGAGCACGGCGGCGACGCGTGCGACGGGTTCCGGCTGCGTCATGGCGCCGTGCGTGCAGGTGATGCGGTGCTCCTCGATGCGGCCGTCGACGTACGGATGCCAGGCCGCCCCGTAGGGCCAGCCGGCGGGCTTGTCGAGGGTGGCGCCGAAGAAGACGGCGTCGCCCCGGTAGCGACCGGGTATGTGCTCGGCCATCACCTTGCGGTGCTGTTCGAAGACGTCGGGCAGGACACCGGCGGCCTCGCCGAGCAGCGCGGTGAGGTCGGCCTGGCCCCGTCCGTCGGCCGGGTCGTAGCCGAGCGAGGCGAGCAGCTCGGCGAGGGTGTCGACCGGGTCGTCGGAGGACGGGTTGCCACCCCCGGCGGCGTACCGGGTGGGGTCGGCCGGGAGGCCGTCGAGGAGGGCGAGCAGGGCGACCTCCTGGCCCGCCTCTTGGAGGGCGACGGCCATGGCCTGGGCGACCACCCCGCCGAAGGACCAGCCGAGCAGGTGGTACGGCCCCTCCGGCTGGACCGCACGGATCTGCCGCACGTAGTCCTCGGCGATCTCGGTGACGGAGGACGGGGAGCCCCCGCGCAGACCGCGTGCCTGAAGGCCATGGACCGGGCGGTCCGGGTCGAGGTGGCGCAGCAGCCCGGAGTACACCCAGCTGATGCCCGCGGCGGGGTGGACGCAGAACAGCGGGGCCTTGGTGCCGCCGGCCCGCAGCGGGAGGAGCACGTCGAGGGCGCTGTGGGTGTCGGTGGCTGCCGCGTCGGTCCGGGCGAGGTGCCTGGTCAGGGCGGCCACCGTGGGGGCTTCGAAGAGCGCCCGCATGCCGAGGTCGGCGCCGAGTGCGGTGCGGATCCGGCCGAGCAGCTTCATCGCGAGGAGGGAGTGGCCGCCGAGGTCGAAGAAGCCGTCGTCGATGGACACCGGGCCAGGCAGCCCGAGGACCTCGGCGAAGAGGCCGCAGAGCAGCTCCTCCTGTGGTGTCCGGGGAGCGCGGCCGCTGGGTGAGGAGAGGAGCTCGGGGGCGGGGAGCGCGCTCCGGTCGACCTTGCCGCTTGCCGTCAGGGGGAGCACGTCGATCGGGACGATGGCGGCCGGAAGCATGTAGCCGGGCAGCGACTCGGCGGCGAAGGCGCGCAGTTCGGCCTGGTCGAGCGGGCCGTCCATCACGACGTGGGCGACCAGCCGAGGCCCTGCGGTGCCGTTCTCGTGGGCCGTCACCGTGGCGGCGAGGACCCGGGGGTGAAGGGAGAGCACGGCCTCGATCTCGCCGGGTTCGATCCGGAAGCCGCGGATCTTGACCTGGTGGTCGGTGCGGCCCAGGTAGTCGAGGCCGCCGTCCCGGGTGCGGCGGACCAGGTCGCCGGTGCGGTACATCCGCTCCCCCGGCGCGAACGGGTCGGCGACGAAGCGCTCGGCCGTCAGCGCCGGGCGGCCGAGGTAGCCGCGGGCCAGGCCTGCGCCGGACAGGTACAGCTCCCCGGGGACCCCGGCGGGGACCAGGTTCAGATGCTCGTCCAGCACGTAGGCCCGGGTACCGAGGACGGTGCGGCCGATGGCCGGGCGCTCGGTGGCCGCGAAGGGTTGGGTGAGCGCGTCGACGGTGGACTCGGTGGGACCGTAGAGGTTGTGCCCGGTGGTGGCGGGTGCTTCCCGCAGGCGGGTCCACAGGGACTGGCCGACCGCCTCGCCGCCGAGGAGCACCAGGCGCGGGGCGCCCGACACCGTGGGGACGTCCAGCAAGCCCTCGTCGACGAGCTGTTCGGCGTAGGAGGGAGTGACCTCCAGGACGTCGATCGCCTCCGCACGGACGTGCCGGACGAGCGCGGCGGCGTCGCGCCGGACCTCGTCGCCGATCAGGTGCAGCTCATGGCCGGCGATCAGCCAGAGCAGGCCGTCCCAGGAGGCGTCGAAGCAGAGCGAGGCGGTGAGCGCGACGCGCCGTCGGCCGGACTGGCGCTCGGCCGCGCCGATCGGGCCCGTCGCGGAACGGTGTGAGGCGAGCAGTGCGGCGATCGAACCGTGGTTCACGACCACGCCCTTGGGGCGCCCGGTGGATCCGGAAGTGTAGATCACGTAGGCGGCGTCGGAGGCGGCGGCGCGGGACTGCGGATTGCCGGTGGCGGGACGGGCGGCAGGTGGGACGGCGCGGTTCGCCTCGCCGTGACGGTTCAACCCGCCGTGACGGTTCAACACGCCGTGACGGTTCAACTCGCCGTGACGGTTCAACTCGCCGCGTAGGACGGTGTCCGTCTCCTCGGGCTGGTTCGTCTCGTCCGCAGGGGCAGTCGTCACGAGGGGCAGGCCAGCGAGCAGTTCGGGCAGTGGCCACCCCTCACCGGTCACGACCAGTGCGGGAGCGGCATCGGCCAGCATGGCGGCGGTCCGGTCGGCCGGGTACTCGGCGTCCAACGGGAGCGAGGCGGCACCGGCCTTGAGCACGGCGAGCAGGGCGATCACGGTCTCCGCGGAGCGCGGCAGCGCCAGGGCGACCACCGACTCCGGGCCGGCACCCGCGTCCGTCAGGCGGTGGGCGAGGTGGTTGGCTCGGGCGTTCAGCTCGACCCAGCTGAGCCGTGTGCTCCCGGCGACCAGGGCCGTCCCGTGCGGGGTCCGCGCAGCCTGGGCCTCGAACGCGGCGGACAGGAGCGGAACGTCCACGGGCAGGTCGTCGCCACCGTCGAGGAGTTCCGTACGCTCGTCGGCGGAGAGCAGGTCGATCCTGCCGATCGGCCGATCGGGACCGGCGGCGACCGCCGTCAGCAGGCGGCCCAGCCGGACCGCCATGGACTCGACGGTCTCCCGGTCGAACAGGTCGGTGGCGAAGTCGATCGCGCACTCCAGACCGGCGGGCGCACCGTCGGCCCCGAAGGACTCGCCCATGGCGATGGAGAGGTCGAACTTGGCCGCGTAGCCGCCGACCGGTTCGACGGTGGCCGACAGGCCGGCCAGGTCGAGCGTGGCCTCACCGGGCTCGTCCGGAGTGCCGGACCGGCCCCCGCCCTGGAGCAGCAGCATCACCTGGAAGAGTGGGTGGCGGGCCAGCGAACGGGCCGGGTTGAGCTCCTCGACCAGCCGCTCGAACGGCACGTCCTGGTGTGCGTGGGCGTCGAGTTGGGTCTCCCGTACCCGGCTCAGGAGCTCCGCGAAGGTCGGGTCGCCTGAGGTGTCGGTGCGCAGCACCAGGGTGTTGACGAAGAAGCCGACCAGATCGTCCAGCGCCTCGTCCGAGCGTCCGGCGACCACCGAACCGATCGGCACGTCGGTACCTGCACCGAGCCGGGTGAGCAGAGCCGCCAGCCCTGCCTGAAGCGTCATGAACATCGTGACCCGGTGCTCGCGCGACAGCTCGACCAGCGCACGGTGCAGCCCGGCACCGAGCGGGAGGACGACCCGGTCGCCGCGGTGACCGCTGTCCGCCCGGCGCGGGCGGTCCACCGGAAGCGACAGCTCCTCGGGGAGCCCCACCAGGGCTTCCTTCCAGTAGGTGAGCTGGCGGGAGACCAGGCTCTGCTGGTCGTCCTCGTCGCCGAGCAGCTCGCGCTGCCAGAGCGCGTAGTCCGCGTACTGGACGGGCAGCGGCCGCCACTCGGGTGCCGAGCCGTCGCGCCGGGCGGCGTAGGCCGCGGCCAGGTCACGCAGCAGCGGGTCCATGGACAATCCGTCGCCGGCGATGTGGTGCAGGACGAGGACGAGCAGGTTCTCGTCGGCGGCGAGCGGGAACAGGTGGGCGCGGATGGGGAGTTCGGTGGCGAGGTCGAAGGCGATCGCGGTGCACTCGGTCAGGGCGGCCGCCGGTTCGGCGGGCGGGGTGGTGTGGCGGTCGAAGGGGACCCTGGCATCGGCGGGTGGGACGATCCGCTGCCGGGCCTCGCCGTCGTGCTCGGTGATCAGTGTGCGCAGGATCTCGTGCCGGGCGGCCAGGTCACCGAGGGCGAGTTCGAGGGCGCCCGGATCGAGCGGCCCGGTCACACGCAGCGCGAGCGGGAGGTTGTACAGCGCGCTCGGCCCCTCCATCCCGTCGATCAGCCAGAGCCGCTGCTGGGCGAAGGAGAGCGGAAGCCGTTCCGGGCGCTCACCGGCCGTCAGCGCGAGCCGGGCCCCGGCACCGTCCAGCCGCTGCACCAGGCCCGCGACCGTCGGTGCCTCGAAGACATCCCGCACCCCGATCTCGGCCGCGAACACCGTGCGGACCCGGCTCACCAGCTGCATGACGAGGAGCGAGTGGCCACCCAGGGCGAAGAAGTCGTCGTCGACCGAGACCGGTCCCGTCACCCCGAGCACCTCGGCGAAGAGGCCGCAGAGCAGTTCCTCCTGCGCCGTACGGGCCGCCCGGCCGCCGGCGAAGAGCTGGAAGTCGGGGGCGGGGAGGGCGCGCCGATCGACCTTGCCGCTGCCGGTCAGCGGCAGCGCCTCAAGGGTGACCACCGCTGCCGGGACCATGTAGGCGGGCAGCGTCTCCGCCACGAACCTCCTCACCTCAAGGGCGAGTTCGGGGCTCGGCGCGGCGACCGTGCAGTGGGCGACCAGGCGGCGATCGCCGTCCGCGGTCGTGTGCGGGGTGACCACGGCCTGGCGTACAGCCGGGTGAAGGGAGAGCACGGCCTCGATCTCGCCGGGTTCGATCCGGAAGCCGCGGATCTTGACCTGGTGGTCGGTGCGGCCCAGGTAGTCGAGGCCGCCGTCCCGGGTGCGGCGGACCAGGTCGCCGGTGCGGTACATCCGCTCCCCCGGCATGAACGGGTCGGCGACGAAGCGCTCGGCCGTCAGCGCCGGGCGGCCGAGGTAGCCGCGGGCCAGGCCTGCGCCGGACAGGTACAGCTCCCCGGGGACCCCGGCGGGGACCAGGTTCAGATGCTCGTCCAGCACGTAGGCCCGGGTACCGAGGACGGTGTGTCCCATGGTGGGGCGCTCAGAGCCGGCATAAGACTGGAGCAGGGTGTCGACGGTGCACTCGGTGGGACCGTAGAGGTTGTGGCCGGTGGTGGCCGGGGCCTCGCGCAGGCGGGTCCACAGGGACTGGCCGATCGGTTCACCGCCGAGCAGCACCACGCGTGGCGCGGGTGCGTCCAGCAGTCCCTCGGCGATGAGGCGTTCGGCGTAGGTGGGGGTGAACTGGAGGGCGTCGATGCCGGCTGTCCGGATGTGTCGGACCAGGGCGGCGGGGTCGCGGCGGAGGTCCTCATCGATGAGGTGCAGCTCGTGGCCCGCGACCATCCACAGCAGGCTGTTCCAGGAGGCGTCGAAGCAGAGCGAAGCGGTCAGCGCGGCACGCAGCCGGCCGTGTGTTCGCTCCGGCTCACCGAAGGTCTCCGCCTGATGGGCGGCCAGCAGTGCGGCGATCGAACCGTGGCTCACCACCACGCCCTTGGGGCGCCCGGTGGATCCGGAAGTGTAGATCACGTAGGCGGCGTTCGAAGGGGTGACGCTGACGAGCGGGGCGTCGGCGGGCTGCTCGGCCCAGGCCTGCTCGCCGGCGTCCAGGACGGCGAGACCCTCCAGCGCCTCGGGCAGCGGCCAGCCGGCGCTGGTGAGCACGGCCGCCGGGCGGGCGTCGGCCAGCATGTGGGCGGTGCGCTCCAGCGGGTACTCGGCGTCCAGCGGCAGGAACGCCGCACCGGCCTTGAGCACCGCGAGCTGGGAGACCACCGTCTCCACCGAGCGGGGCAGGGCGAGCGCGACCACGTCCTCCGGGCCGATACCGGCGGCCACCAGACCATGGGCGAGCCGGTTGGCGCGGGCGTCAAGACCGGCATAGTCCAGCCGGGTCTCCCCGAACACCAGGGCCGTGTCATCCGGGGTCGCGGCCACCTGGGCCGCGAAAGCCACCGGGACCAGCGGCAGTTCGGCTGGCAGCGGCCGGTGGCCTCCGAGGAGTCCGGCGCTCTCGCCCTCGGCCAGCAGGTCGGCGCGGCCGATCCGCTGACCGGGCCGGTCCGTCATCTCCATGAGCAGCCGGCCGAAGCGCGCGGATATGGACTCGACGGTCTCCCGGTCGAACAGGTCGGTGGCGAAGTCGATCGCGCAGTCCAGTCCGGCGGGCGCTCCGTCCGGTCCGAAGAACTCCTCCAGCGTCACGTTGAGGTCGAACTTGGCAACCCCCGTATCCGCCGGCAGCGCCTCGGCACGCAGGCCGGACAGCTCCAGCTCGCCCCCGGCGTTGGACTGGAGGACCATCGCCACCTGGAAGAGCGGGTGGCGGGCCAGCGAACGGGCCGGGTTGAGCTCCTCGACCAGCCGCTCGAACGGCACGTCCTGGTGTGCGTGGGCGTCGAGTTGGGTCTCCCGTACCCGGCTCAGGAGCTCCGCGAAGGTCGGGTCGCCTGAGGTGTCGGTGCGCAGCACCAGGGTGTTGACGAAGAAGCCGACCAGATCGTCCAGCGCCTCGTCCGAGCGTCCGGCGACCACCGAACCGATCGGCACGTCGGTACCTGCACCGAGCCGGGTGAGCAGAGCCGCCAGCCCTGCCTGAAGCGTCATGAACATCGTGACCCGGTGCTCGCGCGACAGCTCGACCAGCGCACGGTGCAGCCCGGCACCGATCGGCAGGACGACCCGGTCGCCGCGCCGGTCGGCGCGGGCGCCGCGCGGCCGGTCCACCGGGAGCGTGAGCTCCTCGGGAAGGTCAGCCAAAGTAGTGCGCCAGTAGGCGAGCTGGCGGGAGACCAGGCTCTGCTGGTCGTCCTCGTCGCCGAGCAGCTCGCGCTGCCAGAGCGCGTAGTCCGCGTACTGGACGGGCAGCGGCCGCCACTCGGGTGCCGAGCCGTCGCGCCGGGCGGCGTAGGCCGCGGCCAGGTCACGCAGCAGCGGACCCATCGACCAGCCGTCTCCGACGATGTGGTGCAGCGCGACGACCAACACGTGCTCCTCGGGTGCGACCCGGAGGAGAGTGACCCGGACGGGCGGTTCGGCGGCCAGGTCGAAGGAGCGGCGCGCGGCCCGGTCGACCTCGGCGTCCACCGACTCCGGAGCGCATTCCAGCAGTTCGACCGGGAGAGCGGCGTCGGCAGGGGCGAGCACCAGCTGGTGGGGCTCGCCGTCGTGCTCGGCGATGACGGTCCGCAGGATCTCGTGCCGGGCGGCCAGGTCGCCCAGGGCGAGTCCGAGGGCGGCCAGTTCGAGCGGCCCGGTCACACGCAGCGCGAGCGGCATGTTGTACAGCGCGCTCGGCCCCTCCATCCCGTCGATCAGCCACAGCCGCTGCTGGGCGAAGGAGAGCGGAAGCCGTTCCGGGCGCTCACCGGCCGTCAGCGCGAGCCGGGCCCCGGCACCGTCCAGCCGCTGCACCAGGCCCGCGACCGTCGGTGCCTCGAAGACATCCCGCACCCCGATCTCGGCCGCGAACACCGTGCGGATGCGGCTGAGCAGTCTGGTGGCGAGGAGCGAGTGGCCGCCCAGGGCGAAGAAGTCGTCGTCGACCGAGACCGGTCCCGTCACCCCGAGCACTTCCCCGAACAGGCCGCAGAGGATCTCCTCGCGCGCCGTACGGGCCGCCCGGCCGCCGGTGGTCGCCGCGAAGTCGGGGGCGGGCAGCGCGGACCGGTCGAGCTTGCCGTTGACGTTGAGCGGCAGTGCTTCGAGCGTCGCGAAGGCCGCCGGGACCATGTAGTCCGGCAGAGTGGCGGCCGCGTGGGCGCGCAGCACGGTCGCGTCGAGCGGGGTGTGCGCCACGACGTAGGCGACCAGCCGGGTGCCGGCGGCGCCGTCCGCGCCGTCCGCGCCGCCGTTGTATGGCAGCACCGCAGCCTGAACGACGTCGGGGTGGGCGGTCAGGACGGTCTCGATCTCGCCGGGTTCGATCCGGAAGCCGCGGATCTTGACCTGGTGGTCGGTGCGGCCCAGGTACTCGAGTCGGCCGTCCGGGCGGCGCCGGGCGAGGTCGCCGGTGCGGTACATCCGCTCCCCCGGCATGAACGGGTCGGCGACGAAACGCTCGGCCGTCAGCGCCGGGCGGCCGAGGTAGCCGCGGGCCAGGCCGACGCCGCTCAGGTACAGCTCACCGGGGACCCCGGGCGGGACCGGCCGCAGGCCGGGGTCCAGGACGTGCGCGCGGAGGTTGGGCAGCGGGCGGCCTATGAGCGGGCGCGGGTCGCCGGAGAGGCGGTGGTGAAGCGCGTCGACGGTGCACTCGGTGGGGCCGTACATGTTCAGCACGACGGTGTCGTCGGCGGCGGTGAGGGTGGTCCACAGGGCCTGGCCGAGAGCCTCGCCGCCGACCATCAGGAGGGCCGGCGGGCAGCGGTCGAGCAGACCCTCCTCGACCAGCCTCTCGGCTTGGCCGGGTGTGACGTCGAGTACGTCGGTTCCGGTGTGCTCGGCATAGCGGACGATCGCGGTGGCATCGCGGCGCAGGTCGTCGTCGAGCAGGTGGAGTTCGTGGCCCGCGACCATCCACAGCAGGGCCTCGAGGGCCGTGTCGAAGGAGAGCGAGGCAGTCTGGGCGAATCTGAACCTCCGCCCCGGATGGGCCTGCCGGGCGGCGGCGATGGATTCGTCGCGGTGGAAGGCGAACAGGTTGGCGAGGCCGCCGTGGCTCACCACCACGCCCTTGGGGCGGCCGGTGGAGCCGGAGGTGTAGATCACGTAGGCGGCGTTCGAAGGGGTGACGCTGACGAGCGGGGCGTCGGCGGGCTGCTCGGCCCAGGCCTGCTCGCCGGCGTCCAGGACGGCGAGACCCTCCAGCGCCTCGGGCAGCGGCCAGCCGGCGCTGGTGAGCACGGCCGCCGGGCGGGCGTCGGCCAGCATGTGGGCGGTGCGCTCCAGCGGGTACTCGGCGTCCAGCGGCAGGAACGCCGCACCGGCCTTGAGCACCGCGAGCACGGCGACCAGCGACTCGGCGGAACGCGGCAGGGCGAGCGCGACCACGTCCTCCCGGCCGATACCGGCGGCCACCAGACCATGGGCGAGCCGGTTGGCGCGGGCGTCAAGACCGGCATAGTCCAGCCGGGTCTCCCCGAACACCAGGGCCGTGTCATCCGGGGTCAAGGCCACCTGGGCCGCGAAAGCCACCGGTACGAGGACGTCCGTACCGGGCCGGGCGGTGTCGTGCCACTCGGCCAGCCCGGCCTGGCCGGCCCCGCCCAGTACGTCCAGTTCGGCGACCGGGCGGTGCGGGTCGTCGGCGGCCTGGGCGAGCAGACGCAGCAGGGCGTCGGCGAGGCGTTCGGCGGTGGCCCGGTCGAACAGGTCGGTGGCGAACTCCAGGCCCCCCTCAAGACCGGCCGGGGTGGCGTCCGGGTGGTGGCGCTCGGCGAGGTTGAGGGTGAGGTCGAAAGCCGTGGTGGGCAGGCCGAGCGGCTCGTAGACGGTGCGGGTGCCGGGGAATTCGGGGCCGCCGCCCGCGGTGTTGTCGAAGGCGATCATCACCTGGAAAAGCGGGTGCCGGGCCAGCGTGCGGGCCGGGTTGAGCTCCTCGACCAGCCGCTCGAACGGAACGTCCTGGTGCGCGTAGGCCGCCAGGTCGGTCGCCCGGACCCGGGCCAGCAGCTCGGCGAAGGTGGGCCGGCCGGTGAGATCGGTGCGCAGCACCAGGGTGCTGGCGAAGAAGCCGACCAGCTCGTCCAGGGCCGGGTCGAGACGTCCGGCGAGCGGGGTGCCGATCGGCAAATCGTCGCCGGCGCCGAAGCGGTGCAGCAGGGCGGCGTAGGCGGCCTGGAGCACCATGAAGAGGGTGACTCCGTGCCCGGCGGCCAGCTCGGCGAGTCGCGCGTGCAGGTCCGCGTCCAGCGCCAGCGGGACGACGTCGCCCCGGTGGCTCGCGACGGCCGGGCGGGGACGGTCCAGCGGGAGCGGCAGCTCGTCCGGCAGCCCTGCCAGCGCCTGCCTCCAGTGGTCGAGTTGGCGGGAGAGCTGTGACCGCGGGTCGGTTTCCGCACCGAGCAGCCGGTGCTGCCAGAGGGTGTAGTCGGCGTACTGGACCGGCAGTGCCTCCCATGCGGGTGTCGAGCCGTCGCGGTGGGCCGCGTAGGCATCGGCGAGGTCGCGGAAGAGCGGCCGCAGCGACCAGCCGTCGCTGGCGATGTGGTGCATCACCAGGAGCAGCACGTGCTCGTCGGGCGACTCGGGGCGGAGATACGCGTGCAGCGGTACGTCCACGGCCAGGTCGAAGGTGTGGCCGACCAGCTCCTGCACCGGGCGGTCGGTGACGGTGAGCAACGGGGCGGGGGGCGCGGGCAGTATCCGCTGGTACGGGACGCCGTCGTGCTCGCCGAACACCGTACGCAACGTCTCGTGGCGGGCGACGACGTCGCCGAGCGCGCGTTCCAGGGCGCCCGCGTCCAGCGGTCCGGTGAGCCGGAGGGCGAGCGTGACGTTGTAGGTGGCGGCGGGGCCCTCGGCCTGGCCGAGGAACCACAGCCGGCGCTGAGCGAAGGAGACCGGCAGGCGTTCGGGCCGGGTATCGGGGCGGAGGGCGGGCCGGCCAGGCTCCGTGGCGAGCCGGGCGGCGAGGGCGGCGACGGTCGGGGCCTGGAATAGGTCACCGATGGCGAGTTCGGCGCCGAGTTCGGTGCGCGCCCGGCCGACCAGGCGGGTGGCCAGCAGGGAGTGGCCGCCGAGTTCGAAGAAGTCGTCGTCGATGGTGATGTCGTCGATGCCGAGGATCTCGCCGAAGAGCGCGCACAGGGTGCGCTCGCGCTCGTCGCGCGGGCCACGGCCGTCGGTGTCCGTGCCCAGCTCGGGGGCGGGCAGCGCGCGCCGGTCGACCTTGCCGTTGGCGTTGAGCGGCAGGGCGGGCAGTACGACCACGGCCGACGGGACCATATAGCCGGGGAGGGTTTCGGCGGCGAACTGCCTTATTTCGGCGCCGAGTTCGGCACTCCCGTCGAGGTCGGAGCCGAGCACCGAGCAGTAGCCGACCAGCCGGGTGTCGCCGGGGCGGTCCTCGCGGGGGATCACGATGACCTGGCGGACGGCCGGGTGGCGGGAGAGCACGGCCTCTATCTCGCCCGGCTCGATCCGGAAGCCGCGCAGCTTGACCTGGCCGTCGACCCGGCCGAGGAACTCGATCGCGCCGTCGGCCCGGCGGCGGACCAGGTCGCCGGTGCGGTACATCCGCTCCCCCGGCGTGAACGGGTCGGCGACGAAACGCTCGGCCGTCAGCGCCGGCCGGCGCCAGTAGCCGCGGGCCAGGCCTGCGCCCGCCACGTACAGCTCGCCGGGTACGCCGGGCGGGACGGGCTCCAGCCGGGCGTCGAGGACGTGGGCGCGCATGTTGTCGAGCGGGGCCCCGACAGGCGGTCGGGGGCCTGCCAGGTCGGCGGGGACGAGGGGGTGGTGGGTGGCGAAGGTGGTGGCCTCGGTCGGCCCGTAGACGTGGGCGAGCAGCAGGTCGGGGCAGTGGTCGAGGACGCGCTGCATCAGGGTGCCGGAGGCGGCCTCGCCGCCTGTGCAGACGGTCCGCAGGGCACGGAAGGTCTCCGGGGCCTGCTCGGCGACCAGGTCGAAGAGGGCCTTGGTGAGGAAGACCGCGGTGACGCCGTGCCGGGTGGTGACGGCGTGCAGGGAGGCGGCGTCCAGGCTGCCGGGCGGGGCGACGACCACGGTGCCGCCGGACAGCAGCGGTGTCCACAGCTCGTAGGTGGCGGCATCGAAGGCGTGCGGGGAGTGGAGCAGGATCCGCCGGTGCCGGCCGTCCTGCCAGCGGCGGTCGGCGGCGAGGTCGACCACGTCGCGGTGGCGGACCGCCACGCCCTTGGGGATGCCGGTGGAGCCGGAGGTGAACATCACGTAGGCGAGCCGGTCAGGGTGGACCGGGATGCCGGGATCGTGCGCCGGGGCAGCCGCCTCGTCGCCGGGACGGACCACGACGGCGGTGTGCGGGAATCCCGGGTCGGTGCGGTCGGTGAGCAGGACCGGGGCGGCGGTGTCGGCGAGCAGCGCGGCCATCCGCTCCGGTGGCAGACTCGCGTGCATCGGGACGTAGCAGCCACCGGCTTTGAGCACGGCCAGGGTGGCGACGATCAGGTCGACCGAGCGCTCCATCAGCAGGGCGACCGGGGACTCCGGGCCGACACCGCAGGCGATCAGGTGGTTCGCCAGCCGGTTGGCGCGGGTGCTGAGCTCGGCGTATCCGACGGTGCCGCCGTCGTGGGCGAGGGCGACCGCGTCCGGGGTGCGACCGGCCTGGGCCTCGAACAGCTCCGGCAGCGAGCCGGACGGGACGGGCGCGGCGGTGGCGTTCCACTCGTCCGACAGTCGGCCGCGCTCCTCGGGGGCGAGGATGTCGAGGGTGCCGATCGGTGCCTCGGGGCTGTCGGCCGCGGCGGCCAGCAGCCGGCCCAGGCGCTCGAACAGGGTGGTGACGGTGGCGCGGTCGTAGAGGTCGGCCGCGTATTCGACAGAGCCGGTGAGGCCGGCGGGGGCGCCGTCGGGAGTGTGCCGCTCGGTGATGCCGATGTTGAGGTCGAACTTGGCGACCCGCAGGCCGAGCGGTTCGGGCGCCGGCTCCAGTCCCGGGAGGCCGAGTTCACCCTCCTCGTGGTTCTGCAGTACGAGCAGGGTCTGGAACAGGGGGTGGCGGCTGAGGGAGCGGACCGGGTTGACCTCCTCGACCAGGCGCTCGAAGGGCACGTCCTGGTGGGCGAAGGCATCGAGCTGGGCCTCCCGGACCCGGCCGATGAGCTCGGTGAAGGATGGGTCTCCTGAGGTGTCGGTGCGCAGCACCAGGGTGTTGACGAAGAAGCCGACCAGGTCGTTCAGCGCCTCGTCGGAACGGCCGGCCACGCCGGTGCCGAGCGGGATGTCGGTGCCGGCGCCGAGCCGGGTGAACAGCGCGGCGAGTCCGGCCTGGAGGACGGAGAACAGGGTGGCGCGGTGTCCGCGGGCCAGATCGGCCAGCGCGGCGTGCAGTTCGGGGCCGTAGCCGAACGACACGGCGTCGGCGGTCCCGGTCGGGACGGGTGGACGGGGGCGGTCCACCGGCAGCTCCAGCTCCTCCGGAAGACCGGACAGCACTCCTCTCCAGTAGTCCAGTTGGCGGCTCATCAGGCTGTCGGGGTCGGTCTCGTCGCCGAGCAGCTCGCGCTGCCAGAGCGCGTAGTCCGCGTACTGCACCGGCAGCGGCTCCCATTGGGGGGCGGAACCGTCGAGGCGGGCGGCGTAGGCGGCGGCGAGGTCGCGCAGCAGCGGGCCGAGCGACCAGCCGTCGCCCGCGATGTGATGGAGCACGACGAGCAGCACGTGCTCGGTGGACGGATCACCGGAGGGCGAGGTGGGCGGTGTGGGCGAGGTGGACGGTGTGGACAAGGTGGGGTTGAGCGAGAAGACCGTGACCCGGATGGGCGGTTCGGCACTCAGATCGAAGGTGCGGGCGGCGGCCCGGTCCCGTAGGGCGGGGTATTCGTCCGGTGCGCAGTCCACCGTCTCGAAGGCGATCTCCGCCTCCGCCGACGGCAGGATCCGCTGCACCGGGACTCCCCCGGCCACCGGGAACACCGTGCGCAGGGCCTCGTGCCGGGCGACCACGTCCGCCGTGGCGGCGCGCAGCGCGGCGGTGTCGAGCACACCGCGCAGGCGAACCGCGAACGGCAGGTTGTAGAGCGCGGTCGGCCCTTCGATCTGGTCGACAAGCCAGAGACGCTGTTGTGCGTACGAAACCGGGATCACGGTGCTTCCTCTGCTCACGTCACGGCGTGGATGGTGTTGGGGGTGGCTAGACGGCGACCGCGGTGGTGGGGCGCACCGTGGGCCGGCAGTCCAGGAGCTCTACGGGGCGGCCCATCGCGACGGCGATCCTCCGGCCGCCGCGGAACGGGTCGCGGCCGTGTGCGCAGAGCACGTTGTCGACCAGCATCACGTCCCCGACCTGCCAGGGCTCGCGGACTGTGGCGGCGTCGTAAGCTGCGTTGAGGGCGTCCACGTCCTCCCTGGACAGCGGATCGCCGTCGCCGAAGCCGGTGTTGAACGGCAGGCCCTCCGGGCCGAACTCGTCGACCATCGCCTCACGGATGTCCGGGTCCAGCGACCACTCGTTCCAGAAGGCCAGGTGGTTGAACCAGACCTCCTCCCCCGTTCCCGGATGGTGGACGGTGGCCGAACGCAGCTGGCTGGTACGCAGGTTGCCGTCCGGCTGCCACTCCCACGCGATGCCGTTCTCCTGGCAGTACCGCTCGACGTCGGCACGCTCCTCGGTGCCGAAGGCGGTGCGCCAGCCGAGCGAGACGTAGTCCGAGTAGTTGCGGGTGAGCGTCCAGCCGGAGGACCGGCCCCGCTCCGCAAGGTGGTCGGGGAGTCCGGCGAGGACCTTGCGGACATCGGCGGTCGGGGTGGCACCCCCCGTCTCGGGGGCGGTCAGGCAGGCGAAGAGCAACCGGCCGGGGAAGGTCAGCGTGTAGCTGTTCTCGTTGTGCATCCGGATCGACTGGTCGGGCGGCAGGTCGGTGGACGAGAAGACGCCGTTGCCGAAGTCGCTGCGCGGAGTGGCCTTCTCCCGGTACGGGGTGGGCTCGGGGATCAGCACGTCGCGGACGGCGGCGACATCCGCGCTCTGCGCCACCGGCAGTCCGCGCAGGAAGATCGTGCCGTGCTCGTGCAGGGCGGCGGTCAGCGCGGCCTCGTTCGCCCGCAGCCACTCGCAGGCCTCCGCGAGGCCGGCGGTGGCGGGGACGTGGGCGAGGGCCGGGCGGCCGGGGTTCACCTCCCAGGTCAGCATGGCGGCGCTCACCGCTGGTCGAGGGTGGCGAGCAGGCTCGCCGGGCGGATGTCGGTCCAGTTGGCCTCGATCCAGTCGAGGCACTCCTGGCGGGTGGCCTCGCCGTGGACGGTGGTCCAGCCGGCCGGCACGTCGATCCAGACCGGCCAGAGCGAGTGCTGGTTCTCGTCGTTGACCAGGACCAGGTAGCCGGAGTTGTCGTCCTCGAACGGGTTGCTCATGGTGGTCTCCGTAGGTGAGAGATGCTCTGGGGTGCGATTCGAAGGTAGGGGCGCCGTCCCGGCGTGAGCGGCACAAGCTGCGGCAGGTGAGCGGCA
The DNA here is from genome assembly GCF_040632375.1 of Streptomyces sp. NPDC019396. NCBI lineage: Bacteria > Bacillati > Actinomycetota > Actinomycetes > Kitasatosporales > Streptomycetaceae > Streptomyces > Streptomyces sp. NPDC019396. The sequence continues at coordinate 184,839 of NZ_JBEYBS010000006.1, read as the reverse complement.
GTTAAGGCCCTGCCGGGGTGGCAGCCGGGCGCCACCTGGCGCTCCGGCCGGGAGGATTCACCGGGCAGGGCGGTCATGCGCGCGGAAGCGGCCCCGAGGTGGCGGGGCGGCAGAGGTCGGCACTCCGAGGTGGGGACTCGCGCGGCACGGGCTCGGAGCCGCCTCCGCCCGCACCGCCGGCTCCAACGCCGTCAGCGCCCTGTCCGGTTCCCCGGCCAGGGCGCTGACGCCGAGCCTCCTCCACTTTCACGTCCAGGACGTCCGTGCCGGCGTCGGCGAAGCGGGGGGTCGTCCGAGATGGCCTGTGCCGTGTGGGAGAACTCCCGCTCGGCCGCCCGCTGACGAATGCGGCTGACCCGGTGGGCTGTCCCCTGTATCCACGGGGCGGTACGGGAGAGGCTGAGAACACGATGCGGTGACGGGTCACGGCGTGTACTTCCGCGTGCCCTCGGGGCCACATCGGCTTGCGCGACGGACGCGGCGGCAGTCGCGACGGCACGGGACTGCCACCTGTGACACGACCTCCCCAGCGGTGCGCGGAGCGGTCGGCCAAGCGGTCCGTCCACCTGTGGAGCGCTCTTCGAGCGTCTTCCCCTGATCGGCGTTACCCCGGTCGCTGTGGCAGCCGTTCCGGCGCGCGGGCCGGGTGCCGATTCACGATGGCGGTTCCTGCTGCCGGCCGGGTGGAGTCCGACAAGCCATGCCGACCGGCCTCATCCGGTGTGTTGTCCGATCCGCCGGGATGCCGTCGCGCAATGGGCCGTTTGGCGTGCCTTGAGGTGAGGTGAGCGGATGGGTCATCGCGGGGTGAGACGGACCGGGAAGTGGTCCAGGCCGAAGTTGATGATCGAGCGGTTGTACCGGACCGGCCCGGTCGGCTCGATCAGGGCCGCCTTCTCGAGTGCGGCCGCGTACAGCGCGCTCAGCTCCGCCTTGGCCAGCGGGGCACCGATGCAGTAGTGGGCGCCCAGACCGAGCGCGAGGTGCTTGTTGGGCGAGCGGTCGAGCCGGATCTCCTCGGGCTGGTCGAAGGCCTCCGGATCACGGTCGGCGGACCACACCCAGACCGCGACCCGGTCGCCTCGGCGGATCTGCCGCCCGCCCAGCTCGATGTCCCGGGTGGCGGTGCGCAGGGTGTGCAGGCCCACCGAGGTCCAGCGCAGCAGCTCGTCGACGGCGGAGTCCATGGACACCTCGCCCTGCTGCAACTTCCGCCAGAGGTCCGGACGTTGGACCAGGGTGTGCAATCCCATGGCGGCCGTGTGGCGGACGGTCTGGACGCCGCCCACCACGATGTTGTCCAGGTTGAGCACCACGTCCTCGACCGGCAGCAGTCGCCCGCCGACCTTGTACGTGGCCATCATGGAGATCAGGTCGTCGCGCGGATCGGAGCGGCGCAGCATCACCTGATGCAGCAGGTAGGGGATCAACTGCTGGTGTCCGGCTCGCCGTTCCTCCGGTGTGCGGCCGAGGAAGGCCACGTCGCAGACCCGGACCATCATGTCGCGGTCCTGCTCGGGGACGTCCAGCAGGTCGCACATGACCGCGAGCGGCAGTGCGGAGACCACGTCGACGAGGTCCGCCTCGCCTTGTTCGACCGCCCGGTCGAAGAGCTCGCCGGCCCGTTCGGCGATCGAGCGGGCGGCGCCGCGTACCCCGCCCTTGGAGAAGAAGGGGTTCGCGGGGGCCCGCAGTTCGCGGTGACGGGGCGGGTCGGTGAGGGCCATCATCCGGCCGGATCCGACCGGCACCTTGCCCTCCCCCGAGCCGAGCAGCGAACCGGACTCCGAGCTGAACACGGCCGCGTTGCGCAGCACGTCCGCCGACTCCCGGTAGGTGAGGACCGACCAGACGGGGCCGTCGTCGACGGTGTCGGTGAGGTGCACGGGGGCCTCGCGGCGCAGTTCGGCAACCAGCTCCGGGGTGTCGGGCCGGGCCCAGAGGCCGGGGTCGGTGAGGTCGACGGCTGTCGTGGTGGTGGTCGGCATCACAGCTCCCTGAGCGCGGTGGTTGACGGGGCGGATGCGTGACGGTCCGCCAGTAGAGAGGCCAGGAGGTCGACCGGGCCGGGCCGGTCGACGGTGGCGAGCAGGTGCCCGCCGGGGACAACGCGGTGGGTGAAGGTTCCGCGGGTGTGGGCGGCCCACCCGGTGAGGCCGGTGGTGGCGAGCATCGGGTCGTCGGCCCCGGCCAGTGCGTGGAGCGCGAAACCGATCGGGGCGTGCGGACGGTGGCGGTAGGTGGCGCTGACGGCAAGGTCGGTGCGGATGGCTCCCAGAGCCAGCTCGACCAGGTCCGGATCCGCCCGGACCAGCTCCTCCAGCCCGGTGAGCCTGAGGAGTTCGGTCGGGTCCAGGTCCCTGGTCTCGCGGTCGGCCCACTCGGCCGGGGACGGCGCCCCCACCGTCACCACCAGCTCGGGACGGCGGTCGGCGGGCAGTGCCCGGGCGACCTCGTACGCGAGCAGAGCGCCGAAGCTCTGTCCGTAGAAGCCGAACCGGCCGCCGTCTCCGCCGGTCAGGTGCGGGGTCAGCGCATCGGTGACGGCCGCCACCAGGGCGTCGAAGTCCGGCGGCATCGGGTGGCGGCTGCGGCCGCCCCTGGCCGGCGGGCGCAGTGCCCAGACCTCGGCGACGGGGGCCAAGGCGCGGGCCAGCGGGGTGTAGGCGGTGGCGTCGCCGCCGGCGTGCGGGAAGCAGAACAGCCGGACAGGGCGGTGGGGTTGGGGCGCGGGGACGAGCAGCCAGTCGCCCTCGGCCCGGGGGCGGGCGGCCCGCGCTGCGGGACCGCGGGGCGTGGTGGTCAGGGTTGTCATCGGACGGCCTCGCGACGGGCGGTGAGGCTGGGGCGGGCGGCCGCGGGCCCGGCCTCGGCTGCGCTGCGGACGGCGGCGGTGAACCCCGCCAGATCGGCGGCGTCCAGCAGATGGCGGAGCTGGAGCTCGACATTGAGCCTGCGGCGCAGCAGGTGGACGACGCGCAGGGCGGCGAGTGAATGGCCGCCGAGGGAGAGGAAGTCGTCGGTCGGCTCGACGGCGGGCACACCGAGCACCATGCGCCAGACCTCCGCGACCTGCTCCTCCACTCCCCCTGCCGCGTGCGCCTCGCCGGCCGCCTCGGGCCCGGCGGCATCCCCCGCCGGGGCCGGCAGGGCCTCGTGGTCGACCTTGCCGTTCGGGGTGAGGGGCAGGGCGCCCAGCACGGTCACGGTGGACGGGACCAGGTGGGCGGGCATGCTGCGGCGCAGCTCGGCCAGCAGGTCGGTGGGGCGGACGGCCGCGCCGGTGACGTAGCCGGCCAGCCGGTGGTCACCGGGCGCGGCCTCGTGCACGGTGACCGCGGCGGAGGTCACTCCGGAGAGGGCGCCCAACGCGTGCTCGACCTCGCCCAGCTCGATCCGGAAGCCGCGCAGCTTGACCTGGCGGTCCACCCGGCCGACGTACTCCAGGAGGCCTTCGGCGGAGCGGCGGGCCTGGTCGCCGGTGCGATACATCCGGGCGCCGGGTTGCCTCGCGAACGGGTCCGCGACGAACCGGCCCGCGGTCAGCCCCGGGTGGCCCGGGTAGCCATGCGCCAGGCCCGGCCCGGCCAGGTACAGCTCACCGACCGCGTCGGAGTCCGTCACAGGGGCGAGCCGGCCGTCCAGCAGGTAGGCGCGCACGCCGGGCAGCGGCTCGCCCAGGTGCGGTCCGGCGCCGGTGACGGGGGTGGTGATCGCGTCGACGGTGCACTCGGTGGGCCCGTACAGATTGAGCGCGTCGATGCCGCCGTCGGCCAGTTCGCGCCAGGTCCCGGCAGGCACGGGCTCACCGCCCATGAAAAGCCGCGGGACGCGGGCGCCGGCCAGCGGCTCGCGGAGCAGCTGCCAGTGCGAGGGGGTCAGGTCGAGGTCGGTGACGCCGTGTTCGGCGAGCAGCTGCGCGAGGCGCGCCGGTTCGGCTCGGCGGGCGTCGTCGATCACCACCAGGGTGTCTCCCCGGCAGATGCGGATCCACTGCTGGACGGACGCGTCGAAGGAGACGCTGGCGTTCCAGGCGACGACGCCGGGCTCCGGGCGGTAGGCGCCGCTGCGCTCCAGGGCGGCGGCGAGGTCGGCGACGGCGCCGTGCGGGACCTCCACGCCCTTGGGGCGTCCGGTCGAGCCGGAGGTGTAGATGACATAGGCGGAGTCGAGCGGGTGCGGGGTGAACTCGGTCGCCGGGTCGTCGGTGTCCGGGTCGGCAGGGGCGAGGGCGTCCGGGCGGAGCACCGGTACGCCGGCCGGGACCGGCGGCGCGGTGTCGGCGCTGACGACGGCCGCGAGGCGGGCGTCGGCGGCCATGAAGGCGATCCGCTCGGCCGGGTACGCCGGGTCGAGCGGGACGTACGCGGCGCCGGACCGCCAGGCGGCGAGCAGCGCGACCGGCAGGTCGGCGGTGCGGGCGAGGTGGACGCCGACCCGGTCACCGCGCCGGACGCCGTGCGCCCGAAGGGCGCGGGCGAGGGCTGCGGTGCGGCGGTCGAGGGCGGCGAAGTCGAGGCTGCCGTCGACGGCGTGCACGGCGGACCGCCCGGGGTGGGCGGCGACGGCGGCGCGCAGACGGGACAGCAGGTCGGCAGCGGGGGCCGGGGTGGGGTCGAGTGCGGCGGCAGTGATGGACGGTTCGGCGAAGGTGGTCATGCGAGTGCGCTCCTCGGTGGTCGATGAGGTGGGTGGATCACGATGGAGGGGTGCCGCGTCGGAGCGGCGGGCGGAACCGTCCCGGCCCACCACCCGGACGCGGCCCACGGCCCGCGTCGGGTGAGGGTGTCGGTCGGGCAGAACCGGCGGGCGGTGCTGAGCGGCAGTGCTGGTCCGGCCACATCCGGCACCGGCCGTACGCGGCCGGCAGCGGTCCGGCGTACAGGACCGGGGCACATGCCCGGCAGCGCGACGCTGCCGACCCGGCACCGGGAGCACCTGAGCGACCGTGCGGGCCTGTCCGTACGTCGTCGGGCTCGCGCGGCCGACCGCGCTGGACCTGCCCTGCGCGGCAGGGGCATGTGCCCGGCCGGCTGCTGACGACGCGTCACCGGCGTCGCGCGACTACCCGGCGGCGCGGCACCGGTGCCGGTGCCGGCACCGGCAGCACGCGGCCGGCGGCGCTGGTCCGAATGTGGCCCCGCCCGACGTGGCGCCGGCCGTACGTGGCCGGCAGCTGTCGGGCCGCTGCACGGCCGTCGGTACGTGACCCGCCGCACGGCGCTGCCGACGCGTCACCGGCAGGACGCGACCGGCGGTGAAGGCCCGGCGGACTGGTCCGGCTGCCGTTCTGGTCCGGCCGCAGGTGACCGGCAGCGCGGTCCGGCCGTACGCGGCACCAGCCCTGCCGGCCCTGCCGTACGCACACCGGCGGCACGTGGCCGGAGCCACGCGCACGGTGGCGCGTCAGAGCTCGGCGGCCAGTCGCGCCAGCGCCTCCGCGTAGACGTCGATGAACTCCTCAGCCGTGGCGTCGTCCACCACCGCGCGCTGATGGTCGACGGCGAGCAGCACACGGTGCGAGACCGGGTCCTGGATCAGCGAGGCGCCGAAGGCGAAGCTGTTGGGCTCGTGCCGCAGGGTGGGCTCGCAGCCGATCCGGCTGTCCTCGATCCGGGCCGCGCTGAGCCGGCCCAGCGCGTGGAACCGCAGGTAGCCGAACTGACTGTCGAGCGCGGTGTCGGCCATCATCCGGGCCAGCCGGGCGAACGGCACCCGGCGGTGCGGCATCATGTCCAGCTCCTCCCGGTGCACGTGCCGCACCAGGGCGGCCAGGTCCTCGTCCGGCTCGGCGACCAGCGGGACGGTGTTGAGGAACAGTCCGTACACCTCGGTACCGCCGAGCCGTTCCAGTCGGCCGTTCATCGCCAGCCCGGTGGTGACCCTGTGGCGGCCGGTGATTCGGGCAAGGGCGTGCAGATGGGCGGCGAGCGCAACCGACTTGACCGGGACGGCGAGCGCGTCGGCGACCGCGCGCAGTTGCCCGGGGGCGTCGGGGAGCACGCGCTCCACCGTGCGGGGCAGCTCGTGGGCTTCCTCGCTGCCGGGCCAGAGCTGGCCGGTGGCGCCGTCGAGCCGCCGGTGCCAGTACGCCAGGGACTCCTGGTCGGCGGCGGCCGCGCGTTCAACGGCTACGAAGTCCCGGAAGGCGGTGCGCGGCGGCGGGACGGGCGCGGAGGCCGGATCGGCGGCGAGCTCGGTGTGCCGTTCGAGGATCTCGGTGAGGAGCGAGGTGAAGCTCCAGCCGTCGAGGATGGCGTGGTGCTCGGAGACGGTGAGCTGGAAGGCGTCGCCTGCGAGCCGCTGGACGGTGATCCGGAAGAGCGGCGGTTCGGCGAGGTCGAAGGGCTGGTCCCGATGGGCGTCGAAGACGCCGCGTATCCGCTCGTCCTGCTCTTCCTCCGTCGCCTCGCGCAGGTCCGCGAACTCTACGGGTACGGGCAGCGTGCCGTGCACCAGCTGGAGGGGTTCGCCGTAGTCGGAGAGGTCGAGGCCGGTGCGCAGTACGGCGTGCCGGGCCATCGCCTCGTCGACCGAGCGGCGCAGCGCTGTCTCGTCCAGGGCGCCGGTGATCCGGTAGGAGTTGACGTTGTGGTAGCTGTCGGTGCCGCCGGCGACCTCCATGTGGAAGACCATCGAGAGCTGCATCGAGACCATCGGGTAGGCGTCGACGATCCCGGGCGGCAGCTCGGCCCGGTCCTCACCGGCGATCAGCGCGAACGGCCGGTCCGCGGCGGGGTCGTCGGCCACCGGGCAGGCCAGCGGAAGCAGTTCGGCGACCGTCGGCGCGTTGAAGACGTCCCGCAGGGTGACCTGCCAGCCCCGGTCGTGCAGGGCTCCGGCCAGTTGGACGGCGCGGATCGAGTCCCCGCCGAGGTGGAAGAAGTCGTCGTGGACGCCGATCCCACCGACCCCGAGCACCTCGGTCCAGACCCCCGCGAACAGCTCCTCCTCCGGTGTCCGCGGCTCGACGTGCCGGCCGGCGGGAGTGGGCGCGGCCCGGTCGGGGGCGGGCAGCGCGGCCCGGTCGACCTTGCCGTTGACAGTGAGCGGCAGCGCGTCCAGCACGGTGGCGCTCGCCGGGATCATGTACTCGGGCAGCGTGCGGCCGAGGAAGTCGCGCAGGTCCCCGGGCCCGTCCGGTGAGCACCCGGTGACATACGCGGCGAGCCGGTCGTCGTGCACGGTGACCACGCAGGCGTCCACCTCGGGGTGAGCGGCGACGGCGTTCTCGATCTCGCCGAGTTCGATCCGGAATCCGCGCAGCTTCACCTGGAAGTCCGCCCGGCCGACGTACTCGAGCCCGCCCTCCGGCAGCCGCCTCGCGAGGTCACCGGTCCGGTAGAGCCGGGCGCCGGGCGGACCGTACGGGTCGGCGACGAAGCGGCCCGCGGTCAGGCCGGGGCGGCCCCAGTAGCCGTGCGCCAGGCTGCCTCCGCCGATGTACAGCTCGCCGGGGACACCGGGCGGGCAGGGGCGCAGCCAGTCGTCCAGGACGAGCGCGGTGAGGTGCGGCATGGGTTCGCCGACCAGGCTGCGCTCGAAGCCCGCGCCGCCCTCGGCGACGTCGTGGGTGGTGACGTGGACGGTGGTCTCGGTGATGCCGTAGAGGTTGCAGAGTCGGGCGGGCGGCAGCGGGTCGAGGTCGTGCCAGCGCTGGACCACGCCCGGATCGAGCGCCTCGCCCCCGAGCATGATCCACCGCAGCGCGGGCAGGGCCCGTGGGCGGCTGCGCAGCGCCGGTTCGAGCTGACGCAGCGCCGAGGGCGTGAGGCAGAGATGGGTGACCCGTTCCTCGTCGAGCAGACCGGCGAACTCCTCGGGCGAGCGGCTGGTGAGGTGGGGGACGACGACCAGGCGGGCGCCGTGCAGCAGGGCGCCCCAGAGCTCCCAGACCGTCCAGTCGAAGGCGTAGCTGTGGAACAGCGTCCAGACCGTGTGCGGGCCGAAGCCGAAGTGATCCCGGCCGGAGTCGAGGAGGCGGCTGACGTGCTCGTGAGCGACGGCGACACCCTTGGGACGGCCGGTGGAACCGGAGGTGAAGATGAGGTAGGCGATGTCTCCGGGGCGGCCGGCGAGGGAGGGCCGGACCGCCGGGTGGGCGGCGATCTCCTCGGCCCGGGCGGCGAGGTCGAGGGTCGCCCAGGGGCCGTCGGGGGTGCGGTCGGGCCGGTCGGTGATGACCAGAGTGACGGCGGTGTCCTCGAAGACCAGGGCTGCCCGGCCGGCCGGGGCGGCGAGGTCGACCGGCACGTAGGCGGCGCCGGCCTTCAGCACGGCCAGGATCGCGACCGGTACGGCGGCTGTGCGTTCCAGCAGCAGGCCTACCCGGTCGCCGGGGCGCACCCCGCGGGCGAGCAGGGCGTGAGCGAGCCGGTTGGCGCGGCGGTCGAGTTCGGCGTAGCTGAGGGTGCCGTCCTGGTCGCTGACGGCGGGCCGGTCTCCGTACGCGTCGACGGCGCGCTCGAAGAGGTGGTGCAGGCAGTGGCCCGGGCCGAGCCGGGCAGGGCGGTGCGGCCGCCCGGCGGAGGTGAGCCGGAGCACGGTGGCGCCGGGGTCGGCGAGGGCGGCGTCCAGCAGGCCGGCGTAGTCGGCGGCGAGCCGGCGCACGGTGTCGGCGTCGAAGAGGTCGCTGCTGTACTCGGCTTCGCCGCGCAGTTCGCCACCACCGGTGCCCTCGAAGACGGACCAGGTGAGGTCGAACTTGCTGGTGCCGTTGGAGCGGACGGTGCGCTCGGCGGTGGCGGCGCCGAGCGCGGACGGCGCCCGGTCCTCGGCGTGGGCTCCGAACACCACCTGGACCAGGGGCGGGTGCTGCGGGGTGCGGGGGGCGCCGAGCATGTCGACCAGCTGGTCGAAGGGGACATCGAGGTAGCTGAGGGCGTCGAAGGCGCCGTCCTGGATGTCCGCGAGCAGCCCGCGGAAGGTGGCGTCAGGGGCGAGCCGGACGCGAATCGGCAGCAGGTTGACGAAGTAGCCGATCAGGTCGCCGAGTTCGGGACGGTCGCGGGTGGTGACCGGGGTTCCGACGAGCAGGTCGTCGGCACCGGTCCAGCGGCCCATCAACAGAGCGAATGCGGCGAGCTGAACGGTGAACGGGGTGACACCCTCCTGTTCGGCGAGCGCCCGCACCCGGGCCGCGGTGCCGGGGGCGAGGTCGAACGGCTCGGTGGCGCCGAGCTGACTGCACTCGGCGGGCCGCGGCCGGTCGCCGGGCAGCTCCAGCAGGGTGGGGGCACCGTCGAGACTCTGCTTCCAGTGGGCGAGATGCTCCTCGTAGGAGGCGTACTGCTCCTCCTCCGCCCAGTCGGCGTACTGGGCGGCGAGCGCCGGCAGTACGGGTGCCCGGTTCTCGCTCAACGCCGAGTAGAGCTCGGCGAGCTCCCGATCGAAGAGCTCGGCCGACCAGCCGTCCCAGACGATGTGGTGGACCACGAACAGGAGCGTGGTGCGGTCATCGGCGAGCCGGAACGCCTCGGCGCGCAGCAAGGGTCCCGCGGTCAGGTCGAACGGCTCGGAGGCACGCTCGGCGATCAACTGCTCGGCTCGGCCGACACGTTGGTGTGCGGGCAGCCGGCGGAGGTCGGTGACGGCGAGTGGCATGGCGAGGGAGCGGTGGACGCACTGGTGCGGGCCGTCGGGACGCAGGGCGAAGGTGGTGCGCAGCGCCTCGTGCCGGGCGGCCACGCCGTCCAGCGCCCGCTGGAGCACGGCGAGGTCGAGCGGGCCGGTGACGTCGTACGTCCAGGGGGTGGTGTAGGTGGCGGCCCGCGGGTTCCACCGGTCGAGGAACCAGAGGCCGCGCTGGAGGCCCGAGACCGGCGCGGTGCGGACCAGGTCCGCGGGCGGCACTGCCGCCGGGGCAGCCGTCGGAGGTACGGCGAGCAGGTCGGCGGACGGTGAAGTCGACGGTGCGGGGGACAGGTCGGCGGACGGGAAGGTCGTCCGCGCGGCGGACAGGTCGGCGGACGGGCTCACGGCCTCGTTCCCTTCGGTCGGGCGGGTGGGCTGATGGGCTGGGCGGGACGGCACTGGTGTCGCGTCATCGCGAGACCAGCCGCTCGGCGATGGCGCTGACCGTCCGGCCGCGGAACACCGCCTGCGGCGGGACCCGGTTGCCGGTCTGCTGGGAAAGCCGCATGGCGACCCGCACGGCGGCCAGCGAGTCGCCCCCGATCCGGAAGAAGTCGGCATCCGGACCGAGGTCGTCGGCCAGCTTCAGGACGACGCGGACGGCATCGGCCACCAGCCGCTGGTCCGGGGTCAACGGGTCGGCCGGGGCGGCCTGGGGGCGCCCGACCGGTGCGGGCAGGGCCCGCCGGTCGGCCTTGCCGTTGGCGTTGAGCGGCAGTGTGTCCAGCACGTCACAGGTGACGGGCACCATGTGCTCGGGCAGGAGCTTTGCCAGGTGGTCGAGGAGCACGTCCGGGCCGGGCGCCGGGGCACCGGCGGCGACGGTGACGTACGCGGCCAGCCGACGGTCGCCCGGGGCGTGCTCATGGATGGTGACGACGGCCTCCCGCACGAACGGGTGGCGGGTGAGCGCGTCTTCGATCTCCCCGGGCTCGACCCGGAAGCCGCGCAGCTTCACCTGGTCGTCGATCCGGCCGGTGATCTCCAGTACCCCCTCCGCCGTCCGGTGGCCGAGGTCGCCGGTGCGGTAGAGCCGCTCGCCGGGCATGCCGAACGGGGAGGCGACGAACCGCTCGGCGGTCAGCCCGGGCCGGCCGACGTAGCCGAGAGCGAGCCCGGCGCCGGCCGCGTACAGCTCACCGGTGACGCCGTCCGGGACGGGACGCAGCTGCGCGTCGAGGACGTGGATCGCCTTGCCGTGCAGCGGGTGGCCGATCGGGATGGAGGCGCCGGCGGCGTCCTCCCGGGTTGCGCGGTGACAGGTGGTGAGGCCGAGGCTCTCGACCGGTCCGTAGCCGTTGGCGACGACCAGGTCCGGCCACTGTTCGAGCGCTTTGCCGACATGGGTGACGGAGGCCCGCTCCCCCGCGGTGAAGGCCACCCTGAGGTCGTCGTAGGTCTCCGGGAACTCCTCCAGAAGGAAGTTGAACAGGCTGGCGGACAGCTGGAGCTGGGTGACGCCGTGCCGTCGGGTGAGTTCGGCGACGGCCCCCGGGTCGGGCCGCTGGCCGGGCTGGAGCACGCACACCCCGCCGAAGGCCAGCGCGCCGTACAGCTCCAGTGCGAAGGCGTCCCAGGAGACCGGGGAGCACTGGAGCCAGATCTCGTCGGGACCGAAGCGGGCGTAGTCCTGGCCGAGGTACGTGCTGGTGAGGGCCCGGTGCGGGACGGCGACGCCCTTGGGGCGACCGGTGGAGCCGGAGGTGAACATCACGCAGGCGAGATCGGTACCGGTCACCGCCGGACCCGGATCGTGGCCGGGGCAGGCGGCCACGGCAGCGGCCGCGGCGTCCAGGTCGAGGTGGCGGGCGACCGGGAACGGCGGGCTCGCGCCGCGGTGGGTGACCAGCAGCGCGGCACCGCTGTCGGCTACCGCGCCGGACAGCCGCCCGGCCGGGAAGTCCGGGTCGAGCAGGGTGTAGGCGGCGCCGGCCTTCAGCGCGGCGAGCAGGGCGACCACCAGGTCCGGTCCGCGCTCGACCAGGACCGCGACGGTGTCGCCGCGGCCGATGCCCAGACCGCCGAGGTGGTGGGCGAGACGGTTGGCCCGCTCGTTCAGGGCGCCGTAGTCGAGGCGGTCCTCACCGGAGACCAGGGCGAGGGCGTGCGGATCCCGCGCGGCCCTGTCCTCGAACAGGGTGTGCACGGGCACCTCGAGGGCGGCGGCGAGAGTGCCGAGCCAGGCCTCGCACAGGCCGGCCATGGTGGCGGGATCGAACAGGTCGGAGTCGTACTCGAAGCGGCCGGTGAAGTCGGTGCCCCGATCGTCGACGGAGATCGACAGGTCGAAGCGGGAGACCGGGTTGGAGTGCAGCTCGCGGGTGACCTCGGTGCCTCCGATGGTCAGCGGTCGGGTGTCCAGCGGGTGCAGTTCCAGCAGCACCTGGCAGAGCGGGTTGCGGTCCTCGGTGCGGTCGTCGGGCCGCTCCTCCATGACGGCGCCCGCGATGGCGTCGAACGGCGCCTCCTGGTGGCGGTAGCCGCCGATCGCCACTTCACGGACGTGCCGGACCAGCTCGCGGAAGTCCATCCCCTCGTCGAGTCGCACACGCAGCGGCAGCAGGTTGACGAAGTAGCCGATCAGAGCGTCGAGTTCGGCGCGGCCGCGCACGCTCACCGGGGAGCCGAGCACCAGGTCGCGCCGGCCGGTCCGCCGGTGCAGGGTGAGCGCGAGCCCGGCCAGCAGCACCATGAACGGCGTCGCGTCCTCGCTGCGGGCCAGTGCCCGGACCGATTCGGCGACCGGGCGGGGCATCGTGAAGCGGTGGAACGCGCCGCGGAAGGACTGTTGTTCGGGGCGTGGGCGGTCGGTGGGGAGCGGGGGCTCAGTGGGTGTGTCACGCAGGTGCTCGCGCCAGTAGTCGAGTTGCCGCTCGGCGGTGCCGTCCTTGCGCTGCCAGGTGCTGTAGTCGGCGTACTGGACCGGGAGTTCGGGAAGATCGGCGGGACGGCCGGTGGCGAGGGACTCGTACAGGGCGGCCAGTTCGGCCTCCAGGACGGGGAGCGATCCCTCGTCCCAGACGATGTGGTGGCAGAGCAGGAGCAGGGTGGACGTCTCGCCGGTGCGGTAGAGATGGGCGCGCACGAGCGGACCGGTCTCCAGGTCGAAGGGCACCAGCGCGGCCTCGGCGATCAGATCGTCAAGAGCGTCGGCGGTGGTCTCCGTGACGGTGAACGGCAGCGCCACGGAGGGGGCATCCCCCGTCACTCCGGGCGCGGGGTGGACCACCTGCCGGGGGCCGTCCTCGCCCAGTACGAATGTGGTGCGCAGCGCTTCGTGCCGGCCGACCACTCCGGACAGGGCCCGGCGGAGCAGCTCCGGGTCGACCGGCCCGGCGAAGCGGAACACCCAGGGCACGGTGTAGGTCGGCGCGCCCGGGTTCCACTGGTCCAGGAACCAGAGCCCGCGCTGGAAGTTCGCGAGCGGCGCCTCGGTGGCACCGGTCCGGTTCAGCGCCGGGCGCTCGCCTCCGTCCGAGGCCGCGGTGACCGCGGCGGCGAATTCGGCGAGGGTCGGTGCGTCGAAGATGGTGTAGGGGGAGATCATGCCGAAGACGTCGAAGACCCGGCCGACCACGCGGACGGCGGTGAGCGAATCCCCGCCCAGGTGGAAGAAGTTGTCATCGGCGCCGACCTCGGGAACCCCGAGCACGTCCGCCCAGACGGCGGCGATCAGCTGCTCGGCGGGGGTGCGCGGCGGGCGGCGGGCGGCGACCGGTGCGGCAGGCGCGGGCTGGGGCTCGGGCAGCGCCGCCCGGTCCACCTTGCCGCCGGCGGTCAGCGGGAAGGCGGCCAGCGGGGTGACGGTCGCCGGGACCATGTGCTCGGGGAGCCGCTCGGCCAGGTAGGCGCGCAGTTCGCCGGTGTCGGGGACGGTACCGGTCACGTAGGCGGCGAGCCGGCCCTCGTGCGCCGCCACGACCGCCCCGGCGACGCCCGGGTGGCCGACCAGCACCTGCTCGATCTCGCCGGGCTCGACCCGGAAGCCGCGGATCTTCACCTGGTGGTCCGCTCGGCCGACGAACTCCAGCACGGCATGCGTGCCGGACTGCCGGACCACGTCACCGGTTCGGTACATCCGAGCGCCCGGCTCCGGTGCGAAGGGGTCCGCGACGAACCGGCCGCCTGTCAGTCCAGGGCGGCCGTGGTAGCCGGAGGCCAGCAGCGGACCACCGATGTACAGCTCGCCGGCCGTGCCGGGCGCCACCGGCCGCAGCCGGTCGTCCAGCACGTACGCACGGCGGTCGCCGAGCGGGCGGCCGATCGGGACCGTGTCGCCCTCCCCCGCGGCCGGTCCCGCCAGCTCGTGGACGGTGGCGGTGACCACGGTCTCGGTGGGCCCGTAGGCATTGAGCAGCGGCACACCGGTGGCGGCGCACCAGCCGGCTGCGGCGTCCGGGTAGAGCCGGTCGCTGCCGGAGATCATCAGACGGAGGGTGCGCGGCGGGCGGCCGTCCTCGCGCAGCGCGGCCACCACTTCCTGGAAGTACCCGGCGGCGAGGTTGGCCACGGTGACGCCCTCGGCGTCCAGCAGCTCCAGCAGGGCGGCAGGGGCGAGCAACTGCTGCTCGGGCACGAGGATGCAGGCACCGGCCGAGAGCGCGGTGAGCACCTGCTCGACGGCCACGTCCACGGTCGGTCGGGCGAAGTGCAGCACCACGTCGTCCTCGGTCAGGCCGAAGCGCTCGACGGCTGCGGCCAGGTGACCGGCCAGCGTGGCAAGCGGGACATGAACGCCCTTGGGGCGACCGGTGGTCCCGGAGGTGTAGATGAGGTAGCCCGCGGCGGACTCGGGGCCGTGGCGGTCCCGGCGCGGCTCGCTCCCGGATCCGGCGAGGTCCGGTCCGGGCCCGTCGGCCCCGACGAGCTCGCCGTCGATGCAGGCGAGGGTGGCTCCGGCGTCCTCACGGATCCAGCGGTTGCGCTCCTCGGGCGCCTCCCGGTCCAGCGGCAGGTAGGTGGCGCCGGCCCGGAGGGCGGCGAGCAGGCCGACCACATGGTCGAGCCGGTCCCGGCCGGTGACGGCCACCGTACGCCCGGGGGTGATCCGGGCGGCTAGGGCACCGCTCAGCTCGTCCAGCTCCCGGTAGGTGACGGACCGGACGCCGAGCCGTAGTGCGGTGCGGTCCGGAAACCGGCGTGCGACTGATATGAACGGGAAACCGCGAGATTCCATCATCCAACCCCGATGAATTAACGACGCTGCGGGTAGTGGTCTCGACGATAGGGCGGCACTTCCGGCCCGATCGGCAGAATTCCCGGAAGACCATCGGCAGTTTCAACTGCCGCTTTGCTGTTACGCGCTGACGCGAACAGCACAGCCCACCGAGGCACACACGGGCGCCTCGGCGGGCTGTGGGCAAAGCGTTTCAGTTATCCGCCGGCGGGAATCCCGGAGAATTCCGGTGACCATACGTCGTCCCGGTCCAATGCGGTCGGCGCATATTTCCCGAGCGCGCTGATCAGTAACCGGATTTCGAGCGCGAGGCACTCCGCGAACCGGATCAGCCCGGCCTGCGGATCCTCGTCCGTGGCGAGCAGGGCCGCCCGGCCCAGACCCACCGCGCGGGCGCCGAGCGCCAGGCTCTTCACGGCCCGGCCGCCCTCCCAGACCCGTCCGGAGACCAGCAGGCAGGGCGGTGGCCCCGCAGTCGCCAGCCGGCGCAGGCATTCCGCGAGCGGCAGACCGACCTGGTCCGGGAAGACCCCCGGCGCCCAGCCTGTGCCGCCCTCGGCGCCGTCCACGGTGACGGCGTCCGCCCCCGCCTCGGCAGCGACCCGGGCTGCCTCGGCGACGTCCCGGCCGGGGTGCAGCTTCACCCAGATCCGGGCCCGGGGGAAGTTGTTGCGCATCAGCCGGACCTGCTGGCGCAGGATCTCCGCCGTGAACGTGCCGGGGGTACTGGAGCGCAGCACCCGGCCGTCGCCGAACACGTCGTCCAGTCCATACCGGTCACCGAGCCGGGAAGCGGCCTCGGCCTCCAGCACGGTCATTCCGCCGAGGCCCGGTTTGGCACCCTGCCCGAGCTTCAACTCGAAGGCCAGCCGCCCCGATTCGAGCAGCGGCAGCGCCGCCGGGTCGCTGTAGACGAGGTTCCACACCTCGGCGTCGGCATCCTCGGTGGACTGCTGGACGGCGACCCCGCCCCGCCCGTCGGGCAGTTCGTCGGCGTAGGCGCGCAGGCGGCCGAGGAGTGCCTGGTCCGCCGCCTCACCGAGCCGGCCGTAGCCGTTGACCGGGACGACGTTCTCACCGATCACCATGGGGAGGCCGAGTGCGCCCGCCTGCCGGCTGAGCGCGAGGCCGAGGTCGCCCCCGGCCGCCCGGGTGGAGCCGAGGGCGGAGACGTACACGGGCAGTGCCGAAGTGAACCCACCGAACTCCGTGGCCAGTTCGACGTCCCGGTAGTCCGGCTCGCGGCCGAGGTCGATGAGCCGGGCCAGCCGCTGCGGCATGAGGACCGGCGGGACGATCCGCAGCGCGTCGAGCGCGTCCCGCTCGCCGCCCCGGCACCCGCCGCCGGAGGGCTCCGCGCCCAGCAGGACCCGGCCGTACTCCCCCGGCGGCGGGAAGGCCGCCGCCGCGCCGGCCCGGGCGCGCCGGCGCACCTCCTCCTCCGGGAAACCGGGCGCCGAGAGGTCGCTCACGGCGACACCACCCCGGCGAGCTTCGGGAAGGCGCTGGCCTGCCAGACCGCGTCCAGCCCGGCCACGTAGCGGGTCAGCCGCTCGACGCCGATGCCGAAACCGGCGCTGCCGGGCACGCCCTCGCGGACCAGGTCCAGGTACCAGCGGTACTTCTGCGGATTCTCGCCGGTCTCCCGTATCCGGGTGACGATCTCCGCGTAGTCGTTGGTGCGCTGGCTGCCGCTGCACAACTCGCCGTAGCCCTCGGCCGCGATCAGGTCGAAGTTCCGTAGCAGGCCGGGCTGTTCAGGATTCTCCCGGTCGTAGAAGCCGCGCGAGCCCTTCGGGTAGTCGGTGACGAAGAACGGCCTGTCCCGCTGGGCGGAGAGCAACGCCTCCCCGGTCCAGTCGAGTTCGGCGTCCGCGCTCTGCGGGTGGCCGAGCCCCTGGAGTTCGGCGACCGCCTCGGCGTGCCGCATCCGGCCGAAGGAGCCCTTCAGCAGTTCGGCGAAGGCGCCTGCGTCCCGGCCGAGTTCGGCGAACTCCTTGGGCAGCTCGCGGATCGCACTGTCGACCATGTACACCACCAACGCTTCGACCAGCCGGACGGCGTCGTCCCTGGTCGCACCCGCCATCTCCACGTCGAGCTGATGGAATTCGGCCAGGTGCCGGCTGGTGCCGGCGGTCTCCAGCGGCTCCAGCCGGACGTTGGGAGCGATGCAGAAGATCTTGTCGAAGGCCAGCAGTGAGGCCTGCTTGTAGAGGATGGCGCTCGTCATCAGCTTGTAGCGGTGACCGTAGAAGTCGACGTCTACCTGCTTGGAGCCGCGCGAGCCGGGATCGGTGACCGGGCCGATGATCGGCGGGAGCAGCTCGGTGAAGCCCTGCTCGCGCAGGAACTCACGGGCGGCGGAGAGGAGCTGGTGCTGGATCCGGAGCGCGCTGCGAGTGGCGGGGGCGGTCAGATGGCGACCGGGGTCCGGGAGCGGTGCGTGGGCAGTGAGCCCGTCGGTGGTCATGGTGTGGTGGGTCCCAACTCTCGTCGTGGCGTGGACGTCGTGCGGGGCGGTACGGGCGGGTGAGGCGGTACGGGCGTGCGGGTCGTGCCGGGGGCTGCTCCGACGAGGGTCGTGCCAGGGGCGGCCCCGACGGCCGACGGCGCGGCGGCGCGGGCGTCGTAGGTCCGCTGGAGGTGGGAGAGCGCCGAGAGCAGCCCGGCCGACCCGAGGATCGGGGGACGCGGGCCACCGTCCGCCAGGCCGGCGATCGGCATCGAGCCCACGCTCGACCAGTGCAGCCGGCCGTCGGGCGCGAGCGAGGTGCGGGCCCGGCCGGCGTTGTCGGGGTGCAGGCAGTAGGGGACGTCCAGATAGCCGGCGGCGAAGGCCCGTATCAGCGCTCGGCCGACGTCGGCGTCCAGCTCCAGCACGGCACCGATCAGCGCCCGTGCCTCCGCCTCGATACCGGTGTCCTCGATGTGCGTGCCGGGCACACCGGCCAGCGGTGTGCGGGACCGCTCGTCGGCGGCTGCCGCGGCACCCGTCTCCAGCGCCCTGACGTTCTCGCCGACGGTCGGGATCCGGTGCGCCTCGGCGGTGGTCTTGACGATCAGCCGGGCCGCACCGGCCCGCACCGCCAGCCGGGCCGCGTCCTCCAGCAGCAGCCGGGCACCGCCGGGTGAGCGCGGGAAGACGCCCATGTAGGCGTAGAGGACGACGTGGTGGTCGACGTCCGGCAGCAGTTCGCCGGCCAGCCGTCCGAGTACGGTGAGCGCCTCCTCGTCCTGGCGCGGATCGGCCTGCTGGGCGTAGCTGAGCGAGATGGAGCGCAGGCCGTGCTGCCGGAAGAACAGCGCCTCCAGCACGCTGACCGCGATCAGCAGGCTCGGCGGGCAGAGCTGACCCATCAGGCAGCCGCCGAACGTCTCCAGATGCGGTTCTGCACCGAACTCCCTCGCTGAGAGCAGTAGTTCGCAGCTCCGCCGCCAGCATGCGACCGCCTCACGCAGCGGTGTCCGGCTGTACGGCAGGCAGTACGAGACCGGACCTCCTTCGGTGGCGTCCAGACCGACTGCCAGCAGCGCGCGGACGATGTGCTCCGGCATCGCCGAACCGTGCCGGACCTGCACCGGGAAGCGTGCGTCCGCGACGCCCCGCAGCACCGCCCGGGTGGTGTCCGCGGAGTGGGTGGCTATCGGGTATCCGTTCAGGCCGACCCCCTCTGCGAGGGCCTCCCGGGCGGCCGCGAGGTCGCCGGTGCGGGTGTAGCTGTCGAGCGTGATGGTGCCGACGGTGACGGCGTCCGCGTCCCGGGTGGCGAGCAGGCCGCCGCGCATCCGCAGCGGGTCTGCCATGCCCATCCTGGGCTGGACCACGAGGGCGCCCGTCGCCCGGGCGCCGGCGACGAAAGCCCCGAAGCCGGACCTGAGGGCGGCGGGGGCGGATGTGCGGGCGGCAGGCACGTCCCGGTGGGCGGTGAGCGCGTCGCTCGCGCCGCCCCCGGAGCCGGTCACAGCAGCACCCCCGACGCGGCGGGCAGCGACCTGGATCCGGCGGGCAGCGAGCCGACGAAGGACTGGAACTCCAGCACCGAGCCGCCCTCTTCGAACACCCCGTCGAAGCCTGCGGTCAGCAGCGTCCGCTGCCGGGCCGGGGTGCCGGAGCCAGCGATCCCGAGCTTCCCGCCGATCACCGTCGGCGTGCGGGACAGCTCGGGGCAGTCGCGCAGCGCCGCGATCACCCGCAGTCCGTCGTGGAACCCGTGGCCGTTGACACTGCTCAGCACGATCAGGTCCGGCTCGATCCGGCGGCACTCGGCGACCAGCAGCTCGTCGGGCACGCACGCGCCCAGGTTGGTGACCCGGTGACCGAGCTCCTCCAGCAGCAGCTGGAGGAAGACCAGATTCCAGGTGTGCGAGTCCGAGGCCATGGTCGTCACGACGATGTCCAGACCGGTCGGCTCGGCCTTTCCGTGCTGCTCCACGGCATGCTGCTCCACGGCGCAAACCCTCTGTGTCAGTAGGTGGTGGGGAGTCCCGGGGAGTGGTGGGGCTCCGGGTGTCCGGGGCGAAAGGAAGTCCGGCTCGCCCGGCCGTGGACAGAACGCTAGGGAGGATCCCGGCGCCGGACCGGCAGCTCGCCCGGCAGGATGCGGGCAGTATCGGCCCTGGCCGGGGCCGTCGGACGGGGCTCAGCTCGCCGTCGCCAGCTCCGGGTACGCACCGGTGCCGCACAGGCGCCGGCAGAGGTTCAGCACGGTGAACCGCACGCCGTCCCGGGCGGGAACGCTGCGGATCAGCCCGCTCGCCAGCAGTTCGTGCACCGCCGCAAGGCACTCCTGCGGCGGCCGGCCGCTCAGCTCGACGGCGTCCTCGCCCGACCAGTCCCCCGGTCTGGCCGCGAGCTGCTCCAGCAGGTCCCGCTGGCCGAGCGTCAGCCGGTCCAGCGCGGCCCCCAGCGCCGCACCCACGTCCGCCCTGCCGCCGTACCCGGCCGGCGGCGGCGCCAGGTGGAACGGACCGTCCGCCAGCTGCGCCACCAGCTGGCGCGGGGACAGCACCGCCGACCAGTCGGCCATGAGCTCCAACGCGCCCGGCAGACCGTCGAGTTGACGGCAGAGCGCGGCAATGGCGGGCGCGTCATCGGGCCCCATGCGGTAACCGGGACGGAGTCGGCGCAGGTGCGTGAGCAACAGCCGGACGGCGCCCACCTCGGCCAGCGCCACCGGGTCGTGGTCGAGTTCCGGCCCGGGGGTGGGCAGCGGGGCGAGCGGGATCACCTGGCCGCCGGGCAGCGCCTGCGGGACCCGGGCGGTGATCAGCACCCGCAGGCCGGAGCAGCGGTGGAACAGCTCGTCCAGCAGAATCGTGTCAACTCCGGCGTCGGCGCCGTCCAGGACCAGCAGGGTGGGGCGTTCCCCGATCGCCCGGGCGAGGTCCTCGCGGCGCTCGAGTCCGGCGGGCGGCTGACGGCCGCAGTCGATCCAGCGCACCGACCACCGCGACGCGAGGTGCAGCCGTCGCGCGACCTCCAGGACCAACCGGGTCTTGCCCGCCCCGCCCAGTCCGGCCACCGTGACCAGCCGGTCGCCGTGTACGGCGAGAGCGTCGGTCAGCACATCGGTCTCCAGCTCCCGGCCGACGATCGCGCCCCGGGCGACCGGCGGCGCGGTCGGCTCGTCGCGCGGCTCATCGGCCAGCGTCTGCCGGCGCGCGGCCGCCTCGAAGTTCGACCGGTTCCGGCCCTCAAGCCGCAGCGCGTCGGCCAGCAGCCGGACGGTCTCCTGCCGCGGGCGCTGCACCCGCCCGGTCTCCATGTCCCGGATCGCCCGTACGCTCAGGGTCGCGTGATCGGCGAGCACCTGCTGCGTCAGGCCGACCCTTTCACGCCGGACCCTGAGCAGCGCTCCGAAGCCCGCCGTCGACTGAAGCGACTGAAAACCGTCCATGCCTCGTCCACCTTCCGTGGGTTGGCCAGCACTGGGGACCGGGGGCCCGGGCAGCGCGTGGCACGCCGAGGGCGGCGGCGAACGGTGGTGACCGTCGAGCCGTGTTCCCCTTGGCGCCGATGGTCCACGGCACGGCTCTACGACCGATCAACGGCCGATCACCACACGTTCACGCCCTCTCCACGCCACCCACCAACTCTCCAGCGGGGCCGGGGTGCCGGAACCGCCGCGCGGTCGGGGACGGGAGCACGCAGGGGCGAACGGGATGGCGGACACGCCGCGTGCCCGGTGCACGCCCCAGCGGACGAAGGAAGCGCCGCGCCGTCCGCCCTGCCGAGCCGGCTGATGCGCGAGACCACCCGGGTGGTCCGCCCGTGCGGGTGCGGGTGCGGGTTCGCCGTGGGCTTGCCGGGACTGACGGCGGTGCGGCCGCGCCTCGCATCGGAGAAGCCCGGGTGCCGGTCGGCCTCCGTCAGCGCCCCGGCGCCGGGTGAATCGCATGGCCGCCGACTGCCGCGGTCGAGCACACACGGTCATCGAGCGGCCCGAAAACGCTGAGGGGGCAGTTTCAGACTGCTCTGAAACTGCCCCCTGACCAGCGACTTCGAAAAGTCGGGACGACAGGATTTGAACCTGCGACCCCTTGACCCCCAGTCAAGTGCGCTACCAAGCTGCGCCACGTCCCGATGCGCGTTGGCCGGGGTCGGGCCCCTGCCGTGCGCGCAGGGTCAAGATTACCTCACTCCGGAGCCACGATGGACGCGCGGGCTTCCCGGGCGCGTGCCGCGAGGGTGGCGGCGCCGCAGGTGGTGGCCAGGTCGGCGGCTCGGGTGAGCTCGCGCGGGGAGCGCAGGGCGAGGCCGTACTCATAGCGGGCCAGAGCGTGTTCGTACGCGGACGGCGAGGCCTCCAGGTGGCGGACGGCCCGGTCGAGCAGCGGGATGGCCTCCGCTTCCGGAGCCAGGGCGGCGGCGCAGCGAAGGGCCTCCCCGATGGCCGTTCCGGTTCCGAAGCGCTCGGCATGGGCCCGGGCCCGGGTGGTCAGCTGGGCGGCGCGCGCCGGGGATTCGGTGGCGATGGCACGGGCCAGGTCACCGGCCCAGGGGGCCCAGACGCCGTTGTGGCGTCCCCGGCTCTCCAAGTCCCTTCCGCCGGACTCCAGTTCGGACACCCCCTCCTTGGTGTGCCCGGTGGCCAGCAGCAGGCGTCCGCGTACGCTCGGGCCGTCGGGAATCACGATGGCGTTGGGGTAGGGCGGCCGGAAGGCGTATCGCTCGGCCACCGCCTCGGCTCCGGATGTGTCGCCGCGCGCCAGCAGGGTGTCGATGAGCAGGCCCACCGAGATCCAGTGCACGGGCAGCCCGCGCCCTATGCGGTCGGCCAGTCTCAGCCCTTCGCGCAGGAACGCCTCGGACTCGTGCAGATTGCCCCTGCGGCGGTGGACGAGACCGAGCAGGGTATGCGCGAAGGCCAGGTGCGCTCCGCTCCAGCCGGAGATCTCGTACGCCCGGACGGCCTCGGTGAACAGCGCTTCCGCCCGGTCCAGCCGGTCGGTGAACGCGTAGCTGATTCCGGCGAGCGCCGGCGGCTCGAAGCCCCATTCGGTGTCGGTCCAGCCGAGCCCGGGAGCCGGATGCCCGTCGACCAGGGCCCGGTCGCACAGTGCCACGACGAGCTCGGCGTCCTCGCCGCGCAGCATCGCGTCGAAGGCCCGGATGGTGAGCAGGGCGCGCTCGGCGTTGTCGCGGCCCTGGAGCCGGTCGGCGAGTTCGGCGAGCCGGCGTGAGCGCGCCGGGCCGTCGTGTTCCCTGGCCTGGGTACCCTCCCAGAGGAACTGCGCGGCCTGGAGCCGCATCCGGGCCGGACCGGGCGGGGTGTCGGCCGCCTCGGCGGCGAGGGTGACGGCCGCTTCGTTGAGCTGGTCGTTGTGGGCGAGCGCCTGGGCCAGGCGGTAGGTGGCGTCCACGCGTAGTCCACGGTCGAGTCCGGGCAGTTCCAGAGCCTGGCGCAGATGCCGGATGGTGGTCGGCGGGGAGGTAAGCAGGGCTGCGCAGCCCAGTTCGTAGAGCACCTGCGCGCGGGTCCCGCTGCGCGGCGGCTCCTCTAGTGCCCGCTCGAGGCAGCGGCGGGCCGCCTCCGGCGCGCCGACCGCCAGATGGTCCGCTGCGGCCTCCCTCAGCTGCTGGACGACTTCCTGGTCGTCGTCGGGATGCACTTCGAGGAGATGGCGGGAGGCCGCGGCCGAGCCGAGTCCTGCGTCTGTGACGGCCCAGGCGGCGCGGCCGTGCAT
Source organism: Streptomyces sp. NPDC019396 (assembly GCF_040632375.1). Taxonomy (NCBI): domain Bacteria; kingdom Bacillati; phylum Actinomycetota; class Actinomycetes; order Kitasatosporales; family Streptomycetaceae; genus Streptomyces; species Streptomyces sp. NPDC019396. The sequence goes on along the minus strand of NZ_JBEYBS010000006.1, from coordinate 161,843 downwards.
GGCGGTGCGCATGGCCGGAGGGATGGCACGGTAGACGGCTGTGGCGATGAGCGGGTGGACGAACTCGAGCGGGTCGGGCCCGGTGACGATGCGCGCGTCGCGCAGCCGCTCCGCGCATGCGGCTGCCTTGGCCGCCGGCATCCCGGCGAGGGAGGCGGCGAGTTCGAGCGAGATGTCGGTGCCGAGGACGGCGGCCGCCCAGGCGAACCTGGTGGTGTCGGGCCCCAGTCCCTCGAGCCTGGCGACCAGCCCGCTGCCGCGTGCGGTGGCACCGAGGGCGCGCAGTTCGCGGGTGCGGGGCCCGACGGGCTCGAGAGCGTGGTCCTGCACCTTGGCGATGAGCTCGACCGCTTCGTACGGGTTGCCGTGGGTGACGGCCCAGACCTCGCGGCAGAACGCGTCGTCGGCAGCCTCGCCGACGATGGCCCTGACGAGCTCCGACACGGCCTCGGTGGTCAGCTCGTGCAGCGGGATACGCAGACGCGCCGCGGCACCCGCGGTGTTCAGGAGCACGGACGAGGCGTCGGATGCGTCTTCCGGGCGGTGTGCGAGGACGATGAGGAGCGGGAGCGTGCTCAGCCGGGTGGCGAAGGACACGAGCCAGCCGAGCGACTCGCCGTCCGACCAGTGGGCGTCGTCGACGAGGACGACGAGGGGCCGCTTGCGCAGGCGTTCGGAGAGTGCGGTGACGACCCGGTCGAGTCCGTCGCGAACGCCCTGCGGGTCTGCGGGCGGCCCGGACGGGGCCGCGAGGCCGAGTGCGGGCGCGGTGATGTCGTACCAGTCGCCGAACAGTTCGCGCGCCTCGTCCGGTGCCATGCCGCCGAGCGCCGGCTGGAGCAGCTGCCGGACGACGTGGAACGGTACGGAGGTGGCGGTCTCACTGCCCCGCGCGGTGCGGACCGTGCAGCCACGGGCGCTGGCGATGCCGCTCACCTCGGCGAGGAGCGCGGTCTTGCCAAGGCCCGCCTCGCCGCTGTAGATCAGCAGGCCGCCGGTGGCGCGTTCCGAGCGCAGCGCCTCCACGGCGCGCGCAGCCGCTGCGACCTCCGGCTCGCGCTCCAGGAGCGCTGTACGTTCATGGTGTTGCGCCCGGTACGGCATGGGCGACCTCCCCTCCCCACGAGGTGTCAGATGGCTGAGAGTAGTCCGGTCGCGCCGATGGCGGACACCGTTCTGCCACGGCACGCCCTGCGAGTGACAATCGAGGCGTGAACAGGACGTCGAGAGACCGCGACAACGAGGGCAAGGCCCGCAGCGCGCGCCCCCGGGACGGACTCGGGCGCCCCCTGCCGTACGGGGCGGAGGGCGTGCCACGGCAACCGGAGGGACTGGTGCGCACACCGCCGCAGACGCTGGTTGAGGCCCAGCGGCTGCTGGACGCGGGGATGCCGTTCCATGCCCATGAGGTGCTGGAGGATGCCTGGAAGTCCGGGCCGGAGGAGGAGAGAGAGCTGTGGCGGGGCCTCGCACAGCTCGCGGTCGGGCTGACGCACGCGGCGCGGGGCAATGCGCGCGGCGGCGCGGCGCTGCTGGCCCGTGGGGCCGATTCGGTGGCGTCCTACGCGACCTCTGCTCCGCCCTCCGGTCTGCACGGCGTCGACGTGGAGGGGCTCACCCGCTGGGCGGGCGCACTGACGGATGAGCTGCGCCGGGGCGGAGCGGCCGTGTCGGCGGCGGATCGGGCACCGCGGCTCCGCCGCAGCCCGTGACGATCACGACCTCCAGGGTCCTCGGGCCGTGCACGCCCTCGACCCGGTCGAGCTCGATGTCGCTGGTGGCCGAGGGCCCGGAGATCCACGTCATCGGGCGGGCGGGGTCCAGTCCGGTCAGCGCCTGCGGCACCGATGCGACGATCTGTTCGGGTGCCCGCACCACGCAGATGTGGTGGTCGGGGACGAGAGTGATCCGCCGCCGCCCCTGATCGGGGCCGCCGTCCAACACGATCGTGCCGGTTTCGGCGATCGCGAGGGCGCAGCCGGTGATGACGCTGTCGACGGCGTCGAGTTCGCGTGCCGTGGAGCTCGCCCGGTCCGCCACCGCGGTGATGTGCGCCGCCCCTTCCAGCCAGTGCGCCGGGAGTCCGGGCGGTACGAGCACGGTGCGGGAGCCCCGCGCCGCGAGCAGCCGCGCCAGGAGCGCGGGGAGGCCGTGCTGGTCGGTGCGGTGGACGAGGGCGCGGTAGTCGGCGAGGTTCTCGTGCAGCAGATCGGTGACGGCCGCCGGGTCGCCGGGGGTGTGGGACTCGAGGTAGTCGCGGCGTACGTCGGGCTCGTCGGGTACGTCGGATGTGCCGGGCTCGTCAGGCGTGCCGGGCGCATCACGTGTGCGGGGTGTGTCGGGTGCTACGCGGACGGCGGCCCTGATCCGCGCGAGGATCAGCTCCCTCGCACTGCCGCCGTGAACGGCCGACGCGGTGGGCGCCGGGCGCCCGGGTCCGATGGCCGCGTCCGACGCCGGCTGCTCACCCGGCGTGCCCCCGGCCGGACCCCCCGCGTCATCCCCGTCCCGCGCACGGTGTTTGCGCCACCAGTCGCGGAACGGTTCCGCCGGCAGCAGGGGCAGGTCACGGGTGGCCGTCCAGGCCCCCGCCCCGGGAGGACGCGCCGGGTGAACGCGGCGGGTCCTCGCGGCGAGTCGCTCGCTCACGGCGAAGGCGGACGGGTGGTCGAGCAGCCAGCCCGCCGCCTTGAACGCGGCCTTCTCGAAGCGATGCCCGAGGCCGCCGCCCTGTTCCACCACACGCTCGCGCAGATGGACCAGTACCTCGGGGATGTCGATGGCGACCGGGCAGACGTCGTAGCACGCCCCGCACAGCGACGAGGCAAACGGCAGGGAGGCGTCGATCTCACTCGATGTACCGCGTAGTTGCGGAGTGAGGATCGCGCCGATGGGGCCGGGGTAGACGGAGCCGTAGGCATGACCCCCGGCGCGTTCGTACACCGGGCACACGTTCAGACAGGCGGAGCAGCGGATGCAGCGCAGTGCCTGACGACCGGTCTCGTCGGCGAGCGTCCGGGTGCGGCCGTTGTCGAGGAGCACGAGGTGGAAGGCGGAGGGGCCGTCAGCGGTCTCCGGGGCCGTCGCTCCGGTCCACATGCTCGTGTACGGGTTCATCCGTTCGGCCGTGGAGGAGCGTGGCAGCGTCTGGAGAAAGACCTCCAGATCGCGCCAGGTGGGCACGACCTTCTCGATCCCGACGACGGAGATCAGTGTCTCGGGGAGGGTCAGGCACATCCGCCCGTTGCCCTCGGATTCGAGCACCACGAGCGTGCCGGTCCCGGCGACCATGAAATTGGCCCCGGAGACGGCGACCTTGGCCCGCAGGAACTTCTCACGCAGATGGAGCCTGGCCGCTTCCGCCAGCTCGGCGGGGCTGTCGCCGAGTCCTTCGGGAGCCGGACGGCCCCAGTCCCCCATACGCTCGCGGAAGATCTCGCGGATCTCGCCGCGGTTCCGGTGGATCGCGGGCACGAGGATGTGGGACGGCCGGTCCTCCCCCAGTTGCACGATGAGCTCCGCGAGGTCGGTCTCGTATGCCACGATGCCCTCGGACGCGAGGAACTCGTTGAGCCCGATCTCCTGTGTGGCCATGGACTTGACCTTGACGACCTCCCGCTCGCCGGTGGCCTTCACCAGCGCGGCGACGATCCGGTTGGCCTCGGCGGCATCGGCCGCCCAGTGCACGGTGCCGCCGGCCGCGGTGACGTTCTCCTCCAGCTGGACCAGATACGCGTCGAGCCGACTCAGCGCCAGGTCCTTGATCTGCTTCCCCGCCGCACGCAGCCGCGTCCAGTCGTCCAGCTCGGCCACGGCCTTGGCGCGCTTGTCACGGATCGTGTGGGTGGCGTGCCGCAGGTTGGCACGCAGGGTCTCGTCGCGTACGGCTGGGCGTGCCGCGTCGGGGAACGACGGGAATGACGGCATCCCGAGAAACGTGCCGCTCATGCGGAACCACTCCTTTCTCCCGTCCCCTGGCCCTCCGTCGCGGCGAGGATCTCGGCGATGTGCAGGACGCGCATGGGCGCGTCCGCGCGCCGCAGGATGCCGTCAAGGTGCATCAGACAGGAGTTGTCACCACCGCACAGCACCCCGGCCCCGGTCGCCAGCGCGCTGCGCGTCTTGTCACGGCCCATCTCCGTGGACACATCGGCGTTCTTGACCGCGAACGTACCGCCGAACCCGCAGCATTCCTCGGCACCCGGCAACTCCACGAGCTCGAGCCCCGCGACCGCTTCGAGCAGCCGCCGCGGCCGTTGCCCCAGACGAAGCAGCCGCAGCCCGTGGCAGGACGGGTGATACGTGACCTTGTGCGGGAAGCTGGCACCCACGTCGACGACTCCGAGGACGTCGACCAGGAACTCGGTGAGCTCGAATGTCCGTGAGGCCAGCGACGCGGCCTCCGCGCCACCGAGCCGCGGATACTGGTGCCGCACCATCGCGGCACACGAGCCGGAGGGCGTGACGACATACTCGTACCCCGCGAACGCACGGGCCGTGCGACGCACGAGTCGTTTCGCTTCGCCCCGGTAGCCCGTGTTGAACTGCGGCTGTCCGCAGCAGGTCTGCGCGGCCGGGAAGTCGACCTCGACACCGAGGCGCTCGAGCAGGCGCACCGTGGCCACTCCGGTGGAGGGATATACGGCGTCGTTGACACAGGTGACGAACAGGGCGACGCGCATGGGCGGAGGATATGACGGGGCGCTGACGGCACACCAGGCACGACGGGCCCGGGCGAGCCGGACACATGCTCCCGGCCCACCGGAATGTGGTGGGGGTGGCAGGTCAACGCTCCCGTGGGGCAGCGCGGGCGACGGATCCTCCCGGGGCTGTCAGTGGGGCCCTGTTCAATGCGGACCATGGAGATACCTGCACAACGGCAAGGGTTGTTCTGGGATGTACAGGCAGGGCGGGCGGCGCCGCCACCCGCGGCGCTGCTGCTCGGCTGGGAGCTGGTCGACGTGAATCCGGAGCTGGGAACCATCGAGGTGGCGTTTCAGGCGGGTGATCAGTTCACCAACCCCGTCGGTGTGATCCAGGGCGGGTTCCTGGCAGCGATGCTCGATGACACTCTGGGGCCGGCGCTGGTGGCGACGTTGCCCGAGGACCAGTTCGCACCGACCGTCGATCTGCATGTTCAGTTCCTCCGTCCCGCCCGGCCCGGACGTCTCGTGGGGCGGGGACGGATCGTGCAGCGCGGTAGGGACGTGTGCTTTCTGGCAGGTGAGCTCATAGGCGCCGACGGCAAGCCGGTGGCTGTGGCCACCGCGACCGCGCGCATTCAGACCATCCGGCATCAGGGGTCCTGAGGGCGCTGTCCCGTAATTCCTGGCCGGCGCCGTGCGCCCGCCGGGGATCACGCGACAGCCCCCTGTCCGCGAGCTCCGGGTGGACTCGGCGCGGCGCTGCACGCGGTGGTGCGGCCTGCCGTCCGACGCCCGGGCCGAGGCCGGCCGCCGTCCGACGGCCGGGCCAGGGGCCGACACGCGGTGTTCCCCGCCGCCCTCTCGTTGCCGTGGCACGCTGGGACGCGGTGGAGCCGGCCTCCCGGTACGGGAGACACAGGCCCATGCGAGCCCGGCCAAAAATCTTGGTGGATTCTCCGGCGAGGATGTCGAAATCGCCGGACGTGCTTCTACCTACCCGTGACAGCGCCGTGAGGGCGCCGGAATACGGAATGTGCGGAAGGCAGAGGAGCCAACCATGAAGTACATGCTGCTGATGCAGTTCAGCGAGTCGAACGTCGACTTCCCGCGGATCGACACCTGGACACCGGAGGAGATCCAGGCGCACATCGGGTTCATGCACGACACCAACACGAAGCTGGTCGAGGCCGGTGAGTTCGTCGACGGACAGGGGCTGGCGATGCCGGAGGCGGCCAGGATCGTCCGGGCCGGGACTGAGGGCGGGGTACCCGTCGTCACCGAGGGACCGTTCCCGGAGACCAAGGAGTTCCTCGCGGGGTACTGGATCGTCGACTGCGAGACACCGGAGCGGGCGGTGGAGCTCGCCGCGCACATCTCGGCCGCCCCCGGACCCGGCGGTGCGCCTCTGAACATGCCGATCGAGGTGCGTCAGGTGCTGTCCGCGCCGACCGAGGACGTGTGAGGGCACTGAACGGAGCCGACCGGGGCGACCGGGACATCGAGGACCTGCTGCGCGTGCTGGCGCCGCAGGTCGTCGGTGTGCTCACCCGGCGGTACGGGGACTTCGACACAGCGGAGGACGCGGTGCAGGAGGCTCTGCTCGCGGCCGCCGCGCAGTGGGTCGATGAGGGGGTGCCGCGCAATCCGCGGGGCTGGCTGATCCAGGTGGCGAGCCGGCGGATGACCGAGCAGGTGCGCAGCGAGCAGGCCCGGCGGCGGCGCGAGGATCTGGTCGGAAGGCGTGAGGGTGCCGACCGGTGGGCCGCGCCCGGGGCGGATGAGGAGCAGGACTCAAGCCGGGATGACACCCTCGCCCTGCTGTTCCTTTGCTGCCACCCGTCTCTGACGCCTTCGGCGGCGATCGCGCTGACCCTGCGGTCGGTGGGCGGGCTCACCACCGGTGAGATCGCCCGCGCGTTCATGGTGCCGGAAGCCACCATGGGGCAGAGGATCAGCAGGGCGAAGCAACGTATCAAGGTGTCCGGTGCATCTTTCCGGATGCCGGACCGGGACGACTGGCAGCGGCGGCTCGACTCCGTGCTGCATGTTCTGTATCTCATGTTCACCGAGGGGTACGCGTCCGGAGCGGGCGAGGACCTCCAGCGGGTCGAGCTGTCCCTGGAGGCGATCCGGCTGGCCCGGGCGCTGCGGCGGATGCTCCCCGGTGAGAGCGACGACAGCGAGGTGGCCGGGCTGCTGGCGCTGATGCTGCTCACACATGCCCGCAGCGCGGCACGGACCGGCCCGGGCGGTGAACTGATCCCGCTGGCGGAGCAGGACCGCACGCTGTGGGATGCCGCTGCCGTCGCCGAGGGCATCGCGCTGATCACCGAGGTGCTGCCGCGCGGCAGGCTGGGTCCGTATCAGGTACAGGCCGCCGTGGCGGCGGTGCACGACGAGGCGAAGAGCGTCGAGGAGACGGACTGGCCGCAGATCCTGGCGCTGTACGGGGTGCTGGAGCGGCTCTCCCCCAATCCGCTGTACGCGCTCAACCGGGCCGTCGCCGTCGCGATGGTGCACGGCCCGGACGCGGGACTGCGGTTGCTGGAGGACCTCGCGGCGGAGCCGGTGCTGAGAGACCATCACCGGCTGTCCGTGGTGCGGGCGCACCTGCTCGACATGGCCGGTGACGGGGATGCCGCCGCAGCGCAGTACCGGGTCGCCGCGAGTCGCACTCCGAGCCTGCCGGAGCGGCACTATCTGACGATACGGGCGGCCCGGCTCAGCTCACCGGATCGCGGGCGTCGCGGTCGCTGACGTCGTCGTCGAGCGGAACGGAAGCGGCGGCGGCGCCCACGGGGCGGCGCAGTCCGGGTGCCAGGGCCAGGGTGACCGCGACCGAGGCGGCGGACATCAGGGCCATCGCCGTGGCGGGCGAGGTGTACTGGGCCACACCGCCCGCGAGCGTGGCGGCGACGCCCTGCATGGCGAGCATTCGGGAGGTCTGGAGGCCGAGGGCGTGGCCGCTCAGCTCGTCCGGGGTCAGCGCCAGCAGTCGTTCCTGGAGCAGCAGGCTTGCCGCGTAGCCGACCGATGCGAGGACCACGGCGGTCAGGGCGAGCGGTAGCGCGGGGTCCAGGGCGAAGATCGCGTACGGTGCCGCGAGCAGGAGCCCCGCCTTGTCGGGCGCGTAGGAGACGAACAGGGCCTCGCAGCCCACGATCAGCCCGTTGGGTACCCAGAGTGCGAGGAAGACCGCACGGCGTGGACGGGAGGACCAGAGCAGGGCGTTGGTCCGCCAGGTCTGGGCGATCGAGGGGCGGCCCGTGGCCCGCGGTGGCCGGCGGGTGAGACCGAAGTGGGCGATGGCCGGGGCCGGGTCAGCAGCCGGGTCGGCGAAGCGGTCAGCCGAGGTGGAGGAGCGGTCCGGTGACGGTCAGCCCGAGGTCATGACCGGTGTGGGAGAAGAACGCGAGCAGCATCAGCGCGGCGCCGCCCAGCGCGAGGTCCTTGCGGAACATGATCCGTTCCAACTGCCGCGCCTCGGGGGCGCTCTCCTTCCGGAAGGCGTGCATGAGGACCGCGGTCGGGAAGCAGAAGTCCGCGAGCAGCGGCGCACCGGGATCCGGCCAGATCCCGAGCGGCACGCTCAGCCCTCCGGCGAGCAGAAGCACCCCGCTGCCGACGTCGCGAGGGCCGGGGCGGGGACGCCCCTGGCGGCGGCGTACTGCGCCATGACCTTGCTCTGTGTGAGGTGTCCGACCTCGAGGTGAGAAACACCAGCACGAAGAAGATGCGTCCAATCAGCACCAGGACATCCATCGTGACCTCCGGAGACGGAGTGATCGACCGGATTCCGGTTTCCCGGCTTCCCCGGGAGCCGGCAGCTCCGGCGGCGAAGGGCTCGCGCGCGGCGGCGCGCCTGGGCGGTCGCGGCAGCCCCTGCCGGGGGCCCTCCGTGAGGCAAGGGTTTTCCCCGTATCCAGTTCATCTCGCCGTTCCCTACTGTCTGCCGCACCGGCGATTCCGAGTGCCTGACGGGTGAATGTCAGGTGCATGTAAACGCATGTGAACACGGTGTTTCGTCCGGCGGCGGCCCTTGACCAGGGGCCGTCATGCAGGCGGCGGCGCACGGGCGATGGAGCCCGGGAACCGCGGGTCGCACCCCCACAGCGAACCGCGGTTCCGCGCCGCCCGTCTGCGATCCCCAGCTCCTTGAAAGGGAACACCTTGAACGGTTCCGGACGGAGACTCATATCCGTCGTGGCCGCGACCGCCACCATCGTCGGTGTCGCCGCCACCTCCGCCGTGGCGTTCGCCGCCGCCCCGGCGGACTCCTCGCCGAAGCCCGCACCGGCCGCGCAGTCGATCCCCAAGCTGCCGACCGCGCCGGTCGAGAAGGTCATCGTGACCTACAAGTCGCAGTCCACCGAGGCCAGTTCCAACACGGCGGCCAAGAGCGACGCGGCCGCCAAGGCCACCGAGACCGGTGAGAAGCTGGCCTTCGAGCGCCGCCTCGCGGGCGGCGCCGCGCTCGTCGACCTGGGCGGCGCGGCCTCCAAGCAGGACCTCAGCGACGTCATGGCCGCCTTCCGCGCCGACCCCTCGGTCGCGTCCGTGGAGCCGGACATCCGCGCCTACCCGATGGCCGTCGCCCCCAACGACACCCAGTACGCCGCCCAGTGGGACCTCTTCGCGGCCACCGGCGGAATGAATGTGCCGACCGCCTGGGACAAGGCCACCGGCAGCGGCGTCACGGTCGCTGTCATCGACACCGGCTACGCCACCCACTCGGACCTGGCCGCCAACGTCGTCTCCGGTTACGACTTCATCTCCGACTCGGCCGACGCCCGCGACGGCAGCGGGCGTGACAGCAACCCCAAGGACGAGGGCGACTGGAACGCCACCGACGGCGAGTGCGGCATCGGCTCGGAGGCCAGTGACTCCTCCTGGCACGGCACGCATGTCGCGGGCACCATCGCCGCGGCGGCCAACAACAGCAAGGGCATCGCCGGTATCGCGTACAACGCGAAGATCCAGCCCGTGCGTGTCCTCGGCAAGTGCGGAGGCTCGTCCTCCGACATCGCCGACGCGATCACCTGGGCCTCCGGTGGCAGCGTCCCGGGCGTCACCACGAACCCCACCCCGGCCAAGGTGATCAACCTCAGCCTCGGCGGTTCCAGCTCCACCTGCCCGACCGTCTACAAGAACGCGATCAACGCGGCCGTGTCCCGCGGCACGACGGTCGTGGTCGCGGCGGGCAACGAGAACTCCAACGCGTCCGGCTCCACCCCGGCGAACTGCCCGAACGTCATCACCGTGGCGTCCACCAACCCTGAGGGCGCCCGCTCCTACTACTCCAACTACGGCAGCACCGTCGACATCGCGGCGCCCGGTGGCGAGACCCGCCGCTCGACCGACACCCCCGGCACCGTCACCACCCCCGAGCGTGCGATCCTCTCCACGCTGAACTCCGGTGACACCACCCAGTCGGCCGAGAACTACGAGCCCTACCAGGGCACCTCGATGGCCGCGCCGCACATCGCCGGCCTCGTGGCCCTGCTGAAGTCCGCGAAGTCCTCGCTGACCCCGGCAGAAATCGAGACCGCGATCAAGGCGAACGCGCGCGCCCTCCCCGGCACCTGCTCGGGTGGCTGCGGCTCCGGCATCGCCGACGCGGCGAAGACCGTGAACGCCGTGCTCGGCACCGACACCGGTACCGGCGCGACCTTCACCAACAGCACCGATGTGACGATCAACGACAACGCCACGGTGTCGTCCTCGATCGCCGTCACCGGTCGCACCGGCAACGCACCCTCCGCCCTCAAGGTCGCCGTGGACATCAAGCACACCTGGCGCGGCGACCTGGCCATCGACCTGATCGCCCCGGACGGTACCGTGCGCAGCCTGAAGACCTCCTCGGGCTCCGACAGCGCCGACAACGTCCTCGCGACGTATACGGTCGACGCGTCCAGCGAGGTCGCCAACGGCACCTGGAAGCTCCAGGTCCGCGATGTGGCGTCAGGTGACACGGGCTACATCGACAGCTGGGGTCTCACTTTCTGAGACGGCTGACAGAAGTCTGTTTTCACTGGTCAGGGGCGCGTTCGCAGGCGAAAGCCGCGGGCGCGCCCGGCCGCTTTCCGGGTACAGTCCTGTCCGCATGCCGGACGCCGGGCATGGACTGGGACGATGGACTTCGTATCCTCACTGCACGCATGCACACACGGGCAGGGGGCTCGCAGGCCGGAAGGGGGTGGTGGGTGCGTGACGTCGATCCAGAAACGCACTGCGCCCGTCGGCCGGGCAGAGGTCATCGAACGTCTCGAAAGGGTGCTCCACGCACGCGGACGAGCCCTGCTCACGGGGTCGGCGGGGGTCGGTAAGACCGAGGTCGCCCTGGCCATCTCCGCCCGAGCCCAGTCGCGCGGTGAGACCGTGCTGTGGCTCGCCACCCTCCCGGGTGATCGCTCCATCCCCGGTGCGACCGCGGCCGCGCTCGTCGCCTCCGTGTCCGCGACCCTGTCCCCCGCTGGACAGCTCGGACCGCAGGGTGCCGAGGCGCCCGCCGGTGCCGACGGCCCGGTCCGCGGCGCCATGGAGGTGTCCCGCCCCGGCGACTCGCCGTCCGCCGGCGCGCCCGCCGCGCCTTCCGCGGTCCCTGCGCCCGGCGGTGCCCATACCGGCTCGTACGACGTTCGCGACGGGCTGCCCGGTCCCCAGCGCGACGCCGTCGCCATGCTGTGCCGTGAAGCGCCCGTGCCTGAGGGCGGGTGGGACCCCATCGCCCTGCGGCTGGCACTCGCCCAGATACTGCGCACCCTCGCCGGGCACCGTCCGGTGCTGCTCGTGGTCGACGGCGTACAGCGGATCGACCCCGACAGTGCCGATCTGCTGCGCTTCGCCCTCCATCTGGCCCCGCCGGCGCTGCGGGTGATCGCGATCGAGACCCCGGAGGCGCACGACCCCGACGCCGGCGCCACCGGGCCCGAGCAGCTGTGGGTGCCGTCGGAGGCCGATGTGCTGCTGGTGCCTCCGCTGCACGCCGACGACATCGCTGAGCTCCTCATCCACCACAGGCTGCCGTCCCGCATGGCCGGGCGGATCCACAAGGCCAGCGGCGGCAACCCCCGGCTCGCGCTCGCCGTCGGCCGCTCGCTCGCGGACGCGCGGACGCCCGTGCACCACGCGGAGGCACTGTCGCTCTCCGGACGTGCCCGCGATCTGTCACGGCAGCTGCTGGGGCTGGTCTCACCCCCGGTCAGGGGCACCCTGCTCCTCGCCGCACTCGCCCTGCGTCCCACCGCGTCACTGATCCGCCGCGCCGGGCGCCCCACGGCCGAGGCCGATCTGGCGGCCGCGGAACGGGCCGGTCTCGTCCTGCTCACCGAGGACGGAACGGTGGCCTTCCGGGCCGGCATCCTTCCCTCGACCCTGGTGCACGACGCCTGCTGGACCGACCGCAGCGAGGGGCACGCGGCGCTGGCCCGGGTCGTCGACGACCCCGTCGAGGAGGTCAGGCACCGGGCCCTGGCCACCGACATCCCCGACGAGGAGCTGGCCGCAGAAGTCGCGGCGGCGGCGGACAGCGCACGGCGGCGCGGCAACAACGCCCTGGCCGCCGAGCTCGCCCTGCTCGCCGCCGAGTCCACGCCGGGCCGCAACGGCCCGCAGCGCATCGCCCGCCTCGTGGACGCCGCGGAGGAGGCCGCCCGGGCGGCCCGCGCCGATCTGGCGATGCGCGCCGCCACGGACCTGCTGGCACGTGACGCCTCCCCCGCCGACCGGGTACGGGCCAGGCTCGCGGTGCTGGACACGGCGGGCCAGGGGCTGACGGGGCTGGACGAGATCTACGCCCATGCGATGGAGGACTCGGAGAGTGACACCGCACTGAGGGCCGCCGTACAGCTGCGCCTCTCGGTGAAGTACGTGCTGGCCGACGGCGATCCGGTGCGTTCCCGGGCCGCCGCTATCGACTCGGCGGCGCTCGCCGCTTCGGTCGGCGACCGGATGACGGCGGCGAAGGCACTGACCGTCCAGGCCCGGATGGAACGTGTCCTCGGTTCCCTGGAAGAGGAACGCGTGCTCCAGGAGGCCCGGGAGCTGGAGATGGCCGATCGCCCGCTCGGCATCCGCAACGCCGCGCAGATTCTGACCATCCGCCATGCCCTGTTCGACGACCGGCTCATGGACGCACGCGACGGGCTGAACACCCTGCTGCCGCTGGTCGAGCGGCGCGGCTCGGTCGAGGACGCGATCGAGCTGTTCCGTACGCTCGCGGAGGTCGAGGCCAGGCAGGGCCAGTGCACGGCCGCGCTCGCACACGCCGGGCGGTCGCTCGCCCTGACCCTGGAGGCCGGCCTGTCCCCCGGGCCCGCCTGGTACGCGCTGGCGCTCGCCGAGACGGCGGGCGGCAGCTTCGCCCGCGCGGCGAGCTATGCGCGTCGCAGTGCGCAGGCGTCCGAAGAGGAAGGCGACAACGTCTTCCTCTCGCGGAGCCTGTACGCACTCGGCCGGGTCCAGCTCGTCATGGGAGACGTCGCCAACGCACTGGAGACACTGCGCCGGGTGCAGTCCGGCGAGCGGGCGCAGGCCGCCGTCGACCCCTCGATGCTCCGCTGGCACGAGGAGCTGGCGGAGGCGCTGGTGGCGAGCGACTCCCTCGACGAGGCAGCCACGCTGCTCGCCGAAGTACGCCCGGTCGCCGAGCGCCTCGGCCGCTGGTCGGTGCTGCTGGGGTGCGATCGCGCCGAAGGGCTGCTGCTGGCCGCGGGTGGGAAGACGGACGAGGCGGCCGCCCTGCTGACCCGCACGGCCGAGTGCTTCGCGGCGGCCGGTCTGCCGCTCGAGCAGGGCCGGGCGCTGGTGGCGCTCGCCCGGGTGGAGCGCCGCAGGCGGCGGCGTTCGGCCGCGCAGCACGCGCTGCACACCGCGGCAGCCGTCTTCGAACGGGCGGGCGCGGCGTCCTGGCTGGCGCTCGCGAAGGAGACTCCGGCCGGTGCCCCGGAACCGGCTCCGGCCGCGCGCGGCGGCGCGCTGTCGTCGCTGACGGAGGCGGAGCTGCGCCTGGCTCAGATGGTGGGCCAGGGCGCCAGCAACCAGGAGGCGGCGGCCCGGCTGTATCTGAGCGTGAAGACGGTCGAGGCGCGGCTGACACGTATCTACCAGAAGTTGGACGTCCGGTCCCGTGCGCAGCTCGCCACCGCGCTGGGAGCGTGGGCGGGCGGCCGTACGGGCTCGCTGACGACCGACGCCGGGCCGGCGCCCACGTAGGTCCTCACACAGGACCTGCGGGGCGGCCGGCCCGGCGTCGAAAAGCGCGGGAACGGTCAGGCGATCCAGGCGCTGGTGAGTCCGAGCACCGCGGAACCGTCCAGGTCGGCGATCTTGGTGCCGGTGAAGCCGCGGGCCCAGTCTGAGGTCTGGATGCGGAACGCGGGGCTGTCGGCGGTGAGCGCTTCCATGACGGACTCGGCGACCTGGGCCGGGGTCTGCGCGCCGTTGAGGAACTGCGAGGTGGTGCGGGCGATGTACGCCTGGAGCGCGGGGGCGTACACACCGGCCTCGGCGATCACTGCCTCGAGGTCGATGCCGAGGTTGTTGACGAACTCGGTGGCCACGGCGCCCGGTTCGATGACCGACACCTTCACGTCGAGACTGGCCAGCACCGGGGCAAGGCTCTCCATGTAGCCCTCGACGGCGAACTTGGCGGCGCAGTAGGCCTCGTTGAACGGCTGGCCGATGATGCCGCCGACGCTGGTGACGGTGACCAGCCGGCCACCGGAGGCCCGCAGATGGGGCAGGGCGGCCCTGGAGGCGGTGAGCACTCCGAAGAAGTTGACCTCCATGACCTGCCGGACATCGTCCACGGTCTCGTTCTCGAGCGTGCCGAGGTGTCCGGCTCCGGCGTTGTTGACCAGGGCGTCGAGCCGGCCGTAGTCGGCCACCACTCCGTCGATCGCGGCGGTGACGGACGTGGGGTCGGTGACGTCGAGCTGCCGGATGTCGAGCTCCACCCCCGCGTCGGCAGCGGCCTTGCGCAGTGCGTCGGCGCGGCCGGTGTCGCGCAGGGTCGCCACGGTGCGCCAGCCTGCCTGCGCCGCGGCGACGGCGGCTGCGAGGCCGATACCGGACGAGGTGCCGGTGATCAGGACGACGGGGGCGGACTGAACGGACTCTGAGGACATGGCGGGGCCTTTCGATGGCAAAGCGGGGAACACTGCTGTGCAAATCTGTGCGTGTACACACACCATAACCATTATGTGTGCACACACGCAACCCGTAGACTCAGGCTATGCCGAAAAGGAAGCTCACGCAGGCCGAGATGCCCGTCGCCGACCACGCCTTCTACGGTCTGGTCTGGGCCGGCACCGTACTCACCGAGCGCGTCGACCGCGCCCTCAGCAAGGCCCATGACCTCCCCGTCTCCTGGTTCGAGGTGATGCTGTGGCTGGCCTCGAGCCCGGACCCGGTACCCGCGTCGGTACTCGGCAACAGCACGATGCTCAGTCGCAGCCAGGTGTCCCGCGTCATCGACGCCCTCCAGGCCCGGGGTCTTGTCACGCGCACCCCGTCAGCCCGGGACGCGCGGTCCATCGAGGTGGCGCTCACACCCGAGGGCCACCGGCTGTTCGCGGAAGCGGACGAGACGCGGCGGGCCAGTCTGGCTCCGGCCTTCACCGATCTCCTGGACCAGGAGGACCTGGAGGCCCTGAGTGCCGTTTGGCGCAAACTCAAGGCCAGCAAGGAGAGTCCGGCCTAGGCGCACGAGAAAGGCGCGGCTGTCTTCTCCGGCCGGTGACCACACACCGGACACCGTCGACTGATGAACCGTCAGATGATCTCCGTCGGCGTTGTTGACAGTCCACCGCCAACACGAAAAGATGGCGGGCCGCGCCGCCGGAATCCCCCACCTCTTCCCCTTGCGCTCCCCCCTACACCTTTCCTGCTCAATTCCTTGGCGGTCCTGGGTCGCGAGTTCCCGTACTCGCCGCCCGATTTCGGCATGCCCGCCTTCTCCCCCCAGCTTCCCAACATGCCGTAAACCCAAGGTCATTCGGCCATCCGCCGCTGGTTGACCGTTGAGTAACCCGACGCTATCTTCAAGCCGTTCCACAGAAGCCCGAATTTCTTTCTCCGAGCTTTGCGGGACTCCGTACGTCTTGCGCTTCTGATTGACCGAAATTTAACCTCCGGGCAACGCCAACGCTTATTCGGAGAATTATGACGTCGGCAGAGCACATCGTGGACCTGGTCATCGGAACCACCCCCTTCGGTGAGCCGGACGCCCGACTCGCCGCCGCGGTCAGCCGCGCCGGCGGACTCGGAGTGCTCGACCTGGGGGCTGGTGACAGAAGAGCCAGGGACGCCCTGGCGGCACTGCGTCGCTGGACACCGGGCCGGTTCGGTGTACGCGTCGGTCCTCGGTGCCGACTGGGCCCGGACGAACTCGGCGCCGCACCGTCACCCGCCGTGCGGTCCGGCGACGCACACGACCGCCCCCCGGGCCCGCACACCGTGGTACTCGCACCGGACTCCGCCTGGGCGCCCGGGGACGTACCGCACGGCCACCGTGTGCTCGTCGAGGTCACCGATCTGGACTCGGCACGCGCGGCCGTGCGGGCCGGAGCCGGTGGGCTGATCGCCCGTGGCAGTGAGTGCGGAGGCCCCGTCGGCGAGCTGGGCACCTTCGTGCTGCTCCAACAGCTGCTCGCGGACACCGAGTTACGCGGCACCCCGGTGTGGGCCTGCGGAGGCATCGCCCCGGGGACGGCCGCAGCGGCAGTCGTCGGTGGTGCCACCGGAGTGGTGCTGGACACCCAGCTGGCGCTGCTGGCCGAGTCCGAGGTGCCCGAGTCGGTCGCGGCGGTGCTGCGCACCATGGACGGCTCGGAGACGGTCGTCGTGGACGGCCACCGGACTTTGCGCCGCCACCCGGCCCACGCCTCAGTGGCCGGCGGCAGCACGTGGGAGGAGCGACTCCCCGTCGGCCAGGACGGTTTCCTCGCGTCGGGCTTCGCCGAACGCTGGCGCGACACCGGCCGCGCCGTACGCGCCGTCGCCGATGCCGTACGCGACGCCGTGCGCGAGGACACCGCCGTACGCGCGCTGCGGCCCGGCTCCGCGATGAGCAGGGCGCTGGGCACCCGGCTCCCGGTCGCGCAGGGTCCGATGACCCGGGTCAGCGACCGTGCCGGCTTCGCCGACGCCGTCGCCGACGACGGCGCCCTCCCCTTCATCGCCTTGGCGCTCGCCGGGGCCGAGCAGTCACGGACGATGCTGGAGGAGGTCCGGAAGACCCTCGGCGGCAGGCCCTGGGGGGTCGGCATACTCGGCTTCGCCCCGGAGCAGACACGGGCGGCCCAGCTGGAGGCGGTGGTCGCCGCACGCCCCACGCACGCCATCGTCGCCGGAGGCCGTCCCTCGCAGGCGCGCGCGCTGGAGGAAGCGGGGATCAGCGCCTTCTTGCATGTGCCGTCGCCGGGTCTGCTGCGGCAGTTCCTGGACGCGGGCGCCCGCAGGTTCGTCTTCGAGGGCGCCGAGTGCGGTGGCCATATCGGACCCCGCAACAGCTTTCCGCTCTGGGAGGCCCAACTCGCCGTACTGGAGGACTTCCTGGTCGGCGTCCGGGACCGGGACCGCGGGGACGGGACCGGGGCACAACAGGAGGCTGAGCGGATCGAGTTGTTCCTCGCCGGGGGCATCCACGACGAACGGTCCGCCGCCATGGCCGCCGCACTCGCCGCCCCGCTCACCGCGCGCGGCTGCGCCGTCGGGGTGCTCATGGGCACGGCGTATCTGTTCACGGAGGAGGCCGTGACCCGGGGCGCGGTCCAGCCGCTGTTCCAGCAACGGGTGATCGCGGCGGAGCGGACGACTCTGCTGGAGACGGCGCCCGGCCACGCGACCCGCTGTGTACCGAGCCCCTTCAGCGACTCCTTCCGCACGCTCGGCGACGATCTGCGCCGCGAGGGGCTCGGCGACCGTGAGGTCTGGGAGCGGCTCGAACGGCTCAACGTCGGACGGCTTCGGCTGGCCGCCAAGGGCCTTGAACGTGCCGAGGACGGCGCCCTGTCCGCCGTCGACGAGGAACGGCAGCTGGCGGAAGGCATGTTCATGGCCGGCGAGGTCGCCGTACTGCGGTCCGCCGTTACCTCCGTCGCGGCGCTGCACACCGCGGTCTGCGACGGCGCCGCGGAGTTCCTGGAGGAGCGGAGGACCGCATTGCGGGCACGTCCGGGGCTCTCCCCGGACACCACGGAGGGCGCGGAACCGGAGCCGCCCCGACCGCTGGATGTGGCGGTGGTCGGGATGGCGTGCATGTTCCCGGGCGCGCCCGACCTCGCCTCCTTCTGGGCCAACGTCCTCGACGGCGTGGACTCCGTCGGCGAGGTCCCGCGCGAGCGCTGGGACCCCGATGTACACGGCCCCGAGGCGAGCGGTGCCACAGCATCGCGCTGGGGCGGCTTCCTCCCGCCCGTGCCGTTCGACCCGCTGCGCTACGGCATACCTCCGGCCTCGCTCGGCAGCATCGAGCCCGTACAGCTCCTGGCGCTGGAGGCCGCGCGACGGGCTCTTGACGATGCTGGGCTCGGCCCGGACGGACGGGACTTCGACCGGATGCGCACCGGTGTGGTCTTCGGCGCCGAGCCGGGCAGCGACCTGTCCAACGCGGCGACGCTGCGAGCCGTACTGCCCTCGTACTACGGCACGGTGCCCAGGGGCCTGGACGAGCAACTGCCCGCGCTGACCGAGGACTCGTTCCCCGGGATGCTCTCCAATGTGATCTCGGGACGGATCGCCAACCGGCTCGACCTCGGTGGTCCCAACTTCACCGTCGACGCGGCCTGTGCCTCCTCGCTCGCCGCCGTGGACGTCGCCTGCAAGGAGCTGGCCGCGGGCACCAGCGACGTCATGCTGTGCGGGGGCGCCGATCTGCACAACGGCATCAACGACTACGTGCTGTTCACCTCGGTGCACGCGCTCTCGCCCACCGGCCGCTCACGAGCGTTCGACAGCGCGGCCGACGGGATCGCCCTGGGCGAGGGCGTGGCCTGTGTGGTGCTCAAGCGGCTGGCCGACGCCGAGCGCGACGGCGATCGCGTCTACGGTGTCATCAAGGGCGTCGGCAGCTCCAGCGACGGCCGTTCGCTCGGGCTGACGGCACCCCGCCCGGAGGGGCAGCGCAGAGCGCTCGACCGGGCGCACCGGAATGCGGGGACCACGCCTGCCGACATCGGCCTCGTGGAGGCGCACGGCACCGGCACGGTGGTCGGCGACCGTACCGAACTGAACGTCCTCACCGAGGTGTTCGAGGCCGCGGGCGCGGCCCCGGGGAGCTGTGTCCTCGGCTCGGTCAAGTCGCAGATCGGGCACACCAAGTGCGCGGCCGGGCTGGCAGGTCTGATCAAGACCGTGCTGGCCCTGCACACCGGGGTGCGACCGCCGACGCTGCATCTGGAACGGCCCAACCCGGCCTGGCAGGAGGGCCGGAGCCCGTTCGTGTTCCACCGGGAGGCGCTGCCGTGGACCGCACCGGCCGGCCGACGTCTCGCGGGGCTGAGCGCGTTCGGGTTCGGCGGCACCAACTTCCATGTGGTGCTGAGCGCCTACGACAACGACACGCCCCCGGCGCACGGGCGCGACGTCTGGCCGGCCGAGCTGTTCCTCTTCCGCGGTACGGACGTTGGGGCCGCGCGCAGAGCGGTCGAGGACCTGCTGGCCCTGGTGTCGGCCGGCGCGGACGGGCCGGGGCGCTGGCGGCTGCGGGACCTGGCACTGGCCGCGTCCAGGCGCGGCGACACCGGGCGCGGCCCGGTGCGCTTCGCCGTGGTGGCGAAGGACCAGGCGGAGCTGCGCGAGGGGCTGCGGCGGGTACTGGCCGGAGAGGACGATCCAGAGGCGGGCATCCACCTCGCGGACAGCACCGACAGCGGATCCGGGTCGGGGGCCGGGACCGGCGCCCCGGGAGAGGTGGCGTTCCTGTTCCCAGGGCAGGGCAGCCAGCGCCCGGGGATGTACGCGGAGATCTTCACGGCCTTCCCAGGGCTGCACCACCTGCTGGCCTGCGACGGCGGCACCGCCGCGACGCTGCATCCACCCGCCGCGTTCGACGGCGACGTACGCACCCGGCTGCGTACCGCTCTCATGGAGACCAGGGCCGCCCAGCCCGCCCTCGGCATGGTGGGTCTCGCCGCCCACGCCCTGCTCACCCGGGCCGGGATCGAGCCGGACATGGCGGCAGGACACAGCTACGGGGAACTGGTCGCGTTGTGTGCGGCGGGTGTTCTGGAACCAGGCACCTTGCTGGAGCTGAGCAGGGAGCGGGCCGCGGCGATTCTCGCCTCGGCCGGAAGCGACCCGGGCGCGATGGCCGCGGTGTCCGCGTCAGCGGCGGACGTGGAACGGGCCCTCGGCCCGGCCCGGTCGTCGGGCGAGGTCTCCGGACTGGTCATCGCCAACCACAACGCACCGCGCCAGACGGTGGTCTCAGGACCGACCGCATCCGTCGACGCCGCCGTACGACTGCTGCGCGAGGCGGGCCACGGTGCCAAACGGCTCCCGGTGGCCTGCGCCTTCCACAGCCCACTGGTGGCGGGTGCGGGCGAGCGCTTCGCTCGGGTACTGGGCGAACACACCTTACGGGACGCCGAGTTCGCCGTGTGGTCCAATCGCACCGCGCGGCCGTACGGGCAAGGGCCGGACGCGATCCGCGCGGAACTGGCCGCGCAGCTCGGCGCGCCGGTGCGGTTCGCCGAACAGATCGAGGCGATGTACACGGCCGGCGCCAGGATCTTCGTGGAGGCCGGCCCCGGCCGGGTGCTGACCCGGCTGGTCGATGACATCCTCGGCGACCGGCCGCACCTCGCCATCGCCTGCGAGCCCCGGCCGGACAGCGGTCTGCCCGGACTGCTGGATGCGCTCGCCCGGCTGGCGGTGGCCGGACTGCCGGTGCGCACCGGGTGGATGTTCCAGGGGCGGGACGCGGTCGACCCGGGGCGCGCCGCCGCCGAACGGCAGCCCGGCTGGACGGTCGACGGTCATCTGGTCCGTACCGCCTCCGGAGAACTTCTGCCCGGTGCGCTGGCACCGGCCCGACGTTTCGTGGAAACGGTGGAGACGACTGTGACGACAAACCACCTCGAGGGCCCGGAGGGCGCCGACGGGGCCGCGGCACGCCAGGACGCGCTGATCGCCGAATTCCTGCGGACCAGCCGGGAAATGGTGGCGGCACAACGCGATGTCCTGCTCACCTACTTCGGGGGTGGCCAGACCGCCGCCGACGCGGGCCCCGTCCCAGCGCCGCGCACCGTGGACCCCGCGGCGATCCGGTCCTCCTCACCCGCTCCGGTGCCATTGGCCTTGGCCGGCCCGGCAGCCCTGGCTCCGGAAGGCGCCGCGACGGGCCCGGACTCCGCACTGTCCCATGCCGACGTGCTGCGGATGGTGGTGGAGATCATCAGCGAGCGCACCGGCTATCCACCGGACATGGTCGAACCCGGTCTCGATCTCGAAGCGGACCTCAGCATCGACTCGATCAAACGCACGGAGATCGTGGGCGAGTTGGCGGCACGGCTGGTCGCCGCGGGTGCGGTGGCGGTGGACGTGGCCACACTGGACGACGCGGCCATGGAGGACCTGGCCAAGGCCAGGACCGCCGACGCGCTGGCCGGCAGGATCGCCGCCCTCGCCACCGCATCGGCCGGCGATGCGCCCGCGGACCGGCCATCTTCGTCCGCGGTGGCCGCTGACTCCACGGCGGACGCAGGGACCGCCGTGACCGGGACACAGGACACGGCATCATTCGCGGTGGCCGCGCCCAAGCGATTCGTCCTGCGCCCGGCACCCCTGCCGGAGACGACCGAACCCGACGCGGCCCGGCTCACCGGGCGGCGCTTCGCGCTCATCGGCGACGGTGACGGCGACCGCGCCGGTGTGGCAGCCGCTTTGGCGCAGCGGCTCACCGACGCCGGTGCCACGGCCGTCGGCTTCCCCGCCGGGCATCTGCTCACGGACCAGGACGGGACGCTGGACGGTGTCGTCCTCCTCGACCCCCTGGCGGAGTCCGGACTCCCTGTCCTCCCCGGGTCCTTCCCCTCCATCAAGGCCGCGCTGCGCGCCCGCCCCGGCACTCTGATCGCGGTGCGCTACGCCGACGAGGGCCGGACCGGCGAGCGGGCGGCGGGCCTGGGCGGGCTCTTCCGCAGCATCGCCCGCGAGTACCCGGACACAGCGGCCTCGGTGATCGACCTGCTGCCGGACGGGCTGCCCGGACCGGGCGGACCGGCCTCGACGGCCGCCGCCGTGCTCGAGGAGCTGGCCGCGCCCAGCGGCGCTCCGGCCGTACTGCGCGGCCGGGCAGGACGTTCCGTAGCCGAACTCGCCGAGGCCCCCTTCGGGCCCCTGGGGCTGAGGGGTGCGGGCCCGGCGGGCGAGGGGGCGGCCGAAGCCGAGGCCATCGGACTGGACCGGAACGCGGTGGTGCTGCTGACGGGCGGGGCCCGTGGCATCACGGCCGCCTGCGCCGCCGCCCTGGCCAGGGCCTGTGGCTGCCGCATCGAGCTGCTGGGCAGGACACCGGCGCCGGCCGGCCCGGAGAGTCCGGTGACCGCGGCGGCCGGGGACGAGGCCGCCCTGCGGGGTGTCCTCGCGGCACAGGGCGCGTACGGCTCTCCCGCCGAGATCGCCCGGGCCGCCGGACTCATCCTGGCCCAGCGCGAGATCACCGCGACTCTCGCGGCCCTCGAGGCAGCGGGCAGCCGGGTGCGCTACCGCAGTGTGGACTGCCGTGATTCCGCGGCCGTGCTCCAGGCGGTCAAGGAGATCCACGCCGACCACGGGCGACTGGACGGAGTGATCCACGCGGCCGGTGTCATCGAGGACCGGCTCATCGAGGAGAAGTCCGCCGAGTCCTTCGAGCGGGTCTACGGCACCAAGGTCTCCGGGGCCGCGTCCCTGCTGTCCGCGCTCGACGAGCTGCCCGAAGGTCCTTCATTCGTGGTGCTGTTCGGCAGCATCTCCGCCGTGCTCGGCAACCGGGGCCAGGCGGACTACGCCGCCGCGAACGACGCGCTGGAGAGCCTCGGAGAGCACTGGGGGGCACGCACGGGACACCGGGTGGTGACCCTGCACTGGGGCCCCTGGGCGCCGTCGGGCATCCACACCGGAATGGTCGGCCCCGAGCTCGCCCGGTCCTATTCGCAGCGCGGGATCACCCTGATCGACCCGGAAGTGGGCCCACTCGCCCTGCTGAAGGAGCTGGCGTGGGGCGACATGACGGCCGGGACCGTCGTCCACACCGCTTCGGAGTGGTGAGATGACCGGTGCCGAGTTCCGCACCGTGCCCGTCGCCGTCACCGGGATGGCCGTCTTGCTGCCCGGGGCTCCGGACCTGGCGACGTACTGGCGCAATCTCCTGACCGGCGTCGACGCGATCAGCGAGGTCCCGGGAGGGCGCTGGGACGCGGAGTTCTACCGTCCCGGGTCCCGTACCGGACCCGCCGCCGCGGACCAGGTCTACTGCCGCAGGGGCGGTTTCGTGGACACGCTGACGGACGTCGACGTCACCCGGTACGGCATCATGCCCAGCTCCGTTTCGGGCACCGAGCCCGACCAGCTGATCGCCCTGCACGTGGCGGCTGCGGCCCTCGCGGACGCGGGTGGGGACGAGCGGCTGCCGGTGCGGGAGCGGGTCGGGGTGGTGCTGGGCCGTGGCGGCTATCTCACTCCCGGACTGGTCCGGCTGGACCAGCGGGTGCGCACGGCGAACCAGCTCGTACGTACGCTCGGCGAGCTGCTTCCCGGGCTCGGCGCGGACCAACTCGCCCAGGTCCGCGAGGCGTTCACCGAGCGGCTGGGCCCGGATCGGCCCGAGAACGCGATCGGGCTCGTACCCAACCTCGCCGCCTCACGGCTGGCCAACCGGCTGGATCTGCGGGGACCGGCCTACACCGTGGACGCCGCGTGCGCCTCCTCGCTCGTGGCGGTGGACCAGGCGGTGGGTGAACTGGCGACAGGGCGCTGCGACATGATGCTCGCGGGCGGTGTGCACCACTGCCACGACATCACGCTCTGGAGTGTCTTCTCGCAACTGCGCGCGCTGTCACCGAGCCAGCGCGTCCGGCCCTTCCACCGTGACGCCGACGGCATCCTGATCGGCGAGGGCACGGGCGTGGTCGTACTGAAGCGGCTGGCCGACGCGGAACGGGACGGCGACCGTGTCTACGCGGTGATCCGGGGCACGGGAGTGAGCAGCGACGGTCGCACGGCCGGACTGGTCAACCCCGATCCGGGCGGTCAGATACGGGCGGTACGGCAGGCCTGGCGGGCTGCCGGGATGGATCCCGCGGCGCCGGGGTCCATCGGCCTGCTGGAGGCGCACGGCACCGCGACACCGGCCGGCGATGCGGCCGAACTCGACACGCTCGCCGCGGTGTTCGGCCCCCGTGGCAGCCTGCGCGGTGATGGCTCCGGGGAAGCACCGGTCATCGGTTCGGTGAAGTCGATGATCGGCCACGCCATGCCTGCCGCCGGGGTGGCGGGCCTGGTCAAGGCCGCGCTCGCCGTCCATCACGGAGTGCTGCTGCCGACGCTGCACTGCGAGGACCCCCACCCCGCACTCGCGGACACCCGGTTCCGTCCGCTGGCGGAGCCTGTCCCCTGGGAGAGCGGTCCGGGCCACGCGCGGCGCGCGGCGGTGAACGCCTTCGGCTTCGGCGGGATCAACGCCCATGTGATCCTGGAACAGGCCCCGGAACCAGTGGCGTTGCGCAGTACCGTCACCATGGGTGCTGCCAGCGGCACGCCAGGGTCGGTGTCGGTGGCCGAGCCCGAACGGGTGTTGCAGCTCGCGGCCGGTACCCCGGAGCGGCTGGCCGCCCTGCTGGACGCGGACGACCGGACCGTACTGGCCACCGGGTCCGGCCCTGCCGGGGCGGAGCCGGCGGAACGGACCCGGCTCGGCATCGTCGATCCCACGCCGAGGCGTCTGGCACTGGCGCGGCGGGTCGCCGCCAAGGGCCAGGCCTGGCGCGGTCGCAATGACGTCTGGTTCGCCCCCGAACCACTGCTCGGCGGTGCCCGGCCCGGCCGTGTGGCCTTCGTCTTCCCCGGGCTCGAAGGCGACTTCGCACCGCAAGTCGAGGGAATCGCGGAGCACTTCGGGATCGCCACGCCCGGGGGGTCCGGCGAGGACACACTCGCCGAGGTCGGCGACATCGGCCGGCACGGTCTCGGTGTGGTGGCGGTGGGACGGCTGCTGGACGCGGCGCTGCGCCGGATGGGTGTGGTGCCTGAGGCGGTGGCGGGGCACAGCATCGGTGAGTGGACGGCGATGGCGGCGGCCGGAATGTACGCCGAGCGTGCCGTCGACGACTTCATGGCCTCGCTCGACCCCGACACGGTCACGGTGCCGGACCTCGCCTTTGCCGCCGTCGGCATGTCCGCGCTCCGGGTGGCCGAGGCGCTCCAGGACTCCGGTCTTCCGGTGAGTCTGTCGCATGACAACGCGCCCCATCAGTCGATGGTGTGCGGACCACCTGAGCCGGTCGAGGAGTTCGTGGGCGCGTTGCGGGCCAGAGGTGTGCTGTGCAGGGTGCTGCCCTTCCGGTCCGGTTTCCACACCCCCATGCTGGAGCCCTCTCTGGGGCCGTTCCGGGCGGCGGCCGAGCGGTTCGCCCTGCACCGGCCCGCGGTGCCGGTGTGGTCGGGCACGACGGCGGCGCCGTTCCCCGACGACGAAGCGGGAGTACGCGCGCTGTTCGTGCGTCATCTGCTGGAGCCGGTCCGCTTCCGGCAGCTGACCGAAGCGCTGTACGGGTCCGGCTTCCGGGCGTTCGTCCAGGTCGGCACGGGACAGCTCGGCTCCCTGATCGACGACACACTGGCGGGCCGGGACCATCTGGTGGTGGCGGCCAACTCGTCCCGTCGCTCCGGCCTTGCGCAGCTGCGGCGGGTGGCGGTGGCACTGTGGTCGGAGGGCGCGCCGGTGCGGCCCGACGTGGTCGACCGTCCCGCCACACCCGCGGCCAACGGGACAGCCGTCCCAGCCACCGGGCGGAAGACACCCCCGCCGGTGCGTCTCGACCTGAGCGGTGCCCTGGTTTCACTGGACCGGGATGTCGCCGCCGCACTGCGCTCCTCGCTGATGCCGGAGGCTCCCCGGCGTCCGGCCGCCCCGTCCGCACCGACGGCTGCCCCCGCGGCAGCCGCGCGCTTCCCGGTCCTCGCCGAGCTCACCGCGCTGATGCAGGACACCACGGCCACCGCCGCCGAGCTGATCGCGGTGGCCGGAATCCACGCGCCACCGCGCCGGGGGCCCGTGACCCGCGCGGTGTCGCCGGCCCGGCACCGTCCATCCCCCACAGTCCCCACGGTCCCCGCGGCCGAACCGGGCTCCGCGGCCGAACCGGGCTCCGGCCGCTGCGCGTACACGGTCCGCGTCGGGCCTGATTCGATGCCGTACCTGCTCGACCACTGCTTCTTCCGGCAGCGGACGGACTGGCCCGACGTGTCCGACCGCTGGCCGGTGGTCCCGGCCACCACGATCGTCCACCACATGATGGAGGCGGCGGAGCGAAGCGCCCCGGGGATGCGGGCGATCGCAGTGCACGACGCCCGGTTCGACCGCTGGCTGACGGCCGCCGGACCGATGGAGGTCACGGTCACCGTCACCCCGTCGGGACCGGACCGCGTCGCCGTGTCCTTCGGCCCGCACGCCCGGGCGACGATCGAGCTCGCCGGGCGTCATCCCGAACCGCCGCCTGCACGGGACCGTGACGTGTTCCGGGACGAGCGCGAACCTGACCACAGCGCTGCCCAGTTGTACGACGAACGCTGGATGTTCCACGGGCCGGCCTACCAGGGCGTGACCGCACTGACCGGTATCGGGGACCGTCATGTGCGCGCTGTGCTGACCGTGCCTCCCGCGCCGGGGGCGCTGCTGGACAACGTCGGTCAGGTGCTCGGTTACTGGATCATGGCGACCGCCACGGAACGGACCGTGGTGTTTCCCGTGCGGATGCGGCGGATGCGGTTCTTCGGCCCGCCGCCCGCGCCGGGCACGGCACTGGAGTGCCTGATCCGTATCACCTCCCTGACCGGATCGCTGCTCGAAGCCGATGCCCTGCTGATGTCCGGGGGCACGGTGTGGGCCGAGCTGGACGGCTGGCAGGACCGCCGCTTCGACAACGACCCGAAGACCCGGCCGGTCGAACGGTTCCCCGAGCGCAACACCCTGTCCGAGGCACGCGCGGGTGGCTGGTCGCTGGTCCATGAACGGTGGCCGGACCTGGCGTCGCGCGATCTGATCATGCGCAACATGCTGGGCAGCGCCGAGCGCGAGGCCTACGAGCGGCAGCCGCCGCGCGGCCGCCGGCAGTGGCTGCTGGGCCGGATCGCGGCCAAGGACGCGGTGCGCAGGTATCTCTGGGAGCGGGGCGGGGGCCCGGTGTTCCCCGCCGAACTGCGGGTGGACAACGACGCGGACGGCCGCCCCGTGGTGTCCGGCCGGCACGGCCGGGAGCTGCCGCCCCTCACGGTATCGATAGCCCACCGTGCCGAGGCGGCCGTCGCCCTCGTAGCGCCCCGCCTCTCCGCGGTCGCGGACGACGGCGGTGATCCGGCCGTGGTGCGTGGTCCCGGTATCGACATCGAGGAGGTCACCGAGCACGGCGAGTCCACACTGGCGGCAGCGCTGGGCCGGGAGGAGCGTGGGCTGCTGGCCGCCTGCCGGAGCGCCACCGGCGAGTCCGGGGCGCTGTGGTTCACCCGCTTCTGGGCGGCGAAGGAAGCAGCCGCCAAGGCGGAGGGCACGGGGTTCGGCGGCCGTCCCAAGGACTTCGCAGTCGTGAGGGCGGCACGGGACCTGCTGACGGTCGAGGTGCGTACGGGCTCGGGTGTGCCGGTGCGCACCCATCAGGTCCACTGCGAGCAGGTGGGCAATCCCCCGGGGCTGCCGCCGCGCGCCTATGTGGTGGCGTGGACCGGAGCTCCGGAACGGTCCGGAACAGCAAGTGACGAGGAGGACGGGAAGTGACCACGACACAGCCTGCGGGCCCGTTACGGGCGGATCAGGACGAGATTCTCGCCGATATCACCGCCATGATCGAGCTGGTGCTCGAGGACTACGGCCTTGACGACACCGAGGTCGGGATGGAGACCCGTTTCAGCAGGGATCTGGAGTTCGAGAGCATCGATCTGGTCACCCTGGCCGGTCACCTGGAGGAACGGTACGGACGTACGGTCAACTTCGCCGAGTTCGTGGCCTCCATGGAGCTCGACGACATCATCCAGCTCACCGTGGGCCGGCTCGTCGAGTACGTCGCCCAGTGCCTCAAGAGCGCCGGGGCGGACTGACCGATGGCGATCGTCGAAGCCGGCGGCATCCGGTTGCACGTCCAGCGGCTCGGTCCCCGCGACGGGCGGCCGTCCAGAGCGACCGTCGTGTTGCTGCACGGTCTGCTGACCGACAGCCTGGCGAGCTACTACTTCACCGTCGCCCCCGCCTTCGCCGCGGCCGGACTCGATGTGGTGATGTACGACCACCGGGGGCACGGCCGCAGTGGGCGCCCGGCCACGGGGTACAGCCTGGACGCGTTCGTGGGCGATCTCGGGGCACTGCTCGGACGGCTCGAGATCCACGGCCCGGTCCATCTGGTCGGCAACTCCTTCGGTGGGACGGTCTCGTTCGGCTATGCCCTGCGGTATCCCGAGCGGGTGGCGAGCATCGCGGTCATCGAGTCCGAACCGGCCACGCCCTCCTGGGCACACAAGATCTCCGGTCTGCTTGACCGGGTTCGGCACGAGATGACGGCCAACGAGCGCGATGCCCTCGACTGGATCGCCGCGCACCGCGGCGGGCACACGGCACGGCTGGCGAAGGCCGCGGGACGGCTGGTGCGGGACACCGCGATCGCCGCCGAGGTCACGAGCTGTGAGCTCGCCGGTGAGCGGGACATCCGTTCGCTGCGCTGTCCCGTGCTCGCGGTGTACGGCGAGGACTCCGACCTCGCAGGGCAGGCACCGTGGCTGAGGGCCCTGCTGCCCCGGTGCCGGACGGTGCTGCTGCCCGGTCACGAGCACTCCGTCCTGGTGGAGGCGCCGGGGCGGGTGCGCGACCTCGTACTCCACTGGATCGGGTGCCATCCGCACCGGCACGACGGCCCCTTGCCGACCGCGCCTGCGGGCATACCGGTGGTCACGCCCATGGAGTCGCCGATGGGCACGCCCGTGGAGGTGAATGCGCCATGAGCCGCTATCTGTTCGTCGTCCCCCCGCTCGTCGGGCATATCAACCCCCTGGTGGGGGTGGCGGCCGAGCTGGCCGACCGCGGTCACCAGGTGGCCTGGGCGGGGCAGCCGGATGTGGTGCACCGCCTCGCCGGGCAGGACGCGCGGGTCTTCCCGTCCCCGGCAGCCTGGGCGGACGGGGCGGCACGGCCGGCGGACATCCGGGGTCCGGAGGCGCTGCGCTTCCTCTGGGAGCGGTTCCTGGTGCCGCTCGCCGACGCCATGGCGGAAGGTGTCCGGGACGCGGTGGAGGTGTTCCGTCCCGATGTGGTGGTCGCCGACCAGCAGGCGGCGGCGGGCGGGCTCGTGGCCGAGCGGCTGGGGGTGCGGTGGGCGACATCGGCGACGACATCGGCGGAGTTCGCCGACGTCCTGTCGGCGATGCCGAAGGTCGCGGCTTGGAACGAGGCGCTGCTGGACGGGCTGCGTCGGCGTATCGGCGCCCCTGACGGCACGGCGGATCCGCGGTTCTCGCCCCATCTGGTGCTGGCGTTCACCACCGAGGAGCTGGCCGGTCCGCCCGCCCGCGGCGGGGACCGGATCCGCTGGGTGGGACCCTCGCTGACCGCGCGCCCCAGCCCCGCGGGCTTCCCCTGGGAGTGGCTCGACCCGGGCCGTGCGACGGTCCTGGTCACCCTCGGCACCGCGAACACCGATGTGGGCAGGCGTTTCCTCACCGAGTGCGCCGCGGCGCTGCGGGCCCGGGCGGACAGGATGCAGGCCGTCGTCGTGGACCCGGAGGGCGTCCTCGGCAGCGGTTCAGCGCGGGGGGACGCCGCACACCGGGGCAAGGACACGTACGAGGCGCAGCAGGACAAGGACCTGCTCGCCGTGCCCGTGGTGCCGCAGCTCGCGTTGCTCGGGCATGTCGACGCGGTGGTCTGTCATGCGGGCCACAACACGGTCTGCGAGTCACTGTGGCACGGCGTCCCGCTGGTCGTCGCACCGATCCGGGACGACCAGCCGGTGATCGCCGCACAGGTCGCCGACGCGGGAGCAGGGGTACGGGTCCGCTTCGGCCGGGCCACCGAGGCCAGGGTCGGGGCGGCCGTCGACGCCGTGCTGTACGCCCCCGGGTACCGGGCCGCGGCCCGGGCGATCGGTTCCGCCTTCCGTTCGGCCGGCGGAGCCGCCGCTGCCGCCACCCACCTGGAACAGCTCGCCCGCGACAGGAACGAGGAGTACCCCTTATGAACCCCGGCATGAACCCCAGCTCCGGGCGCTCCCGCCCCCAGCGACCGCGTCACGAGACGGTGGCCGCACTGCGCCCCGCGTACCGGGCCGAGCTCGCCGACGGCCCCCAGGCGTTCTTCGAGCCGCTGCGGCTCACCTGCCCCTGGTGCGGATCGGCGCGGATCGGCGGGCATCTGCGGACCTCCGACCTGCTCCAGCACAAGCCGGGGAACTTCCGGATCGACCGGTGCCACTCCTGCCGGCATCTGTTCCAGAACCCGCGGCTCAACGCCCGGGGGCTCGACTTCTACTACCGGGACTTCTACGACGGCCTGGGCGAGCGGCAGCTCGACGGGATGTTCAGCGGAAGGGCCGCCTCGTACCGCCGCCGGGCCGCATCCGTGCTTCCGTATGTCGGCGAGGCCAAGCGGTGGCTCGATGTGGGCACCGGTCACGGGCACTTCTGCGAGGTCGCCCGGGAGGTCCTGCCGGATGTGGTCTTCGACGGGCTCGACCGCTCCGACGGTGTGGATCTGGCCGCCCGTGAGGGGCGGGTCGAGCGGGGCCACCGCGGCGGCTTCACCGAGCTCGCGCCGGGTCTGACCGGCGAGTACGACGTAGTGAGCATGTTCCATTACCTGGAGCACAGCACAGAGCCGATACGGGAGCTGGAGGCGGCCCGTGCGACGCTGCGCCCGGGCGGGCACCTGGTGATCGAGGTGCCTGATCCGGACAGCCGCTATGCCCGGCTGCTCGGGCGCTGGTGGCTCCCCTGGCTCCAGCCGCAGCACCTCCATCTGGTGCCCATGGCCAATCTGCGCCGGGCGCTCGCGGGTCTCGGATTCACGGTGGTGGCGGAGCAGCACGGGTCGGCGCACGAGGCCGTGGATCTGGTGGCGGCGCTTTGGCTGGCTCTGGACGAGGCCGCGCCCCGGGACGACCTGCCGTGGCTGCCGGCGAGACCCGGACGGGTGCGCCGCGCGCTGCGCACAGCGGTGCTGCTGGCCGGAGTGCCGGCCCTGCTGCTGGCGACGCTGGCGGACCGGATCCTCGCGCGGTCCGCCGAGCCTCTCGGGCTGGCCAACGCGTACCGGCTGGTGGCTCGGCGTGACTGAGGGGCCTCAGGGATCCGAAACGGCTCAATGATCCTGGAACGGAGAAAAGCCGCTTCCTCTTGTTTTGAGGAAACGGCTTCCGACCGGCGAATTCGCTGGTCGGGACGACAGGATTTGAACCTGCGACCCCTTGACCCCCAGTCAAGTGCGCTACCAAGCTGCGCCACGTCCCGGTGCCCGTCTGACCTGGGGTTTCCCCCGGCCGAACGCGCACGAGAACCATACCGCACTTCCCTGGGTGGTCACGAACCGTTTCCCGGCCGACCGCCCGCGCGGCTCAGTGCGCACGGTGCGTGCCGGGCCGGACACCGCACCCTCGTCATCCCTGCGTCAGGCCTGCCATGGGAACGGACGGCGGGAACCACTCGGAACGAAAGGGACGAAAACTATCAGGCACGGGCAGACCCGGCAGACCTGTGTCACGCTCCCCCGTACAGGGTCCGCCGGGTTCGGGGCTGCCCAGGTTCATGCGAGGCAGTAGACGCCCATCGCCGGGTTGAGGAAGCCGATGACGGTGAAGCTGTTGCCGCAGAAGGCGATCGGCATGTACACCGGCATCTGGATCACATTGCCCGACAGCACGCCGGGCGAGCCCGACACCACACCGATGGCGGTGGGACCGTCGTGGGCCGCGGCGGCACCGGCGCCGCCGAGGACCGCGGCGGTGGCCAGTGCGGCCGTTGCCACCAGAGTGCGCATACGCATGGTCTCTCCTTGGGGGAGGTGGTCATGGAACACGATGACCATCCCCTGCGGCCGCGCTCGGCATAACGCGGCCCGACCCGTTCGGCGCAGCGGCAAGCCAGCCGGCGACCGCGTCGGCGATGGGCTGAGCGGTCTCCAGTTCGATGAAGCCGAACTGCCCGCCCTGGTTGCACTCCAGGAACCACCACACCCCCTCCCCGTCCTCCGCGAAGTCGAAGGCGGCGTAGGCGAGGCCCGCCTCACCGGTGTAGTCGCGCACGGCACGGGCGATGCGGTGGGGCACATCCACCGGCTGCCAGTGGTGGCCGGTGGTTCCGTAGCGCCCGTCGACCTGGTCGGAGGCGGCGAGCTTGCGTGCCGCGAACAGCCTGCCGCCGACCGCGGTGAGCCGGATGTCCGCCCGCTTGGCGATGAACTGCTGAAGCAGGGTCGGGGCAGCGGCGACCGAGGAGAAGTCGGCATCCTGGCCGATGCGGGTCGTGGGCAGGGCGACCGGTGGGTCACCGACCGGCGGACCGGATGCCGATTTCACCACGAGGTCCGGGTACTGGGCGGCGAACTGCCGCGCCACCCGCGGAAAGGTGGTGATGACGGTGGGTGGTACGGCGAAACCACTGCGGTGCGCGAGGCTCAGCTGCCAGGGCTTGCACCGGGCCTGGGCGGACATGGCGGGATGGTTCATCCACCGCGCGGTGGCGGAGTACAGCATCCCGTAGAGCGCCTGTTCGGTTTCGGCCTTGAGCCACTCCGAGGGTTCCGGGGCGTGGGCTGCGGGCTCCCCGGGCCTGCGGACCCATATCGAGCGCAGGGCGCTCATGCTCAACAAGCGTCCCTCCGTGGACAGATGGCCGTAGAAGTCCCCTTGCACATACTCGGCCGACAGGGCTGCCTCGCCCGGTACGTCGGCGGGGTCGAGGCGTACCAGGGGCACGCCCCGCTCATGCAGCTTGGCGACCACCATGTCTGCGGTCACGTCCTGCCGACAGGTCAGGATGAGCACGGTCATTTCTGATGCCGGTCTGTTCAGTCGTCGAAGTGGGTCTTGGAACCGGCCGTGGACGTGGTCGTCCCGGTCGCCAACAGCACCGCCCTGTCATCGACCGCGGGGCGTCCGTCCGCCAGCACGTTCAGCTGCAGTGCGGGGTCATAGCTGTAGGAAATCGTGACCGCTGGACTCTCGGCCGGAAGTACGAAGTTAAGTACGAACGGTCGCATGAGTCTCCTTCGTCGACTGTCTGCACACGCGTAACTGTACGTGCTGAAGTCGTAGGCAACTCATCACCATGCGTTACCGCAGGCCGGGATGGTGGTGAATGTCATCACAATGCGTTCGCTCAACCTTTCGACCCCTGACTCTCGTCTTCCTGAAACGTGGGTCGACGCCGAAGTGACTGCGCGCTGGCATCCCACAACTCCGAGTAGGCATAGGCCAGTTCGCGCGGAGTCGCGACATCCAGTGAGCGAATGCTTTCCACCCCCGACCTGCTCGAAACGCGGCCCACCGCCGCCGGGGCGGCATGACGGCAGCGCCCGGCGTGGACGGGGGCGCGGGGCGGCACAACCATGCGCCGGGCGCCGCGTAAAACCTTTGCCCTTGGCATGTGGCAAGCAGCGACCCGGTGGGAATGCCCTTCCAGGAGGAGCGACGGGCTTGTACCACCCGGCACACAGTTTCATTCAAACGTCAACGGGCCCTGTTTCAGACATAGTTGGGAGTCTGCCTGAATGCCGTCGGCGGTGATCAACACCATGAGGTGCCATGTGGTGCCCGGCCCGTACGGAACGGGACCACACCGATGCACCACCAGTTCGCACAACCGCGCGAGCAGGCGTTTTCGCAGAGGAGGGCTCGCCAATGGACGGGTACTTCGCCAGTCGACCGCACCATCAGCTCAGGGAGCGCGTCAGGCAATTCGCGGAGAGTGAGGTCCGGCCGCGGATTACCGCGATGGAGACCGCCCGCACGGTGCACCACGAGCTGTCGAGGCTGATCGCACGGCAGGGCTGGCTCGGAGCGACCATCGGCAAGGACTACGGAGGGATGGGGGCCGGCCATCTCGCCAAGACCATCATCATCGAGGAGCTGTCCCGGACCAGCGCCGCCATGGGAGCGATGGTCCAGGCCTCCCAGCTGGGTGCGGCGAAGATAGTCCACTTCGGCAGCGAGGAGCAGAAGAAGACCTGGCTCCCGGCGATCGCGGCCGGTGAGTGCCTTCCCACCATCGCGGTCACCGAGCCGGAGTCGGGCGGTCATGTGCTGGGCATGAGCGCCACCGCGGTACGTGACGGCGACGACTATGTCCTCAATGGCCGAAAGGTATACGTCGGCAACAGCCATGTGGGCGATCTCCACGGCGTCGTGGTGCGCACCGGCCCGGGGTCAGGGGGCCTGACGGCGCTGCTGGTCGAGTCGGGCCGACCCGGTTTTCGCACGGGTGAACAGAAGCCGACGATGGGTCTGCACGGATTCGGCTTCGGCGAGCTGTTCTTCGACAACTGCCGGGTGCCGGTGGAGAATCGGCTGGGTGAGGAGGGAGACGGTCTGGCCGTCGCGTACTCCTCCAGCGTCCTGTACGGACGCGCGAACCTCACGGCGGTCGCGCTCGGCATCCACCAGGCGATCCTCGAGGAGACCACGCGCTTCTGCTCCGAACGCCGGCGCTACGGCAAGCCGCTTCATGAACTGCCCTCCATCAAGATGAAGTTGGGGCAGCTCCAGTCACGACTGATGACGGCACGGCTCGCCGCGTACCACGCGGTGCACCTGCTGGACGAGGGGATGGAGTGCGACGCGGAGCTGATGAACGCGAAGCTGGTCAATGTCGAGTCGACGCTGGACTCGGCACGGAACGCGATGGAGGTCCATGCGGCGGCCGGGCTGTTCACCGAATGCCCCATCGAACGCTATCTGCGGGACGCCCACCACATCTTCGCGCCCGCCGGTACCTCCGACATCCAGCTGCTCCGGCTCGCCGAGGTGGCGCTGGGCACTGCCAAGGGGCAGTGGTCACAGCGACTGTCCGCACTGACTCGGCTGGCGCCCGCCCTGTGAGGGGCGGGTCCCGGCCGGGCGCGGGGCGCCCTCGTCACGATCGCCGCACCGTCAGATTCCACCGTCCTCGCGGCGGTGGATCTGTTCCACCAGCTCGGCGGCGAGCGACTTGATCGTCTCGAGACCGGCCCGGCCCCAGGGCCGCGGCTCGGTGTCCACCACGCAGATCGTGCCGAGCGCGATCCCGGTGCGGTCGATCAGCGGCGCCCCGAGATAGGACCGGATGCCGATCTCGTCCACCACCGGGTTCCCCGCGAAGCGCGGATAGTCGCACACGTCCTCAAGGACGAGCGCCTTGCGCCGCACCACCACATGGGGGCAGTACCCGTGGTCACGCGCCATGAAGCGGCTCACGTCGGCGCCCGTCGCGGCGGCGGCGGCGTCCAGTTGCTCTCCCGAGTGACTGCCCGACGGTGTGTGCAGCCCGGCGAAGAACTGCTGGTTCTCATCGATGAAGTTGACCATCGAGTAGGGGGCCCGGGTCACCTCCGCCAGCCGGTGGGCGAAGTCGTCGAATGCCGGTTCCGCCCGCTCCCCCAGCCCCAGCTGGCGCAGCCTGCGCACCCGTATCGGTGCGTCACGGTCCACGGGGGTGAGCAGCAGATGGCCGGTCGGGTCGTACGTCATGAGTGTGCTCCGTAGCTCGGCGCCGGGGCCGGTGCCGGTGTGGTGGTCAGCAGATACTGGGCGAGGGTGACCAGGGTCCGTATCCCGGAACTGGCGATACGGGCGTCACACAGCACGACCGGTATCTCGGGTCTGAGGTCGATGGCGGCCCGCACCTCATCCGGCTCGTAGCGGTAGGCCCCGTCGAACTCGTTGACGGCGACGACGAAACCGATGCCCCTCCGCTCGAAGAAGTCGACGGCGGCGAAGCACTCGTCGAGGCGGCGGGTGTCGGCCAGCACCACGGCACCCAGTGCTCCCTCGGAGAGCTCGTCCCACATGAACCAGAAGCGTTCCTGACCGGGTGTGCCGAAGAGGTACAGCACATTGCGCTCGTCGAGGGTCATGCGGCCGAAGTCCATCGCGACGGTCGTGGTGGTCTTGGACTCGACGCCGTCGAGCCGGTCGGTCGCCGCGCTGACCGTGGTCAGCAACTCCTCGGTGCTGAGCGGCTCTATCTCGCTCACCGCACCGACGAAGGTCGTCTTGCCGACTCCGAAACCCCCGGCGACCAGGATCTTCAGCGCGGCGGGGAAGAGGCCCGCGACCGAACGGCCTGGGCGGCCATGGGGTTCAGAGCCGTCGTCGTAGACCATCGAGCACTGCCTCCAGCAGAGAACGGTCGGTTGGGGACTCCTGGAACCGGGGCGCCCGTGCGGTGACCGCACCGCAGTCCAGGAGGTCGGACAGGAGCACCTTGGTGACGACCGCGGGAAGGCGTAAGTGCGCGGAGATCTCCGCCACCGAGGTGGGTCCGTCGCACAACCCGAGCGCCAGGGTGTGCTCCGGGCCCAGATGGGACTGCGGGGCAGCACCGGTCGCCATCACCAGCGAGAGCAGATCCAGTGTTGCCGTCGGACGGGTGCGTCCCCCGCTCACCGTGTACGGGCGAATCAGACGCCCGGCCGCGTCGTCGAGCCACGGCCCCTCCTGCAGAGCCGGCACGGTCAGGGCCCCATGGTGCTCGGCGCTCCGGCCGGCTGTCTCGCCGGAGTGATCAGGTAGGGCCGAACGCTCTTGACCAGCATCGCCATCTCGTATCCGAGTACCGCGGCGTCCGCCTCGCGCCCGGCGAGCACGGCCAGACACGTACCCGAGCCCGCGGTGGACACGAAGAGCAGGGTGGAGTCGAGTTCTACCACGACCTGCCGGACCTCTCCACCGTCGCCGAAACGGGCACCGGCGCTGCGGCCGAGTGAGTACAGCCCGGATGCCAGCGCGGCCATGTGGTCGGCACTGTCGGCGTCCAGCCCGTGTACGGACTTCACCAGGCCGTCGCAGGAGAGCAGAACCGCGTTGTGGGTGTACGGCACTCTCTGGACCAGTCCGCTGAGCAGCCAGTCGAGATCCGAGGATTGGCCGGTCGGCGCATCGCTCGCCATGGTGCATCTACTCCTTGTGAGTGTCGTCCCGAAGGTGCGGTTCGTGGGGGGCGGCCGGGGGACTCTGGGTCTGTGCGAGGCCGATACCGCGCTGGAAGGCGGCCATCAGCCCCGGGTCGTGGCGGGCGTGTTCCTCTTCCGGTCGTGGAGCCGGGTCATGGCGCAGCTGCGGCACCAGATGCTCCTGGGCGCGGCGCTTGGGGAGCGTGGGGCGCCCGCCCCCCGTGGCGGCGGGCTCCGGCAGCGGGTCCTGGCCGGCGCCGCCCTGGTGACGCGCTGGTGGCTGCGGCGGCTGGTGCGGGATGCCGGGGCCGGTGGCGACGTAGGTGAGCGAACGCTGCGGTCCGGTGGCCGGGCCGGGCCCGGCCGGCGGGGCCGATGCGGGTGCCGGTGCAGGCGCTGGTGCCGGTGTTTGACCGGGTGCGTTGTGTTCCGGAAGCGACACGACAGCGGTCGCACCGGTCTGGTCGGGAGCGTGCGCGGGGGCCTGTCCTGCGTTCGAGTGGCCGTCGGCCTCCTCGCCGAGCAGTCCCTTCGGCAGCACGAGTACGGCCTGGATCCCGCCGTAGATGTTGGACTGGAGGCGTACGGCGATGCCGTGGCGGCGGGCGAGGGCCGACACCACGAACAGGCCGATGCGGCCGTCCTGCAGCATCTGGGCCACATTGGCCTGATCGGGGTCGGCGAGCAGGGAGTTCATCCTGTGCTGCTCGGCGGTGGACATGCCGAGCCCCCGGTCCTCGACCTCGACGGCGAGTCCGGCCGTGACGTGCGAGGCGCGCAACAGGACCTGGGTGTGCGGGGCCGAGAACAGCGTGGCGTTCTCGACCAGTTCGGCGAGCAGATGGATGACATCGGCCACGGCGTGGCCGCGCAGGGTGCCGTCGATCGGCGGCACCAGCTTCACCCGCGGGTACTGCTCGACCTCGGCGATCGAGGAGCGCAGTACCTCCGTCATGGTGACCGGATTCGACCACTGGCGGCGGGAGATGGCACCTCCGAGCACGGCCAGGTTCTCCGCGTGACGGCGGATGCGGGTGGCGAGGTGGTCGACGTGGAACAGGCCCTTGAGCAGCTCGGGGTCCTCGACCTCGTTCTCCAGCTCGTCAAGAAGCTGGATCTCGCGGTGCACAAGGGACTGGAGCCGGCGGGCCAGGTTGACGAAGACCTCGACCTTCTGGTCGCTCCCGGGACTGCCGGAGAGCCGGGAGGCCTGGACGACCGCGGCGACGGCGGCGTCATAGGACCGGCCGAGGTCGTGGGCGAGCAGATCGAACTCGTCCGCACCCTGCCCGGGGACCGGCACGTCCCGGCGGGGCCCCGGGCGCTCACCGCGGCGAAGTCCCTCCACGACGGTACGCAGGTCCGCCTGGCCGCGCGCGGTCGAACGGCGCAGCTTGTTGCAGCGGTCGATCACGGATCGCGCGGCGCGGTCCGCGCCGAACGCGGCAGTGACCACGGCGGCGAGGGCAAGCGCCGATGAACCCAGGAGGGCGATCCAGAGAGCGGCTGAGGGGTGTGTGTCCGTGGAGCGGATCGTGAAGAGCACCGCGGCGGCGCCGCTGAGCGAGGCGACGACGGCCGGCAGAACCGCTGTACGCAGCAACTGCGGGCGTATCCGGGATTCCGGCGGGGGTGCGGACCGCTGCCGGGTGGTGGGGGGAGTGTGGGGGGCGCGGGGGCTCGCAGTGGGAGTGCGGGAGCCTGACCGGCCGTGCCGTCCGCCCTCGCGGCGGTCCGGCCGCGCGGCGGGTGCGCGAAGTTGAGACATCAGCGTCCTTGGTACGTGGCCGTACTACGGGTGTTCAGCTGCGGCTCAGCGGCCGGGCACCCCGACGCGAGGTGAGCCCACCGTTGATCACCGGCCACACACGGTAGTCGTCAACCGTTCATCTGCGGTGGGCAGTTGACAAACTTGCCCGTGCGGCGTCCGTCTCTGGTATGAGGCTTCGCACGGCAGAGCGAAAACCCGCGGCGCCCCCTCGTTCGCACGAGGGGGCGCCGCGGGCCGTTGTGTCCCGTGGTGTGTCTCAGCCTGTCGGGGCGGCCTCGGGGGCCTCCGCGTCGGTGCCCCCGACCGCACCACGGACACCGGACGCCGGAGCGTCCGCCGCGGCGTCGTCATGGCTGCCCGCCGACGCGACGGGGGCGGGGGCGGCCGTGGAGACCGGTGCGACCGCACGCCACCAGGGCGCGGCCGGGACGTCCGCCGCGGTGGGTTCGAAGGGCTGGCCCGGCAGCGGCAGGGCGAGCCGGGCCCCGGCCTCGGCCGCGGCGGTGACACAGCCCTCGCCAGGCTCGTCCCATGGGTGCGGGGCGAGATTGAAGGTGGCCCAGTGGATCGGCAGCATCACCCCGGAGAGCTGCCCGCCCTGGAGGTCGAGATGGGCGCGCAGCCCCTCGGCCGGGGTCATGTGGATGTCGGGCCAGTATTCGCTGTAGGCACCGATCTGGATCATGGTCGCGTCGAAGGGACCGTGCTCGGCGCCTATCTCCTTGAAGCCGGGGAAGTAACCCGTGTCCCCGCTGTGGTAGACGCGGTGGCCGGACGGCCCGAGCAGCGCCCAGGAGGCCCAGAGGGTGTGCTGCTGGTTGCGCAGCCCGCGCCCGCAGAAGTGGCGGGCCGGGGTGGCGGTCAGCCGCAGGCCCGCGACCTCCGTCGAATCGCCCCAGTCGAGCTCGCGCAGCCGCGTGCCGGACACACCCCAGCGCTCCAGGTGCGCGCCCACACCGAGCGGCGCGACGAACACGCTGTCCGTGGACGCCAGCGCGCGGATCGTGGGCATGTCCAGGTGGTCGTAGTGGTCGTGCGAGATCACCACCACGTCGACGGGGCCGAGCGCGGTGAGCGG
This sequence comes from Streptomyces sp. NPDC019396, assembly GCF_040632375.1. Classification (NCBI taxonomy): domain Bacteria; kingdom Bacillati; phylum Actinomycetota; class Actinomycetes; order Kitasatosporales; family Streptomycetaceae; genus Streptomyces; species Streptomyces sp. NPDC019396. Next base: position 122,025 of record NZ_JBEYBS010000006.1, on the reverse strand, counting down.
CACCGGCACGGGGTGCAGCCGCTTGGGTCCGGCGAAGGGGAACGGTGAGCAGCGCGAGCCCCACACCGGGTCGAAGAGCACCCGCCGGCCGTCAATCTCGGCGAGAACGCTCGAATGACCCATCCAGGTGATCCGCAGCCCTGTGGCGGGCGGTGCGGCGAGGTCCGCCAGCGTGTCGGTGTGCAGGGGGATGGGGGCGGTGGGCATGCGCAGCCTGCGGGCCTCCCGCTGGAAGTAGATCTTCGCGAACTCGAGCGTGGAGCCCGATGGCCTGGTCCTGGCCTCCACCGGGTTGCGGAACACCCCGTCGGCGAAGTTCGGCGAGCGGCGGATCCGCTCCATCCGCTCCCCTTCCGGGTCGGCCCCGAAGACGGTCGGCCGCAGTGACCGCAGCCGGGAGCGCAGAGAACTCGGGGGTGCGGCGCCGGTCACGGGGCCTCCTGGGGTCCGGGAGTCTTCCTTGCGGGACTTCCATTATGTGCGGGGGGTACGACAGTGCAGGAACGCACCCGTGGGGCGGCTGGTTCCCGGCGGCGGGAAATGTCACATTCGCCCAGGGCACCCGGACACAAATCCGGGCGTCCCGGGCAGGGCGGCGGGCGCACCCCGTCCGGCCTGCGCGAATATCGCGTTGACACGAGTCCGACACCTCCAGATACTGACCGACGGTTCAGTCCGTCGCTCCTTCTGGAGGCTCCATGTCCGCCGTGGACACCTCACTGAAAGCCCAGCAGACCCAGCACACCGCGCTGATCTCGCTCACCTGGACCGACCCCGTCACCGGGCGTCAGGGGCACCTTGTGGTGGACCGTCTCGTGCGCGGAGTGGCCAGCGGCGGACTGCGGATGCGTGCGGGGTGCACCCTGGAGGAGGTGGCGGGGCTGGCACGCGGTATGACCATGAAGGAGGCCCTGCACTTTCACGCGGACGATCCGACGGCCCGCTACGTGCCGCTCGGCGGCGCGAAGGGCGGGATCGACTGCGACCCGCGGGACCCGGAGGCCTACGGGGTGCTGGTCCGGTATCTGCGCGCGATGCGTCCGTACATCGAGAGCTGCTGGACCACCGGTGAGGATCTGGGACTCAGCCAGGATCTGGTCGACCGGGCAGCCTACGAAGCGGGACTCGTCTCGTCCGTGCAGGCCGTGTACCGGCTGCTCGACGACGAGGCGGCGGCGCGCGAGCGGCTGGCGGACGCCTTCAGCATCGAGGTCGACGGCATCGGCCTCGATGAACTGGTCGGTGGCTGCGGAGTCGCTGAATCGGTGCTCACGGCACTCGACCGCGCGGGCAGGAACCGCGCCGGCACCCGGGTCTCCCTCCAGGGCTTCGGCACGATGGGCGGGGCCACGGCACGCTTTCTGTCCCGGGCCGGTCTGCGGATCGTCGCCGTCGCCGACGTCAAGGGCACCATCGTCAACCCCGGCGGCCTCGACGTGGAGGCCCTCCTCACCGCGCGTGACGCGTACGGCACGGTGGACCGGGCGGCGCTGCGGCCCGACGACACCGAGCTACCGGGCGACGCGTGGCTGGTGGCCGACGCGGAGGTCCTGGTGCCCGCCGCCGTCTCGTATGCCATCGACGCGGACAACCAGACCGGGGTGCGCGCCCGCTGGATCGTCGAGGCGGCCAATATGCCGGTCCTGCCCGAGGCGGAACGGCTTCTCGCGGCCCGCGGGGTGACAGTGCTGCCGGATGTGGTCGTGAACTCGGGGACCAACGCTTGGTGGTGGTGGACCCTCTTCGGTGACATCGCCGCCGACGCCGACGAGGCCTTCGCCCACACCCGCCGCTCGATGCGGGCCCTGGTCGGCCAGATGCTCGCGCGCGCCGAGGCCGACTCCACCACCCCGCGCGCGGCCGCACACGCGATAGCCGCCGAGCGGCTCCCTGTGATCACGGAACGCTACGGCTGGTACGGCTGACAGCACATGGACCAACACCCCCGTGAGCTCGCACAGGCGTGTGTAGGGTGACCGGGTGGCGAGACTCCGGTTGAGCGTGGCGGAGCGGCGGGAGGAACTGCTGCGGGCCGCCGTGGAACAGATCGAGGCCCGGGGCGTGGCGGCCGTACGCATCGCCGACGTCGCCTCGGCCCTAGGGGTGAGCAACGCGCTCGTGCTGTACCACTTCGAAACCAAGGAGAAGCTGGTCGCGGCCGCCTTCGCCCATGCCGCCCAGGCCGATCTGGCCCATCTGCGCCGCATCCTGAACCGCCGGACCTCCGCACTGCGCCGGCTGCGCGCCGCCGTCCGCTGGTACGCCCCGACGGGCCAGGCCAAGGGCTGGCGACTGTGGATCGAGGGCTGGGCCTCATCGCTGCGCGACCCCGCGCTGCGCGATGTGGCCCGTGACCTCGACCAGCAGTGGAAGGCGGCGCTGACCGCGGTCATCACGGAGGGCTCGGCGGCGGGCGAGTTGCACTGCGACGACCCCGCGTCCGCCGCGTGGCGGCTCACTGCCCTGCTGGACGGCCTGGCGGTGCAGATGACCGCGTACGGCGGGACGCTCACCCGGGCCGCGATGCTGGCATGGACGGACGAGGCACTGGCGCGCGAGTTGGGCCTCGAGCGCGAGGCGCTGACCCGGCAGGGCGCGTAGGCCGTTCGGGAGCACTCCCGCCGGGGACGCCGCACGGCTCGGCCCGCCGACCTGGCCTCAGGTCTGACGCAGTGGTTCGTACGCGGCGGCGTCGAGCCCGAACGTCCAGGCCACTCCCTCCCTCGCACTGCGGGTCGCGGGCGGTACCCGCAGCCAGTACGTCTTGTGCGTGCCGTCAGGCTCCGGGGTGGAGTTGACCACCTCGACCATGGCGACGTCCTCGTCGTCGGCCAGCGCGATACGCCACAGCACCCCGGTCTCGTCGCGATGCACGGGCCGGGCACCCGACTCGGCGAGATAGCGGTCATAACCGTAGAACTCAAGCATCACGCGCCGCAGTTCGGCGTTCTCCTCGGTACGTATGCGCTCGGGGGTCAGTGAGGCGAGTCCGGCCAGGAAGTCCGCGGCCACCGGCATTCCGCGCCAGGCGTGCAGTGCGAAGCCATCGGCGAAAGCCAGCGCCGGACCGTCACCGCGGTCCAGCCGCCCCGCCTCGTCGCGGTGCAGTTCGACCGGCCGCTCACACAGGACCACCGCTTGCTCGAACGGCCACCACCAGCCCGCGTGCTCCGCCACCCGGGCCAGACCGGCCAGTCGCTCGCCGCGCCCGTCGAAGGCCGCGAGCCAGGCCGCGTCGTGCTGGCCCAGCACGGCGTCCATCAGGACGAGACGAACGGCGGTGCGCTCTGCTGCCGCCTCGTCCTCGTCACCCCCGGCCAGCGCCGCCGCCTCTGCGGCGAGTTCGTCGGCGACCCCGGACCGGATCCGCTCGGCCAGCGCCCGGGTGTTGTCCCAGAGCAGGGCGCCCGTGCGCGACCAGTGATCGGTCCAACCCGCCGGTCCCAGCTCGTCATGCACGCGCCGGCGCTCATCGGCCCAGGGGTCCGTCCTGATCCGGTCCCGCACCGAGCGACCCGCCCCTTCCAGCGAGCGCACCGCCGCCACCGCGGCACGGGGCGAGTCCACCCAGATCAGCCGCCCTGGTGCGGTCAGCCCCGCCGACCGGTAGGCGAGCCGCACTCCTTCCTCCGCCTCCGCGCGCTCCGCCGGGCCTGTCGCCGCCGCCACGGCCCGCCACTTGTCCACGTACCGCATGGTGTATCCCCGTCCCCTGTTGTCCGTTGCGATGTTCTTGCCGTCGTCCGCCGAGCCCGAGTCCTCAGTCCGCGACGATCCTGACGGCGCCCGGTATGTACTCCCGCTGGCGCACCACGCGGTACCAGCCCTTGGGCAGTGCGATCGGCGCATGCTCTTCGTGCACCAGACGGCCACCCTCCGGGAGTTCGAGCAGCATCGGCCCGCCGGGCACCACGGACTCCCGGACAAGCCGGCCCCTCGCGGCGAGCGCGTGCGCATGCCCGGTGACCTCGCCGAGCGCCAGCACGAGACGGCCTCTGCCGTCCCGCGGCTCCCCCTCCACCTGCTTCACGTGCTCCGGAACGTCGTCTGACGCGACGGGCACGATCAGCACGTCTCCCTGCCGGTACATGGCACTCCCCTCCAGGTGGCGGCGCCGAGTGCGCCGAACCCGACACCGAAGCTAGGGGCAGGGTCTGACAACGCGTTCCCCCCGCTCCGTCCGGGCGCCCCGCGGAGAGCGTTGTCACTGCGGCTTGGTAGAACTGCTCGCACATCAGCCGATCAACGCCCTTCGGTGTCTGGAGCCCCGTCATGACCATCTCGGGCCATCTGCAGGACCTGTACGGCCTGCCCGTCTTCGACTTCCCCGACGCCGACGCCGAGCCCGGCTCCCTCCCCGACCCTGAGTCGGTCGCCTGGCGGGTCTCCGTCGACGCGTACGAGAGTGACGAGGCATGGGAGGCGGCCTTCGCCCGCTTCACCGCGGCGGTGGACACCGCCCGGGTGCGGGCGCTGGTCGTCGGCGCGTGGAGCGACGTGTACGAGAGCGCTCCCGACGAGGTCATCGCGGCCATCCGGGATGCGCGGGGCCGGTTGCCCGCGCTGCGCGCGCTGTTCTTCGGTGACATCACGTACGAGGAATGCGAGATCTCGTGGATCAACCAGACCACGGTGACTCCCCTGCTGGAGGCCTTCCCCGAGCTGGAGGAGTTCGGAGTCCGGGGCGGGACAGGACTCGGGTTCCCCGCGGTCCGGCACGCCGCGCTGCGTACCCTGTGCGTCGAGACCGGCGGTCTGCCGGCCGAGGTCGTGCGGGGCATCGCCGGCAGCGAGCTGCCCGCGCTGGAGCACCTGGACCTGTGGCTCGGTGTCTCCGCATATGGCGGCGACACCGAGTTGGCGGATCTGGAGTCGTTCTTCACCGGCTCCCGGCTGCCCAGGCTGAGGCATCTGGCGCTGCGCAACGCCGAGATACAGGACGAGATCGCCGCCGCGTTCGCCAGCGCCCCCGTCGTGGCGCGCCTCGAGACCCTCGATCTGTCGATGGGCACGCTCGGCGACGAAGGCGCGGCGGCGCTGCTCGAGGGCCAGCCACTCACGCACCTCAAGAAGCTCGACCTCAACCACCACTTCATCAGCGGCCCGCTGAGGGACCGGATACGTGAGGCGCTGGAGCCGGCCGGTGTCACGGTCGATCTCGACGACGTCCAGGAGCCGTGGGACGGTGGCGACGGCCGTTTCACCGCGGTGGCGGAGTGACCACGGCGCCGCCCCGCTTCGCCGTCGTGGGAAATCCCGAGAACAGGCGCGTCCGCCTCTTCCAGGACGCGGTGCGTGCGGCGGGGCTGCCCGACGCACGCGTGGTGCCGTGGCTCGACGTGCTGCGGGGCCGTTGCCGCTTCCTGCCGGACGAGTGGGTGCGCATCGACTCACCGGGGGAGAACGCGGAGGTCGACTTCCTGCTGCGCGGTGTCCGTGACCCGTCCCGGGTCGAAGGTGGCGCCCGGTGGTACAGGAGCTTCAACGAAGCCGCAGGGGAGGTGGCCGTGGCGGTTCGGGACGCGGGCGGCACGCTGCTCGACGACCCGGGCGATCTCGCCGTGCTGTTCGACAAGCGGCTGTGCCATGAGCGGCTCGCCGTGGCCGGCGTGGCGGTGCCGCCGTCCCCGACATCGGGGCGCGCCCCGGTCGTGGGCGGCTGGGAGGACGTCCGGGGCCATCTCGCCGAGCCGGCCTTCCGCCGCGCCTTCGTCAAACCGGCCCACGGCTCATCCGCATCCGGGGTGCTGGCCGTCGAAGCCGCCTCCGGCGGACGGGTGCACGCGGTCACATCGGTCGAGCGGGCACCTGACGGCAGGCTCTTCAACTCGCTCCGGCTGCGCCGCTACACCTCGGAGTCCGAGGTCGCGGCCATCGTGGACGCTCTGGCGCCCGACGGCCTGCACATCGAACGCTGGCTGCCGAAGGCCGTTCACCGCGCCCGGGCCACTGATCTGCGGGTCGTGGTGGTCGCGGGCAAGGCGACCCATGCCGTCGTGCGGACCAGCCGCTCCCCACTCACCAATCTCCATCTCGGTGGCGAGCGCGGCGATCTGGCCGAGGCGATGGCCGCCGTCCGGGCGGCGGGCCGCAGCTGGCCGGAGCACGTGCTCGGGCTCTGCGAACGGGCGGCGGCACTGTTCCCTGGACGGCTGTGCGTGGGGGTCGATGTCCTGCCCGCCACCGCCTGGCGGCGCTTCACCGTCGGCGAGGTCAACGCGTTCGGCGATCTGCTGCCACGACTGACAGGGCTGCCCGGCAGCGGAGCGGCGGGCCTCGACACCTACGCGGCGCAGGTAGCTGCCGCCATCACCTCGCACCACAAGGAACCACCATGCGCACGCCCCCTTCCGGCTCTTCCGGCCCGGCACAGATGATCGACATGGCGTCCGTCGTCGGCACGGACGACCTGCTGCTCGTCACACTGGACACGCTTCGTTTCGACGTCGCCGCCGAGCTCGCCGCGGCGGGCCGGATCCCCCATCTGACGCGGCTTCTTCCCGGTGGCGTCTGGGAACGCAGGCACGCCCCGGGCAGCTTCACCTACGCCTCCCATCAGGCGATCTTCGCCGGTTTTCTGCCCACGCCCGCCCAACCCGGCCCTCATCCCCGGCTGTTCGCGGCGCGTTTCGCGGGCAGTGAAACCACAGCGGAGGGCACGTTCGTGTACGACGCCCCGGACCTGGTTTCAGGACTGGCGGAGGCCGGATACCGCACGGTGTGCATCGGTGGTGTCGGGTTCTTCAACCGCCAGGGTCCTCTGGGAAACGTGCTGCCGGGACTGTTCCAGGAGAGCCACTGGGAGCCGGAGTTCGGCGTGGCCTCGCCCGTCTCGTTCGAGGCACAGGTGCGGCGCGCGGAGGAGATCGTCTCCTCGCTCCCCCGGGACCAGCGGCTGTTCCTGTTCGTCAATGTGGCGGCCCTGCATCAGCCCAACTGGTTCCATCTGCCCGGCGCGACCCGCGAGGCGGGCGATTCACGCGCGACGCATGCCGCCGCCCTGGAGTACGTCGACCGGCACATCGGCCGGCTCTTCGCGGCGGCTAGCAGCAGGCGGCGCTGCTTCGCGATCGTCTCCTCCGACCACGGCACGGCGTACGGCGACGACGGGTACACAGGTCACCGGCTCGGCCACGAGGTGGTCTGGACGGTCCCGTACGCGCAGTTCTTCCTGCCCGGACCCGCGGAGTCCCCGGCAGGCGGCCAGAGCGGGGAGACGCGATGAATGCGATCCGGCCCTACCAGAGCTATGTGTACGCGTATCCGCACAAGACGGCCTACCGGCCGTTGCCCGGCCGGCCCTCGCTGCGGGAGCTGTGGGCCGCCGAGCGCAAGGACGCGCTCTCGCTGTATCTCCACATACCGTTCTGCGAGGTCCGCTGCGGCTTCTGCAATCTGTTCACCCGGATCGGCGCCCCCGACGAGCTGACCACGCGCTATCTCGACGCGCTGGAACGGCAGGCGACGGCGGTCCGGGAAGCCCTGGGGGACGCGGATCCGGTGCGCTTCACCGCCGCGGCCTTCGGCGGCGGCACCCCGACCTTCCTGACCGCTGCCGAGCTGGCCAGGCTCTGCGACATCGCGGAGCAGGGCATGGGCGCCGGTCTGGGCACGGTTCCGCTGTCCGTGGAGACCTCCCCGGCCACCGCTACCGCCGACCGGCTCGCCGTGCTCGCCGAGCGCGGCGCGACACGGCTGAGCATCGGTGTGCAGAGCTTCGTCGACGAGGAGGCGCGCGCGGCCGTCCGGCCGCAGCGGCGCGCCGACGTCGATGCCGCGCTCGGCCGGATCCGGGACGCGGGCTTCCCCGTGCTCAACATCGACCTGATCTACGGCATCGACGGGCAGACCGGTGCGACCTGGCGCCGTTCACTGGACGCGGCACTGTCCTGGCGGCCCGAGGAGCTGTATCTGTATCCGCTGTACGTACGGCCGCTGACCGGGCTGGGCCGCCGCGCCGCCGCGGACACCGACGAAGCCTGGGATGCCCAGCGCCTGCGGCTGTACCGGGAGGGCCGCGATCACCTTCTCGCCCACGGCTACGAGCAGGTGTCGATGCGGATGTTCCGCCGCGCGGACGCACCGGCACAGGGCCCGGACGACCACGCCTGCCAGACCGACGGGATGATCGGACTCGGCTGCGGGGCCCGCTCGTACACGTCCGGGCTGCACTACTCCTTCGACTACGCCGTCGACATGGGCGAGATACGCAGGATCATCGACGACTACACAAGCGCCGACGACTTCAGCCGGGCCGAGGTCGGCCGGCCGATCGACGGGGACGAAGCACGCCGCCGTCATCTGCTCCAGTCGCTTCTCCAGTCGCGGGGCATGCCCGTGGCGGAGTACGCGGACCGGTTCGGGAGCCATCCGGGCCACGACTTCCCCGTCGAGCTGTCGGACTTCGCCGAGCGCGGCTGGCTGGAGGAGACGGGCGGGCGGCTGCGGCTGACGGCCGAGGGCCTCGCCCACTCGGACGCGCTGGGGCCCGCGATGTTCTCGCCCGCCGTGCGGTCCGCGATGATCGCCTACGAGGCCAAGTGAGGGAGTGCCGATGGACCTGACCCTGCTGTACCGGGGCCCGCTCGCCTCCTGTGACTACGACTGCCCGTACTGCCCCTTCGCCAAGCGCCGCGACAGCCGGGAGCAGCTGCGAGCCGACCGGGACGCACTGCGCAGGTTCGCGGCCTGGGCGGCGCAGCAGTCGGACGACCGTCTTTCCGTGCTGTTCACACCTTGGGGAGAGGGGCTGGTCCGGTCCTGGTATCGCAGCACCCTGGTCGAGCTGTCCCGGCTGCCGCACATCCGGCGGGTCGCCATCCAGACCAACCTGAGCTGCCGCACCGACTGGCTGGCGGACGCCGACCGGGACACGCTGGCGCTCTGGTGCACGTACCACCCCGGGCAGACTCCGTACGACCGGTTCCTCCGCAAGTGCCGGGAGCTCACAGAGCGAGGGGTGCGGTTCAGCGTCGGGGTGGTCGGCTTCGAGGAGCATCTGGAGGAGGCGCGGCGGCTGCGGGCGGATCTTGCGCCCCATGTCTATCTGTGGATCAACGCGGCCGAGGGGCACACCTACACCGACGAGCAGGCCGCCCGCTGGACGGCCCTCGATCCGCTGTTCCCCTACAGCCGCCACCCCCACCGTTCGGCCGGGCTCCCGTGCCGTACCGGGGAGTCGGTGATCTCGGTGGACGGGGACGGCTCGGTGCGGCGCTGCCATTTCGTCCGCGCCCGGCTCGGCAGTCTCTACGACGGCTCCTACCGCGCGGCGCTGAAGCCCCGCGCCTGCCCGCTCGCCGTATGCGACTGCCACATCGGCTATGTCCACCTGGAGTCGCTGCCGTTGTACGACGTGTTCGCGGGCGGGGTCCTGGAGCGGATCCCCGCCCACGCGTCAGCACACGGTGGGGTGAACGGTCCCGGGCCCGGGCCGGGCCTGGGGCCTGGACTTGGTAGCGGTCCTCAGAGCGGAAGGAGGTCCGGGCGCTTCGGCACCACATGATCGCCGGAGGACTCGCCGCGCAGTCGCCTGCCGATCCACGGGACCAGGTACTCCCTGGCCCAGTGGATGTCGTCCCGACGGATCTCCAGCGCACCCCGGGGCGGCAGTGGGGGCCACTCCTGGTCCGGGTCCGCGGGGATGTCGATGCCGAGGACCTGAGCGGCGCGGAGGGCGACACGGGTGTGGCCCTCCGGGGAGAGGTGGAGGCGGTCATCGTCCCAGGCCCGGCGGTCCTGTACGGACCTGAGCGACCAGAGGTCCAGTACGGGGCAGCCGTGGCGGTCGGCGATGGCCCGTACGTGGGCGGTGTACGTAGCGATCTTGCCGCGCAGATGGCGGAGCACCGGCACCCCCCGGGTGTCGAATCCGGTGGTCACCATGACGGTGCCGACGGATGCGCGGAGGTCGGCCACTGCGCGTTCGAAGCGCTCGGCGACGTCGTCGGGGTCGGTGCCGGGCCGGATGATGTCGTTGCCCCCCGCGCAGAACGTCACCAGGTCGGGGGCGAGTTCCTTCGCCCGGGGAACCTGCTCCTCCACGATCTGGTCGAGCAGCCGGCCGCGTACGGCGAGGTTGGCGTAGCGGAAGGTGTGCTCCGGTACACGGTCGTCGAGCAGCACCGCGAGGCGGTCTGCCCAGCCGACGAACTGCTCGTCGGGCCCCGGATCCCCCACGCCCTCGGTGAAGCTGTCACCGATCGCCGCGTACGACCCGAATAGTGTGTCTGTTGTTGATCTCGAATCGTCTGCCACGTCACGACATCTTTCACCGCGCGAAGTGACCTACGCCACCGTAGGAGGGGTTGACGGGGCGTGACATAGACCACCGAGCCGGTTTCCGGCGGACGGGAATACCGGCGGCACACAGACGTCCGCCGCTCCCCGCGTCAGGTGGGGAGCGGCGGACGTCACTGACGTCACGTCAGTTGGAGGGAGTGGTTCAGAGGCTCACACCGTGCTGGCGGAGGTAGGCCAGCGGGTCGATGTCCGATCCGTAGTTCGGGGTGGTGCGGATCTCGAAGTGGAGGTGCGGACCGGTGGAGTTGCCGGTGGATCCGGAGAGGCCGATCTGCTGTCCGCCACTCACGCTCTGCCCGGCCGAGACGGAGAGGGAGGAGAGGTGGGCGTACTGGGAGTAGGTGCCGTCCGCGTGCCGGATGACGACCTGGTTGCCGTACGCGCCGGCCCATCCGGCCGAGGCGACGGTGCCGGGGCCGACGGACTTGACCGAGGTGCCGACGGAGGCGATGAAGTCGAGACCGGTGTGGTAGCCGCTGGACCACATGGCACCCGGGGTGCGGTAAGCGGTGCTGATGCCTCCGGCGACCGGAGCGGAGTAGAAGGACTCCTTGCTCTTCACGGACGGGGCCTCGGCAGCCGCGGGGGCGGCGGCCTCGACCTTGGCCTCGGCCTTGACCCTGGGGGCGGCCGGGGCGGCCTTGGGGGCATCGGCGGTACGGTCGGCCGACCGCGAGGCTCGCTCACTCTTCGCCGGCGCCTGGGCGGGGCGCTCGGTCGGCGGCGCGGCCTTCGCCGCGGTGCCGAGGGCGAGCTTCAGGCCCGGGTGGATCAGTGAGGGGTTCTCGCCGACGACCTCGCGGTTCTCGGCGTACAGCTTCTTCCAGCCGCCGCGGACTTGCTGCTCTTCGGCGATCTTGGACAGATAGTCGCCGGACACGACCGTGTAGGTCCTGGGCGGCTTCGCAGCGGCCACCGACTGCGGGGCGGCGGCCTGTCGGGCGACTGCGGCGGTGTGCTCGGCGGTGGCCGCGGGAGCGGACTTCCCCGTGGCGTGCGCCGCGCCTGCGGCGCCGATGAGCGGGAGTGCGATGGCGGCGCCACCGGTTCCCGCGGCGACGAATCCGCGAGCGAGCGGGCTGGTCTTGGGTCGGCGGTGCTTACCCCGTCCGGGCATGGCGAATTCCTCTCCGGCGCCTGCGAGGTGAGCTGTCGGGTTCGGGCTGGAGCTGCCCGGCCGTGCGATGGCACGGCTACACCCCGAGCCGTCCGGAATCCCGGGACGGCGACTTACCTGGGTCCCCCGCTCCTGCCACGCGTGGGTGTGTGCGGAATTCCGGACGGCGGCAGGATTCGGCGGTCCGACCGGATTGCGGCGACCGTAGGCGAGTCGGGCGAGCGGTACAAGCAGTCCTATTCGGTCGGCATTCACCCGTGCGATATCAACGGGGATTTTCCGGTCACCCTGCGTGGATTACGGATCTTTGATTGCCTTATACGCAAAGGGGTTTGATGGGGAGACACGGCAACGGACCGTCACGAATATGATCCCGCTCACGACGGGAATCCCATCTCATTCCTTACCGGTGCACCCTTCCCCAATTCATCAAATCGGACAGAACCGGCATTAACCTCAGACAGACCCACTTCGGGCAGGGTGATTTCCCGAGGAATCCATGTCGTATGGTCAGGTGCACGCCGTCGTCGGCGCGCGACGCCAACCGCAGACACGGAGGAGCCCCCGTGACGCAGCAGCTGCCCCAGGTCCCTTCGACCGAGCCCGAGCTCTCGGGCGTGCGCAACTTCCGGGACGTGGGCGGTCTGCCGACCGTGGACGGGCGCCGGGTGCGGCACGGCAGACTGTTCCGCAGCGGTCACCTCGCCCACGCCACCGCCGACGACGCGGTGTTCCTCGCGTCCCTGGGGCTCCACACGATCTTCGACTTCCGCAACGCGGCCGACCACAAGCTCGAGGGGGCCGACGTCGAGCTGCCCGGAGTGCGGAACGTGAACATCCCGCTCAGCGACCCCGCCGACGGCGCCGAGTTCTGGATGATGGTGCGCGACGGCAATCTCGAACAGCTGCGCTCGATCCTCGCCGACGGCAAGGCGGCCGGCCGGATGTCCGACTCGTACCGGAAGATGATCAAGGAGCGGACCGAGGAGCACAGCAGCGTGCTGCACTCCCTCGCCGAGGACAGTGTCCCCGCCCTGATGCACTGCGCCGCGGGCAAGGACCGCGCGGGCCTGTCGATCGCGATCTCCCTGCTCGCGGTGGGCGTCGAGCGGGACGCCATCGAGGCCGACTACCTGAAGTCGAACGATCCGCACCGCCGCTACAAGGTGCGCCGCAGCGACACCTCGTCCGCCGGCATGTCCCCCGAGGTCATGGACCTGCTCAACCCGCTCTTCGATGCCCGCGCGGAATACCTGGCGGCGGCCTTCGAGACCATCGAGGAGACCTGGGGCGGCCCCGAGCGCTATCTCTCCGAGGGGCTCGGCATCGCGCCCGAGACCCGGGAGCGGCTGCGCGACCGTCTGCTGGACGGCGCGGCCTGATACCTCCGCGCGCCCCCGGCCTCACTGCCCGCCGACCGTGAACAGCAGGTAGAGGAACGCCGCGAACAGGTGGCCCGCGACCAGGTAGGCGAACAGCCGGACGGCCAGGCCTAGCGGGAACTTCTGGTCGCTCGGCGAGGACTTCTCAAGTGCATCGGGCATGCGGGTCTCCTCAGGTGTGCGGTCGCGCGTGCGGATCGGGGCTCTGGAGCAGGGTGTGGACGAACAGCAGCTCGACCCCGCCTGGTGTGGCGGAGGCGATACGGTGCGGGGTGAGCGAGTCGAAGTGCGCGCTGTCCCCCGGGGCGAGCTCATGGACGGTGTCCCCGAGGCCCAGCCGGAGCCGGCCGTCCAGGACGTAGAGCCACTCCTCACCCGGATGGACCCGCACCAGATCACCCTGGGCCCCGTGGGGCACCCGCACCCGCAGGGCCTGCATGGCGCGGCCCCGGCCGCCGGCCTGCCGGTAGCTCCAGCCGTCGGCCTCAGCGGGTCCCATCCCGCCACCGCGGATGACGGAGTCGCGTTCCGGTGGGTGCTCACCGAGCAGCTCTGCGACGGTCGTGCCGTAGATCCTCGCGAGGGCGAGCAGCATCGGGAGCGAAGGCTGCCGATGGCCGGTCTCCAGCCGGGAGAGATGCGCGGGTGACAGGCACGCACGCCGGGCGGCTGCCTCCAGGGTGAGACCGCGGCGGCGGCGAAGGTCGCGCAGCCGCGGGGCCATATCGGGCAGCTCGCCCACCGGCTGCCCCGGAGGCTCTGAGGCGGAAGGACTCATGCGTCCATTGCGCCAGGATCTTCCCTCTGGGGCAAATTTCTTGCCTCAGAGGCAAAGCGGCTCCCGGGGACGCTAGCGCTGGGCCACAGCCTGCTTCACCAGCGTCCTGCCGAAGTCCCACATCAGCCCGCCGCCCCCGTGCGCCTCGTCCATCACGGCGGTGAACGCCGCAACGAACCGGTCGACCTCCGCCTCTCCGATGACCAGCGGTGGAATCAGCTTGATCACTTCCATATGGTCCCCGGAGACCTGGGTGAGGATCCGGTGCTTCTGGAGCAGCGGCACCACCACCATCTGCGCGAAGAGTCCCTTGCGCGCGGCTTGCAGCATGGTCCACCGGCCGCGCAGTCTCAGCGAGGACGGCCTGCCGAACTCGATGCCGATCATCAGGCCCCGGCCGCGGACCTCCTTCAGCAGCTCGTAGCGGTCCACGAGGGCGGTGAGCCGCGACTTCAGCAGTTCACCGATGGCCCTCGCGTTCGCGACGAGCTGCTCGTCCTCCAGGACCGCGAGCACCGCGAGCCCCGCGGCCATCGCCTGGGCGTTCGCGCCGAAGCTCGCCGAGTGCACCAGCACCCGGTCCATGGACGAGTAGACCTTCTTGAAGATCCAGTCCCTGCCGAGGGTGGCGCTGACCGGGACACAGCCGCCCGAGAGCGCCTTCGCCACACACACCAGATCGGGCTCCACCCCGGCTTCGTGCTGATACGCGTAGAAGTCCCCGGTCCTGCCGAGGCCGGTCTGCACCTCGTCCACGATCAGCAGGGCTCGGTGCCGGCGCAGCAGTTCCTGTGCGGCGGGCAGGAAACCGGGCGGGGCCTCGTGCACGCCCTTGCCCTGGATGGGCTCCACGACGAAGGCCGCCACGTCCCCGCGTCCCAGCTCCCGTTCCAGCGCGGCCAGATCGCCGAGCCCGACGGCCGTGTCGGGGAGCAGCGGGGCGAAGCCGTCGCGGAAGGCCGCCTCACCGTTGACCGAGAGGGAACCCGTGGTCAGCCCGTGGAAGGCATGGGCGCAGTACAGGACCCTGGGTCTGCCCGTGGCGTACCGGGCGAACTTCAGGGCCGTCTCGACGGCCTCCGTACCGCTGTTGCCGAAGTACACCCGGTCCAGGTGCGGGCTGTGCGCCAGCAGCTGCTCGGCCAGCAGCCCGGGAAGGGGTGAGCAGTCGAAGCGGGTGAGATCGGGGAGCGAGGCGTCGAGCACGTCGTGCAGGGCCTTGCGCACGACGGGGTGGTGCCGGCCGAGACCCATGACGCCGAAGCCGGCGAGCATGTCGAGGTAGTCGTTGCCGTCCGTGTCCCAGAAGTACGCGCCCTCACCGCGCTCGTACACCTTGTCGAAGCCGATGGTGCGGAGCATGCGCGGCAGCTGGTGGTTGAGATACCTGCCGTGCAGCTCGTAGCGTTCGCCGCCGCGCTCCGCGAGCAGGCGCCCGAGGTCGAACCCTTCGCTCATCGCCCGTACCCCTCGCTCTCTCCCCGTCAGCGGTTGCCGGACACCGTCTCCCGGGCGGCCCTCAACGACTCCTTGAGGGAGCCCATGGTGGCGAGTACCGCGGTCGGTTCATAGCCGCAGTGCGCCATGCAGTTGGCACAGCGCGGGTCCTTGCCCCGGCCGTACTTGCTCCAGTCGGTCTCCTCCACGAGCTGACGGTACGTCGGCACGTAGCCGTCGCTCATCAGATAGCACGGCCGCTGCCAGCCGAAGAGCGAGTAGTTCGGGATCGCCCATGCCGTGCACGGGAAGTCGACCCTGCCTTCGAGGAAGTCCAGGAATAGCGGTGAGTGGTTCAGCCGCCAGCGTCTCCGGTTGCCTCCGGCGAAGGCCTTCCGGAACAGCTCGCGGGTCTGCTCGACCCCGAGGAAGTGCTCCTGATCGGGTGCCTTCTCGTAGGCGTAGGCGGGCGAGATCATCATCTCGTCGACCTCGAGCTCGTCGTTGAGGTAGTTCAGCACCTCGATGACGGTCTGCGGGGTGTCGGTGTTGAAGAAGGTGGAGTTGGTGGTGACCCGGAAGCCGCGCTGCTTGGCCTCCTTGATGGCCGCCACGGCCTCGTCGAACACGCCCTCCTTGGCGACGGACTCGTCATGGCGCTCACGCAGCCCGTCGATGTGGACGGCGAAGGCGAAGAACGGGGACGGGGTGAATTCGTCCATCTTCTTGCGCAGCAGCATCGCGTTGGTGCACAGGAAGACGTACTTCTTCCTCTTGACCAACTGGCTCACGATCTCACTGATCTGAGGATGCATCAGCGGTTCACCACCGGCGATCGACACCATCGGCGCCCCGGACTCCAGCACGGCGCCGACCGCCTGCGCGACGGGCATGCGCTGCTTGAGCACGCCCGCCGGATGCTGGATCTTCCCGCATCCCTCGCACTTCAGATTGCATGCGAACAACGGCTCCAGCTCCACGATCAGCGGAAACTTCTCCCGCCTGCGGAGCTTCTGTTCGAAGAGGTAGGTCCCGACCCTGATGGATTGGCGGAGCGGCATGGCCATCTGGCTCACCTCCTGGGGAGCAGCGAAGAACGGTGCCATTCATGGAAAGCCGGAAGCACGGCACGCAGGACACGGATTGCCGATATTCCACCGCGGACCGTGCCGATGCGTACCAGTTCATGCTCTGGAGCGTCCACGACCACCCGGACGGCCGCAACGGGGCGCACGCCCGCGCTCAGAGCGCTGTGGAGCGTGGCGGCGGACTCCATGTCCGCCGCGATCGCCCCGGTGGCGGCCAGCGCCGTGCGCTCCTGGCCGCGCACCACGTGATCGGAACCGGTCAGCGGGCCGCAGTGGACGGTGCGACCGGGTACGGCACGGGACAGCTCCCGGACCAGCAGCTCGGCGCCGTCGCAGGTGGTGGCCCCCCAGGGGCCGCGGGTCTCGGCCGCCACCACCAGGTCGCCCGGGTGCATGCCCGGGACGAGCCCGGCGCAGAAGCCGGAGGCCAGGACCGCGGTGCCGGTGCCTCGCCGGTCGAGGAGCGCACGGCTGACGGCCCGCTGCGCGTTCGCCGGGCCCATACCCGTACGGAGTACGGTCACCGGTCCGGGCGCGCCGGCACGGCGTTTGCGTCCGCCGCGCAGGGCGAGCTGCTCGATGCCCAGCGCACAGGCGATCAGCAGCTCGGACGGCCCGCCGCCGGACTGCCCGCGCCCGGACTGATCGGCGGGGCCGGCGGGGGCGGTGCGGCCTGCGGAATCCGAGGCGTCCACGGTCAGACCCCGTTCCGGCGGGCCGAAGGCTCGCCGTGCACGTAGCGGCCGAGTGCGGTGAGCGGGAAGACCTGGCGGTAGAGGTGGTAGTTGATGGAGAAGTCCCAGGGGAAACCGGTGCCGGTGAAGTGCGGCTCGTCCCAGGAGCCGTCCGGGCGCTGGGTGTCGGTGAGGAAGGCGATGCCGCGCTCGGCCGCCTTGCCGTCCCGCTCCCCCGCGGCCAGCAGGGCCATCAGGGCCCATGCGGTCTGCGACGCGGTGGACACGCCCTTGCCGACGGACGCGGTGTCGCGGTAGGAGCGCAGATCCTCCCCCCAGCCGCCGTCCTCGTTCTGCACGGACTCGAGCCAGCGGACGGCACGCCGGATGGCGGGGTGCCCGGTGGGCAGACCCGCAGCGGTGAGCGCCGGTACGACCGAGCCCGTTCCGTAGAGGTAGTTGACGCCCCAGCGCCCGAACCACGCTCCGTTCGGCTCCTGTTCGGCGAGCAGCCATTCAAGGCCGGCGCGGGTACGGGGGTGGTGGGCGCGCCCCTCGTGGGCGAGCATCTCCACGACATGGGCGGTGACATCGGCGGACGGCGGGTCGATCACCTCGCCGAAGTCGCAGAACGGCAGCCGGTTGGGCAGCCCGCTGGTGTTGTCGGCGTCGAATGCCGCCCAGGCGCCGTTCTTCGACTGCATCCCGAGCGTCCAGTTGCCGGCTCGTGCGATCGCGGCCTCGACGCGCTCCGGATCAGGGTGCCTGACCCTGCGCAGGGCCAGGATGACCTCGGCGGTGTCGTCGATGTCGGGATAGTTGTCGTTGTGGAACTCGAACGCCCAGCCGCCAGGGGCGAGCCGGGGTTTGCGCACGGCCCAGTCGCCGCGTTTGACGACCTCCTCGGCGAGCATCCAGTCGGCGGCCTTCACCAGGGCCGGATGGTCGGGGGGCAGTCCGGCGTCGGCGAGGGCGATGGTGGCGAGGCAGGTGTCCCAGACCGGCGACTGGCAGGCCTCGATCATCCGCACGGGGCCACCCCCGTGGCCGCCCTCCCCCGGCGTTACGTCCTCCCGCCAGACGGCGAAGCGGTCGAGCGACTCGAGACCCGAGCGCATCACGGGATGCCGAAGGTCGTAGCCGAGCAGATGCAGCGCGATCAGCGAGTAGACGGCGGGCGGCTGGATACCGCCCCAGCAGCCGTCGTTCTCCTGCCGCTCGACGATCCAGCGCGCCGCGGCGTTCAACGCCGCACGCCGCAGGGGACGAAGGGCGACCTTGCGGTAGCCGTGCAGCACCTTGTCGAGGCGCTGGAAGACTCCGTCCCAACTCGCTGCGGGCGCAAGGGGCCTGGGCGGACTGGGGCAGCGGCGGTCGGTGTGCAGCTCATCGAGCGGGAACGGCGCGGGGCGCACGGGCCGCTTGGCGGAGACGATGGTGAGCGGGACGATGGTCTGCCGGGCCCAGCAGCCGAAGTCGTAGATGTTGAGCGGGAACCATGAGGGCAGGAAGATCAGTTCGGGCGGCAGTTCGGGCAGGTCCTCCCACTTCCACCAGCCGAAGAGCGCCAGCCAGATGCGGGTGAAGACCCGGCTCGCCGCGATCCCGCCCCGGGCACGGATCCAGGCCGCCGCACGGTCCATGTGCGGGTCACCGGGGCGGTCGCCCGCAAGGCGCAGCGCGACATAGGCCTCCACGGTGGCGGAGATCTCTCCGGGACCGCCGTGGAACGTGGCCCATGCGCCGTCGTCACGCTGCTTGCCGCGGATGAAGCGGGCCGTCGCAAGGGTGGTCTTCTCGTCCTGGACACCCAGGAACTGGCGGAGCATCAGATCCTCGGCGTCCATCGTGACATTGGTCTCGAGGTCGCCCTTCCACCAGCCCCCGGCGTCCTGGATGTCGAGCAGGTACTCCGCGGACCGCTGCGCCGCCCGCTCGGCGGCGAAGAGCGCATCGGCCCCTGGAGCAGGGTCGCCGGATGAGGGTGGGTCGGTAGGCGTGGAGGTCGGTTCGCTGGCCGCGGCTGCGCGGGGTACCGGGGCCCCGGAGCTTCCGTCGGTCGTCGCTGTCATGGCTTCCCCTTCGTGCAGTCGGATCTCTGCTGCTGCGGGTCTGCCGTCGGCCGGTGCCGTCAGGGGCACCGGCCGGCGACTGCGAGCTCATATGCGATTGAGGGTGATCATCTCTCGCGCGGTGTTCTCTCTCGCCTGATCGGCTCCGCGACCGGCCGTGTGACCGGCTGCGTGAGGGGCGCTCCGTACCGCTGTCGTCATCTCTTGCGTACGACCACGAAATCGGCGAGCGCGACGAGCTGCGCCCTGACCCGGTCCGGCATCTCGATACGGTCCAGCGCGCCCACCGCGATCGCGTGCTGCCTGCGGGCCTCGTCGGCGGTCCACTCGCGACCGCCGGCTTCCTCGATCAGAGCCGCCCTGGTGGCGAACTCCTCCTCGGAGAAGCTGTCGAAGTCGCTGCTCTTCGCGTCGGCGGCAAGCAGTTCGCCCAGCCGCTCGGACGCGGGGCCGCCCGCAGCGAGCGCGGCGACGACCGGCAGCGACTTCTTGCGCTGACGCAGGTCGCTCCAGGTCTGCTTGCCGGTCGACTCGGGGTCGCCCCAGATGCCGAGCAGGTCGTCCACGGCCTGGAAGGCGAGTCCGAGGTGGTAGCCGTAGGTCTCCAGGGTGTCGGCGGTGTGGTCGTCGGCGCCGCCGAGCACCGCGCCGATCGACACCGCGCAGGCGAGCAGCGCGCCGGTCTTGTTGCCCTCCATCTCCAGGCACTCCTCGACGGTGACCCGCTCGCGGTGCTCGAAGGAGATGTCCTGGGCCTGGCCGTCGATGAGCCCGCGGGTGGCCGCGGTCAGCCTGCGGGTGGCACGCCCCGCCTCGACCGTGCCGAGTTCCAGCAGGATCTCGTTGGCCAGTGCGAAGAGCGCGTCGCCGACCAGGATGGCCTGGGCCGGTCCGTGCACCTTCCACACCGTGTCGCGGTGGCGGCGCTGCTCGTCACCGTCCATCAGATCGTCGTGGAGCAGCGAGAAGTTGTGCACCAGTTCGACGGCGACGGCACCGGGAACACCGACTTCGGGGGCTGCCCCGGCCACCTCGGCGGACAGCAGCGCGAGGGCAGGCCTTACGGCCTTGCCGCCGTCGCCGTCGGCAGGGCGTCCTTGGGCGTCGATCCAGCCGAAGTGGTAGGCGGCGACGGTGTCCATGGGCTGCGCGAGCCGGTCCACGGCAGCGCGCAGCACCGGGGTGGACAGGGTCCGCCCGCGCTCGAGCAGCGCGGTGACGTCCACGGTGTCAACAGCCGGGTTCGCCGAGGGCGCAGTCGGCACTTTCTCTCCTCTGGTTCCAGTGCTCGGTGTCATGCCGCCTCCTTGAGCGGATGTTCATGGGGGCGGCCGAGATCGGTCAGCGCGGCGGCGGCGGCGCTGATACCGCTGCGCACAGCGCCTTCCATGGTCGCGGGCCAGCCGGTGGCGGTCCAGGAGCCGGCCAGGTACAGGCCGGATGCGCGGGTGCGCGCGGCGGGCCGTAGCCTGCCGACGCCTGGGGTGGGTGCGAAGGTGGCGGTGCGCTCCCGGGTGACGAAGAAGTCCCGCACCTCCGCGCCGTGCGCGGCGGGCAGCAGCCGTTCCAGCTCGGGCAGATAGCGTTCGCGCAGCGCGGTGACCGAGGCGTCGATCTCGTCGTGTGCGGCGGACTGGGAGAGGGCCAGATACTGGCCTTGGGCGAGTCCTGAGGCGTCCGTGCGGTCGAAGACCCACTGGATGGGACTGCCCAGTGCGGCGAAGAACGGCCGGCGCAGCACCTTGCGGTCGTAGACCACATGGATGTTGAGGATCGGTGCGGTGCCGATGTCGAGCAGCCGGTCCGGCTGGTCGAGGGTGCCTTCGGGCAGCAGGGCGTGCGTCTCGCGCTGGGGCACGGCCAGAACGACGGTGTCCGCGTCGAGACTCAGGGTGCCTGCTGTGACGTTCCAGCGGCCTTCCTCGGTGCGGATGACGGCACTGGCACGAGTACGTAGTTCGGTGCGCACGCCGGCGCAGTCGAGAGCCTTGCGGGTCAGCGTGTCATGGAGGTCACCGAGCGGGACCCTGGCCCAGCCGATGTCGGCGGCGCCCGGTGCGGAGAGCAGTCCGGTCTTGAACACCATCGCGGCGAGGCCCAGGGACGCGTGGTCCGCCGTGGCGTTGAGGGTCGCCACGCCGACGAGGTCCCACAGGGCCTCGATGGCACGCCGGGACTGGCCGTGCCGGCCGAGCCAGGTGGCGAAGTCAAGGGTGTCCAGGGCCGGGTCGGCGGGGTCGAGCCGCCCGAGCGCGAGCGCGGCCCGACCGACGGCCGCCCGCTCGGCGAGCGAGAGGTGCGGATACCCGGCCAGGCTGCCGGCGAGGTGCAGCGGCACGGGCAGCGCGGTGCGGCGCAGGTGCCCGAGGCGCGGGCGGCGTGGATCGGCGACATCGAGTACGGGGACGTCGAGCCGGTCCTGGAGCGGGGCCAGACGTGCGCCATCCACCCGGTCGAGGAACCAGCGGTAGGCGGTGCAGCACCGCAGATACACGTGCTGGCCGTTGTCGACGCTCAGCTCACCTCGCCGGAACGAGAACGCGAGACCGCCCAGGCGCGGCCTGTTCTCGACCAGGGTGACGCGCAGTCCCGAGTCGGCGAGCCGCAGGGCGGCGGTGACGCCCGCGAGTCCACCACCGACCACCACCGCATGCGGCTGTGCCGCCGCGGCGCCATGTGCCGTCATGGGCCCTCCCCGTCCTCGAAGCACGGGGGGTACGACCGCGATGCTCCGGCCCGCGTGTCCCCCGTCGTGGTTCCCCGCATCGCACTGGACAAAGACGCGGCGATATCGCGGAGGGTTGCACCCCGGTTACCGGTGTGCGGGGGACACGGTACACAACGAGCTACCCAGCGGGCACTGAGAGCACGGCCGTCACAGGGGTCACCGGGTTCACGGCGGGAGTGGCGGCCCCGGCGGCTCCCGGGGGGAAGGGATGCACGGGCACCACGGACGGCGCGGATGGTACGGGGCTGACCGGAAGCACGGGGCCGCATCAGGTGCGCCTCCTGACGGCCTGCGGCAGGACGCTCCGGGAGACATGCCGGGCGTCGAAACCCGACAGTCCACGGACGGCCACGAAGGCCTTCTCCCGGCCCGGCAGCGAGACCCGGCCACGCAGCACGGCCTCGGGGTCGCGCTCGATGCGGTCGAGCAGCCGCCGGTAGATCCCGGCCATGGCCGCCACACAGGCCCCGCTGCGCCGGTCGAGCATGGGCAGCAGCCGGTAGCCCTCCACGAACAGGCCCCGGGCACGCCGCACTTCGTAGTGCACGAGGCCGGCGAAGTCCGCGCCGTCGGGCGGCACCGGGCTGCTGAGGCCCGTGGAGCAGCCGAACTTGGCGAGGTCGTCGGAAGGCAGATAGGTGCGGCCGCCCGCCGCGTCCTCGCGGATGTCGCGGAGGATGTTGGTGAGCTGGAGAGCGAGCCCCAGCGTGTCGGCGTACTCGGATGCGCGGTCGGCGCCGCGCGCGCCGGGCTGCGTGCCGAACACACCGAGCGACAGCCGGCCGATGGCGCCCGCGACACACCGGCAGTAGACCTTGAGGTCGTCCCAGGTCTCATAGGTCTCGCCGCGGACGTCCATGAGGACCCCGTCGATCAGCTCGTCCAGCCCGCCGAGCGGGATCGGGAAGCGGCGCGCCGCGTCGGCGAGCGCCACGGCCACCGGGTCGGTGTCGTCCTCGTCGACCTTGTCACCGCGGATCCTGCTGAGGAGTTCACGGGTCGACTCGAGCCGCTCGTGTTTCGCCGGCTCGCCGAGGCCGCCGTCACCGATGTCGTCGACCCGGCGGGAGAAGGCGTACAGCGCGGACATGGCCTGCCGCTTGTCCGGAGGCAACAGGCGGATCCCGTAGGCGAAGTTCCGTGCCTGCTGCCCGGTGACGGCCTCGCAGTAGCTGTACGCGGCCCGTACCGGCGCGGACATGGGCGGGTGTCCCTCCATGTTTCGGCTCACCCCTCTCTACTGGCTCTGCGCACGACAGCTGCCACTTCGCGCACGAGTCCCGCCCTGGTCGGTGCGGGTGGTCCGGGGAGTACGTCATACCCGGCCGCCTCGATCGCCGCGAGGGCGGCGCGCCCACCGCCCACGAATCCGGCGAGCAGCAGCCTGAGCCTGCCGTGCACGGAAGCCACGAGCGGAATGCCCTCGTCGAGCAGCCGCCCGGCGCGCCCGGCCTCGAACGCGACGAGCTCGCGCACCCGCTCGCTCGCGGTCGGCGCCGCGAGATCGGCCTCACTCACCCGGAACCGTTTCATGTCGTCGGCGGGGAGGTAGATCCGGTCGGCGGCCAGGTCCTCCGCGATGTCCTGCAGGTGTTCCACGATCTGGAGCGCAGTGCAGACGGTGTCGGACAGGCGGATCCGCTCGGGGCTGGTGGTGCCGGTGACGGCGAGCACGAGCCGGCCCACCGGATTCGCGGACAGGGCGCAGTAGGCGACGAGGTCCTCGTAGGTCTCGTAGCGGCTGACGAACTGGTCCTGGCGGTTTGCCTCGATCAGTCCGGTGAACGGCTCGGGGGTGAGCGCGTGGCGGCGGACGGTGGGCACCAGGGCCCGGAGCAGCGGATGACGCGGGGGGTCCCCGCCCTCCACGGAGCCGTCGCCGTCCCGGAAGACACGCCGCAGATCGGCCTCGAGGGCGTCCAGCATCATGATCCGGTCCTGGGCCTGCCCCGGGTCGAGGCCGAGGTGGGCGGCGTCCGCCCCACCGGGTACGAGGTCTCCGTCACCGATGTCGTCGACGAGCCGTGCGTAGCCGTACACGGCCATCAGATGGTCGCGCCAGGCCCGCGGGAGAAAGAAGGGGGCCACGGGAAAGTTCTCGTGGGCGGCCTTGTCCAGTGTGGTGCGCGGGGCGGCGTCGGGGCGCACCTGCCGGGTTCCCGTCACGTCGGGCTGCCCGCTGCGGGGACGGCGCCGTACACGCGGAGCTGGAGATCTTCCGTCATAGCCGTCACATCTCCCGTTCTACACTGCCGACCCAATACATCCTATTTCGGACACGCCGCCGTGAATCAGCACCGTTACAGCTTACGTTGTACAGCCCCCGACTCCGGGACGGGGTGCTGCGAGCGTCACAAGAACACTGCGATCCGCGACCAACCACCCCAGGGGGCACAGGAATTGACGGCTCTTTGAGCCACCGACCCGGTGCGGGGCCCCACCGGATCGCTCCGGTGGGGCCCCGCTGCCGTGCTCGCCCGACCGGGGCTACTTCCCGGTCTCCTTCTCGTACGCCTTGAGGACCTCGGCGGTCGGCCCGTCCATCAGCAGCTCGCCCTTCTCCAGCCACAGCACCCGGTCGCAGGTGTCCCGGATGGAGCCCAGGCTGTGGCTCACCAGGAAGACCGTGCCCGCATGCTCGCGCAGCTCGCGGATGCGCTCCTCCGAGCGGATCTGGAACTTGCGGTCACCGGTGGCCAGCGCCTCGTCGATCATGAGGACGTCGTGGTCCTTGGCGGCGGCGATGGCGAACCGCAGACGGGCACCCATACCGGAGGAGTACGTGCGCATCGGCAGCGTGATGAAGTCGCCCTTCTCGTTGATACCGGAGAAGTCGACGATGCCCTCGTAGCGCTCCCGCACCTCCTCGCGCGACATGCCCATGGCAAGACCACCGAGGATGACGTTGCGCTCACCGGTCAGATCGCCCATGAGCGCCGCGTTCACGCCCAGCAGGGACGGCTGGCCGTCGGTGTAGACCTTCCCGCTCTCCGTGGGCAGCAGTCCGGCGATGGCACGCAGCAGGGTCGACTTGCCGGAGCCGTTGGTGCCGATGAGCCCGATGGCCTCGCCTCGGTAGGCGGTGAAGGTGACACCGCGCACGGCGTGCACCTTGCGCACCCCGCGCGCCTCCTCGCGGTCGCGCTTGAGTATCCGGCTCAGCGCGGCGGTGGCACTGCCGCGCCCGCCGCTCGCGCCGTTGACGCGGTACACGATGTGGACGTCGTCGGCGATGACGGTGGGCACTCGTGCGCCACTCGGGGTCCTGATCTCGTCAGCCACGGCCGTACCGCTCCTCAGCCTTCCAGAAGTACACGAACCCGACGACGCCCAGCAGGACGGCCCAGGCCAGGGCCGCGAACCAGACGTGCGACGGCAGGTTCGACTTGTCGTACCCGTCGATCAGGGCGAACCGCATCAGGTCCATGTAGACGGCCGCCGGGTTGTACATCAGCACGTCGGCGATCCAGCTCGGCTTGCCCTTGAGCATCTCCTGGATCGAGAACATCACGCCGGAGCCGTACATCCAGGTACGCATGATGAACGGCATCAGCTGGGCCAGGTCGGGGGTGTTGCTGCCCCAGCGGGCCATGATCAGCGCGAGGCCGACGTTGAACACGAACTGGAGGGCGAGCGCCGGAATCACCAGCAGCCAGCTGAGCGAGGGGTAGCTGCCGAACGCGACCGCGACGAGCACCAGCACGATCATCGAGAACAACAGCTGCTGGAGCTGCTGGAGCGCGAAGGAGATGGGCAGCGAGGCACGCGGGAAGTGCAGGGCCCTCACCAGGCCCAGGTTTCCGGAGATCGCCCGTACGCCCGCCATCACCGAGGTCTGGGTGAAGGTGAACACGAACACACCCGTCACCAGGAACGGGATGTAGACCTCCTTCGACATCCCGCGCCCCGCGCCGAGGATGAGCCCGAAGATCAGGTAGTAGACGAACGCGTTGAGCAGCGGTGTCGCCACCTGCCACAGCTGGCCGAGCTTGGCCTGGCTGTACTGGGCCGTGAGCTTCGCCGACGAGAAGGCGAGGATGAAGTGGCGGCGGCCCCAGAGCTGCCTGACGTACTCGAAGAGCCCCGGTCGGGCACCGCTCACCGTGAGGCCGTACTTGGCGGCCAGCTCCGCCGGCTTCAGCCCGGCGTCGGGAGATGGCGGGGCGGCCGTCACGATCGCACCGTCATGGGTTGTGTCACTCACAAGTTGAAACTTTCGTGTTCAAGATGCGCGTCAGTTGGGGGCTCAGGTGGCGGCCAGGGCCCGGATCGCGCCCGATGCTCTCAGACCGCGGTCCGTCACACGACGGGTGGTCGGCCCAGCCTTGTCAGCCGCCATACCGTACGCCACTTCATGGGCCTGCGGGGCCCGCAGGGAGTCGTCCAGCCCTCCTTGAATCCACCGAACCACGCCTTGAGCGCCGACAGCGAGGGACGCCTGGCGAGTGTGAGAAGAATCCAGACACCGAGGTACAGCGGCACCAGCGGCGCGGGCAGATTGCGACGAGCCAGCCACACCCGGTTACGGGCCACCATGCGGTGGTAGACCGCATGCCGCGAGGGCGGGGTCGGCGGGTGGTTCAGCACCATGTCGGAGCGGTAGTCGATCATCCAGCCGGCATCCAGGGCCCGCCAGGCGAGGTCCGTCTCCTCATGGGCGTAGAAGAACTCGTCCGGGAGCCCTCCGACCTCGGCGATGACCTTGGTCCGGACGGCGTTGGCACCGCCCAGGAAGGTCGTCACCCGCGAGGAGCGCATCGGGTCGGACGCCCTCAGCCGCGGCACGTGGCGACGCTGGGTGGCACCGGTCTCCGGGTCGGCGATCCGGAAGCTGACGATGCCCAGGGCCGGGTCGTCGGTGAACGCCCGGCGGACCAGCTCCGCGGTGTCGTTGTTCGGCAGCAGACCGTCGTCGTCGAGGAAGAGCAGCGCGTCGACCTCCGTACCGGACGGCCCGAAGGCTTCGATACCCACGTTCCGCCCGCCCGGGATGCCCAGGTTCTCGGGCAGGTCCACGGTCCGTACGAAAGGGAAGTCGTCCACGCCGGTCACCGGAGCGCCGTTGCCGACCACGATCACCTCGACGGGGTCGCCCTCCTGCTTGGCGACGGAGTCCAGCAGGGCGCGCAGGTCGTCGGGCCGGTTGCCCATCGTGATGACGACCGCACCGAGTTTCATGCTGTTGGTCATACGCTCACCTCAGCCTGCTGGAGACGAGGATGGACACCAGGTGCAGCACCGTCTGGAGCAGCGCGATGGCGGCCAGCACGGCGACGCCGAGGCGGGAGAAGAACAGATCGCCCCGGATCTGGTCGGCGATGGCGAGCACCAGGATGAGCAGCGAGGCCTCGATGCCGAGTACCAGCCGGTGGAACTTCAGCGCGGCGGCCGCCCGGCGGGCGAGCGCCATCCCGGACGAGCGCGGCTCGGCCGCCGCGTCCTTCACCGGCTCCATCCCGGCCTGGTGCCGGGCCACCCCGACCAGGTCGGTCTCGGCCTTGATCAGGATGGCGCCGAGCGCCGCGAGAGTGCCGAGGAAGGCCCACAGCCAGTCGATCCCGCCGCCGCTCCACAGGTCAGCCGCGCGCAGGCCGAAACCGACCAGGACCGCGGCGTCGCACAGATAGGCACCGACCCGGTCCAGGTATACGCCGGACAGGGAGTACTGCTTCTTCCAGCGGGCGACCTCGCCGTCCACGCAGTCCAGCAGCAGGTAGAGCTGGACCATGACGACGCCGAGCACGGCGCCCCAGATGCCCGGCACCAGGAGGGCGGGCAGCGCCAGCACACCGGCGACGGTCATCAGATAGGTCAGCTGGTTCGGGGTGACCTTGGTGGTGACCAGCAGGCGGGTGATGCGCAGCGAGATCTCCCGCATGTAGAGGCGTCCGCCCCAGTGCTCGCCGCTGCGCCGGTCCTTCACACCCGCCGGGTGCACGACCGGGCGGAGCTCAGCTACGGATGGTCTTGGCATAGTCGGCGTACGCGTCCCTGATCTGGTCGGTGGACAGGTCGAGGTGCTCGAGGATGGTGAAGCGTCCAGGGCGGGTCTGCGGCGCGTACTCGACGGCGCGGACGAACTCCTCGGACGAGAAGCCCATCTCGTCGGGCAGCACCGGCAGCCCGTGCCGGCGGAGCACCTCGGCGAACAACGCGGACTGCTCATGGGCGCCGCGCAGGTGCATCGCGAAGGCGGCTCCGAGGCCGGCCTGCTCGCCGTGGCTGGCGGCCCGCGTGGGGTAGAGCAGGTCGAAGGCATGGCTGATCTCGTGGCAGGCCCCGGAGGAGGGACGCGAGTCGCCGCTGATCGACATGGCGATACCGGAGAGGACGAGCGCCTCGGCGAGCACCGTCAGGAACTCGTCGTCGCCGACGCCCCCGGGGTGGCGCAGCACGGCCTCGCCCGCGGTCCGGGCCATGGCGGCGGCCAGTCCGTCGACGGACTCCCCGGTGATCTTGTGGGAGAGCTCCCAGTCGGCGATCGCGGAGATGTTGGAGATCGCGTCACCGATGCCCGAGCGGACGAACCTGACCGGGGCCTCGCGCACCACGTCCAGGTCGATCACCATCGCGATCGGCGAGGGGACTCCGTACGAGCCACGCCCGTTGTCGTTGTCCAGGATGGAGATCGGCGAGCACAGACCGTCGTGGGCGAGGTTGGTGGCAACCGCCACCAGGGGCAGGCCGACCCGCGCCGCAGCGTACTTCGCCACGTCGATGATCTTGCCTCCGCCGAGACCGACTACCGCGTCGTAGCGGCGCTTGCCCTTGATCTCGTCGGCCAGCCTGACCGCCGAGTCGATGGTGCCGTCCGCGACCTCGTACCAGTCGGCGCCGGGCAGCACCGGGGCGAGCCGCTCGCGCAGCGCCTGGCCGGAGCCGTTGCTGATCGCGAACGCCAGCTCGCCCGACGCGGAGATCCGCTGGTCGGCCAGCAGGCCCGCCAGATCGTCCATCGCCCCGCAGCTGATGTCGACGACGACCGGCGAGGGAATGAGCCGGGTCAGTACTGGCACGCGATCTCACGGCCCTTCGCGAGGTCGTCGTGGTTGTCGATCTCGACCCACTTGACGTCACCGATCGGCGCCACGTCGATCGTGAAACCGCGGTTGACGAGCTCCTGGTAGCCGTCCTCGTAGTAGAGGTCGGGGTCGCGCTCGAAGGTGGTCCTCAGCGCGTCGGCGAGCTCTTCGGCGGCATCGGGCTCGATCAGGGTGACGCCGATGTACTCGCCCGTGGCGGTGGCCGGGTCCATCAGCTTGGTGATCCTCCGCACGCCCTCGCCGTCGGCGGTGATCACCTTCATCTCCTCGTCGGCGAGCTGCTTCACCGTGTCGAGGGCGAGGATGATCTTCTGGCCGCTGCCACGGGCGGCGAGCAGGGTGTGCTCCACGGAGACCGGGTGCACGGTGTCGCCGTTGGCGAGGATCACGCCCTGCTTCAGCACGTCACGGGCGCACCACAGGGAGTAGGCGTTGTTCCACTCCTCTGCCTTGTCGTTGTCGATCAGGGTGAGCTTCAGGCCGTAAGTGGCCTCCAGCTCGTCCTTGCGTGCGTACACGGCCTCCTTGCGGTAGCCGACGACGACGGCGACCTCGGTGAGGCCGATCTCATGGAAGTTCCGGAGCGTGAGGTCGAGGACCGACAGGTCCCCGTTCACGGGCACGAGGGCCTTCGGAAGCGTGTCGGTGTACGGACGCAGACGCCGTCCTGCACCGGCTGCCAGTACGAGGCCGATCATGCGGGTTCTCCTTCGTCATGTACGGCGGGTGCTCCGGCGGAGACCCAGAAGCGGATGGACTCCACGAGCACCACCAGGGCCACGACCACCGCGAGCACCGTGAGCGCGACGGTGAAGCCGGAGCCCTGCGCCACCAGTGCGGCGGCGAGGACCGACACCGCGAGTGTGCGGCCCTCGTGGCCGCCGATGGTACGCACCAGCCAGGCAGGCGGCGCGCCGGTGCCACCGCGGATGCGGTACACCGTGTCGTAGTGATGGTAGGCGACTGCCGCGACCAGCCCGAAAGCCGCAGGCAACGCCCCGTTCGCCTCGGACCGGGCGGCGAGCAGCAGGATCACGCCGTACTCGGTGGCCCGGAAGACCGGGGGAACGAGCCAGTCGAGGGCTCCCTTGAGAGGGCGGGCGACCGCGAGGCCCGAGGTCGCGACGTACAGCGCGGCCGCGGCGACCGGCCACCAGCTGCCGGGGGTGCTGAAGGCGGCGGCGCACACGACGACGGCGCCTCCGGCCGTGGCGATCAGCAGGGTCGCGATGCCGGGCAGGCCGCGCGCCACCCCCGCGAAGGCCGCCGCGAAGCTCTCGGCGAGCCGGCCTGAGTCGGCGAGGTCCGCGAGGGCCTGGGCGGCGCGGTCGGTCCTGGTCGCCTTGCGGGTCACCGAGCGGAGCACCCGGCCGGCGGTGGTGTACAGGGCGGCGAAGGAGCAGCCGACGAGCAGCGCGTAGAAGACGATCCGGGGCGTGGTCACCGCCGTCAGCACAGCGATCATGGCCCACCGCTCCCCGATCGGCAGCACGATCATGCGGCGTACCCAGACCGTCCAACCGACGCTGTCGAGCCGGTCCGAGAGCGCGGCCGTGGGACTGGTGTTGGCGGTCGCGTCGTGATTGGCCTCGTTGAACGAGAAGTCCACCACGTGCCGGCAGGTCTGGAGCACCATCGCGCCGAGGGCCAGGGCCCAGACGTCGTCCCCGTTCCTGGCGGATCCGAGGGCGAGGCCCGCGTAGAAGGCGTATTCCTTGGCCCGGTCGAAGGTGGCGTCGAGCCAGGCCCCCATCGTCGAGTACTTCAGGGCGTAGCGGGCGAGCTGTCCGTCCGTGCAGTCCAGGACGAAGGAGAAGAGAAGCAGGAAGCCGGCGGCGACATAGCCGCCCCGGGTGCCGGTGGCGGCGGCGCCCGCCGCTATCAGCGCGGTGATCAGCGAGGCCGTGGTGACCTGGTTGGGGGTCAGTCCGCGGCGGGCGCACCAGCGGGCGACGTAGCGCGAGTACGGGCTGATGCAGAAGGTGGTGAAGAAGCCGTCGCGGGACTTCACCGCCGTGCGCAGCCGTACGGCCTCGTCGTCCACGGCGGCGATCGCCTGGCGGGCCTCGTTGCGGGCCTGGGGGTCCTGCGGCACGGTCGAGACGAGCGAGCCGAGCTCGGGCCGGTGCGGGGTGACTCCCTCGGCGGCGAGCGCGTCGGCGATCCGGTCGGCGAGCACGACGGCCCGGTCCGTGGCGGGGTGTGCGGTGTCCGCCCCGGTGGCGGACGGGGCCTCGCCCGAGGACGCGGAGGTCTCCCCGGCCACCACGCGCGTGGCCTCGCCGGTGGACGCGGAGGTCTCCCCGGCCGCCGCGCGCAGGGCGCTCAGCAGCGCGGTACGCGCTTCCGGCTGGGCCGTCACCGCACCCGGCACGGCAGCGGCCGGGAAACGGGGGTCCGTCAGGCCGAGACGCAGGGCATGCACATGGCCGACGAGTCGCGGGTCCACGACGGCGACCCGTTCGCCTGCCGGGACGGCGGCGACGAGCGCTGCGGTTCCGTCGGCGCCGGAGGCGGTACGGACTTCGAAGCCCAGCGACCTCAGATCGCCTTCGAGCGGCGATCCGGGTACCGGCGTGCCGGTGAGGATGGCGGTCGACAGACGGACTCACTCCTTGGCGCTGATCGGTGAACGTGCACGGCGGCCCGGTACCCGGACGGCGGCATGTCGGCTGAGGCTATCGGATGCCCGGAATCCCGAGCTCACCGAGGTTTGGGTGCTGTGGGGCCGTCTAGACCCCACTCCCCTAGATCATCAACGATCGGCACCCCGACCGACAAACGCGCACGGTCGGGCCGGTGCGGCCGGGCCGTAGGGTGGCGGCCATGACATGGCTGATTACAGGTGGAGCGGGCTATATCGGGGCCCATGTGGCGGGCGCCATGGCCGCGGCCGGGGAGCAGGTCGTCGTACTCGACGACGTCTCGACCGGAATCCCGGGGCGGCTTCCCGACGGAGTGCCCCTGGTGCGAGCGTCGGTGCTGGAACGGGAGGCCCTCGACCGGGTGCTCGCCGAGCACGCGGTCACCGGTGTGGTGCATCTCGCGGCGAAGAAGCAGGTCGGGGAGTCCGTGGAGCAGCCGCTGCGCTACTACGCCGACAATGTGCACGGACTGACGGTGCTGCTCGATGCCGTGGTCGCCGCGGGCGTGCGGCGCTTCCTGTTCTCCTCGTCCGCCGCTGTATACGGGGTGCCCGACACGGAGCTCATCACGGAGGACACCCCGGCCGTGCCGATCAACCCGTACGGCGAGACCAAGCTCGCCGGTGAATGGCTGGTCAGGGCGGCCGGGCAGGCCCACGGGATCGCCACGGCCTGTCTGCGGTACTTCAATGTGGCGGGCACCGCCAGGCCCGAGCTCGCCGACACCGGGGTGTTCAACATCATTCCGATGTTCTTCGACCGGATCACCCGTGGTGAGGCTCCACGGATCTTCGGTGACGACTACCCGACCCCGGACGGCACCTGCATCCGCGACTACATCCATGTCGCGGACCTGGCCGACGCGCACCTGACGGTGGCCCGCCGGCTGACCGCGCAGCAGGGAGCGGGCGACCTCACCGTGAACGTCGGCCGCGGTGAGGGCGTCTCGGTCCGGGAGCTCGCCCGGCTGGTGGCCGAGGTGACGGGGCACGGCACCCCAGCGGTCGTGGCGCCGCGCAGGCCGGGTGACGCCGCGCAGGCCGTGGCCTCGGTCGAACGGATCGGCAGGGAGCTGGGCTGGACGGCCGGGCGCGGGGTGCGCGAGATGGTCGAGTCGGCCTGGGACGGCTGGCTGCTGCGCCACCCCGAAGCCGCCGCCCGCTGATGGTCACCACGCTCTGACCTGCGGACGTAACCGCAGGTCAGAGCATATGACAACGGTGTTCAACGTCGTGTTGCCCGATACCCCCCACCCGTAGTTCACTGGGCCCCGGCTGGCCAATCGGACAGATCACTCTCCGACTCATCCGACGACGACCCGGGAGGCTGCACTCATGGGGGCTGGGCACGACCACGGCCATACGCACGGCGCACCGCCGACAGGCACCGCGGCCGCCGCCTACAAGGGGCGGCTGCGGGTCGCGCTGGCGATCACGCTGAGCGTGATGACCCTGGAGATCGTGGGCGGGATCCTGGCCGACTCGCTGGCGCTGATCGCCGACGCCGCGCACATGGCCACGGACGGCCTGGGTCTTGCCATGTCACTGCTGGCGATCCATTTCGCCGCCCGCCCGGCCGACTCCCGGCGCACCTACGGCTTCGCCCGCGCCGAGATCCTCGCCGCGCTGGCCAACTGCCTGCTGCTGCTCGGCGTCGGCGGTTTCCTGCTGTACGAGGCGGTGCAGCGCTTCATCACCCCGGCCGAGACCAAGGGCGGGCTCGCCATCGCGTTCGCTCTCGTCGGCCTGATCGCCAACATGGTGTCGCTCTCCCTGCTGGTCCGCGGCCAGCGCGAGAGCCTCAATGTGCGCGGGGCCTATCTCGAGGTACTCGCGGACGCGCTCGGTTCGGTGACGGTGCTGGCCTCGTCGGCCGTCATCGTGGCCACCGGCTGGCAGTCGGCCGACCCGATCGCCTCGCTGGTGATCGGCCTGATGATCGTGCCAAGGACGGTCAAGCTGCTCAGGGAGACGCTGAACGTGCTGCTCGAAGCGGCGCCCAAGGACGTCGACATGGCGGAGGTACGCGAGCACATCAGGGCCCTGCCGGGTGTGGAGGACGTCCATGACCTGCACGCCTGGACCATCACCTCGGGAATGCCGGTGCTCTCGGCCCATGTGGTGGTCGCACAGGAGGTGCTCGACACGGTCGGCCACGAGAAGATGCTGCACGACCTCCAGGGTTGCCTCGGGTCCCACTTCGACGTCGAGCACTGCACGTTCCAGCTGGAGCCGGGGGGCCACGCGGAGCACGAGGCGAGGCTGTGCCACTGAAGGGCTCCGCGAGCGAGACCAGGACCGAACGCACAGGTGAAGGAGCGCATCCATCGTGACGCAGAGCGGTGTTCTCGACAACGGCGGCGGCTGGCGGGCACGCCCGGAGACGGCGGCCGACCGTCCGGCGGTCCGCGCCGTGAACGCGGAGGCGTTCCCGACCCGCGACGAGGCCGACCTCGTGGACGCGCTGCGCGAGGACGGCACGGCGTGGCTTCCCGGTCTCTCGTACGTGGCCGAGGCGCCGGACGGCTCGATCGCGGCGTACGCCCTCCTGACCCGTTGCCGTGTCGGGGACGCGCCCGCGCTCGCGCTGGCACCGTGTGCCACCGCGCCGCGGTTCCAGCGGCAGGGTGCGGGGTCCGTGGTGATCAAGGCACTGCTGGACGCGGCACGGGCTCGCGGGGAGCGTCTGGTCGTGGTGCTGGGCCATCCGGAGTTCTACCCCCGGTTCGGCTTCGCCCCGGCCTCACGGCTGGGTATCGCACCGGGGTTCGAGGTGCCCGACGAAGCGATGATGGCGCTGGTCCTGGACGGTTCCACCGACGTGCCGCGGGGCATGATCGAGTATCCCGAAGCCTTCGGGGTCTGATCCCCGTCCGTGCCCGCCGCGCGGCCGCGTGACGGGCTCGGACATGCCTCAAGAGCGGTGAAGTACGGACAAGCCGCTTTTTTACGGCAGACTGAGCTGGCCCCCAGGGCCGTGGACCGAAGCGAAGGATGGCTATGCCGACCACACCCGCCACCGCGGCGAACAGCTCGCCGAACGGCACGATGCAGCCGATCTTGCTCGAACTCGTCGACGAGAGCGGTCAGACCATCGGCACCGCGGAGAAGCTCTCCGCCCATCAGGCACCCGGTCAGCTGCACCGGGCCTTCTCGGTGTTCCTCTTCGACGAGCAAGGGCGGCTGCTGATCCAGCGCCGCGCCCTCGGGAAGTACCACTCCCCCGGTGTCTGGTCGAACACCTGCTGCGGGCACCCGTACCCGGGTGAGGCGCCGTTCACCGCCGCCGCCCGGCGCACCTTCGAGGAGCTGGGCGTGTCGCCTTCACTGATGGCGGAGGCGGGTACCGTCCGCTACAACCACCCGGACCCGGACTCCGGCCTGGTCGAGCAGGAGTACAACCACCTCTTCGTGGGCATGGTGCAGGCTTCGCTGCGCCCGGACCCGGAGGAGATCGGCGAGACGGCGTTCGTGAGCGCGGCGGAGCTGGCCGAGCGGCACGGCCGGGACACCTTCTCCGCGTGGTTCATGACGGTGCTGGACGCCGCACGCCCGGCGATCAAGGAGCTCACGGGTTCGGCCAGCGGCTGGTAGCCCACGGGTCGGGGGACTCCAGGGGCAGCATCGCCCAGATGACCTTCCCGCCGGTCGTGGTGTGCTCCACGTCGCAGCTGCCGCCCGCCTCGCGGGCGATCTCCCTGACAAGCAGCAGACCGCGGCCGCCGGTCTGCGCGTAGTCGGTCTCCAGCGCCCTGGGTCGGTACGGGTGGTTGTCCTCGACGGCCACCCTGATCCAGTCGGCGCCGATCGCCACCTCGACCGCGAGTTCGGGTGAGAGCAGGGCCGCGTGCCGTACGGCGTTGGTCACCAGCTCGGAGATGATAAGCAGCATTCCCTGGAGCAGTTCGTCCCGTACCGGCACGCCCTGGCGATGGATCAGATCACGGACGGCGTGCCGTGCCTGGGGCACGGACACCTCCACTGCCGGTGCGGTGAACCGCCAGACGCCTTCGTACGACAGTGACCGCGCCGGGACGCTCCCGGGGCTCTCCATAGTCCCGCACCCACCCTCGTGAATCGTGGTCAGGGAAAACCTGATCAGGCCCGCCGGGCTGGTCAGGGAACCTGTTGACCTGGCGTGTGCCACGAGTGTTGGGAACGGGTTGGTCCATACCGAGGCGCTGACGACAAGTAGACGGCTATCGATGAATTCCGACCGTGTCAGCCCGATCTTGTCGGTTGCCCGACCGATCCTGGCCAGGTGTCGCCCGATAGCATCCGGCCCATGGACCGAACGGAGCCGCAGCAGGGGCAGATCTCCGCGGAGGTGACGGACTCAGTCGCCACCGTCGTCATCGGCAACCCCGGCAAGCGCAACGCGATGACGGCCGCGATGTGGACCGCGCTGCCGACCGTACTCGAACGGCTCGCACAGGACCCCGGAGTGCGGGCGCTGGTGCTGACCGGCGCGGGGAGCACCTTCTGTGCCGGTGCGGACATCTCCTCGCTGCGCGCCCACTCACCCGGTGCGGACGAGGACCCGCAGAGTCTGGCCGTACGGGCCGAGGAGGCACTCGCCGCCTTCCCCAAGCCGACCATCGCGGCGGTGCGCGGGTACTGCGTGGGCGGTGGCTGCCAGCTGGCAGCCGCCTGCGATCTGAGGTTCGCCGGGGAGGGAGCCTCCTTCGGCATCACCCCGGCCAAGCTGGGGATCGTCTATCCGGCGTCTTCCACCCGGCGGCTGGTGGGCCTGGTCGGGCCGGCCACGGCGAAGTACCTGCTGTTCTCGGGCGAGTTGGTCGGATCCGAGCGGGCGCTGCGCACCGGCCTGGTGGACGAGGTGCTGCCCGAGGGCGAGCTGGGCAAGCGGGTCGCCGAGTTCACCCGCGTACTGGTGAGCCGGTCCCAGCTGACCCAGGCGGCGGCGAAGGAGTTCGCATCGGGGCGCACCGACCGGGACGCCCACTGGACCGCCCAGGCGCGCGCCAGCGGCGACTCCGCCGAGGGAATCGCCGCTTTCCTGGAACGCAGGCCGCCCCGGTTCACCTGGACGGTGTGACGAAACGGCCGGTTCCTGCGCGGCGTGCCGGCACGGACCGGGCGGCGCGCCGGCGGCCGCGAGTGCGGGTCGGTGTACCGGCCCGCTGCGCGGGTGTGGACGTCAGCCCGCTTCGACCACCGCCCGCCCCGGGCCGCCGCGCCAGTAGGCGACGACATCCGCTGGCGCCTTCTCGGGCGAGCCCGCGTCGTAGGGCGGCTGCGGGTCGTACTCGGTGAGCAGCTGCACGGTCTGGGCGACCTGGTCGCCCGCGATCCGGCCGAGCAGATGCAGCGCCATGTCGATACCGGAGGACACTCCGGCAGCGGTGACGTACTTGCCGTCGAAGACGACACGCTCGCCGGTCGGCCGCGCACCCAGTGCGCGCAGATCGTCGAGTGCCAGCCAGTGGCTGGTGGCCCGGCGCCCCTCGAGGAATCCGGCCGCTGCCAGGACGAGGGATCCGGTGCACACGGAGGTGGTCCACGTGCTGGTGGCGTCCACGGCCCGCAGCCAGTCGAGGACCGCGGGGTCCTTCATCGCGTCACGCGCTCCCGGGCCACCTGGTACGAGGACGAGGTCCGCGGCGGTCACCTCGGTGAGGTCCCGGTCGGCCACCAGGGTGAGGTTGTCCTGGTCGTTGCGCACCGGACCAGCGCTTTCGGCCACGAAGAGGGTCTTCGCGTCCGGCAGGCGGCTGAGCATCTCGAACGGGCCGACCGCGTCCAGGGCGGTGAAGCGGTCGTAGAGCAGGATGGCGATCTGCATGATGGGGGGGCTCCTCCATGTGTCGGTGTGCTGGTGCCGGTGTGTCGGTGGTGATCAGCGGTGGAACGCCCTCGTCGTGTGTGCGGTGCGCGGGGTGCTGAAGCGGCGGCGGTACTCGGCGGGCGCCGTCCCGATGGCCTTGACGAACGCGCGCCGCATCGTCTCCGGCGTTCCGTAGCCGCACGCGCGGGAGATCTGCTCGATACCCTCGTCCGTGTCTTCCAGGAGCCGACGGGCGTGCTCCAGCCGCACCCGGTCGACATAGTGCCCCGGGGTCGTACCGGTCTCCGCGCGGAACGCGCGGGCGAACTGACGGGGTGAGAGCCGGGCACGGGCGGCCAGGGCCTCGACCGACAGGTCGTCGTCGGGGTGCTCGGTGATCCACTGCTGTACGTCGCGCAACGGATCACGTCGGGCGGTCTGTGCGGCGAGCTGCGCGCTGAACTGCGCCTGGTTTCCCGGGCGGCGCAGGAACACCACCAGATGGCGGGCCACGGTCAGGGCGACGTCCCGGCCCAGGTCCTCCTCGACCAGCGCGAGGGCCAGGTCGATACCCGCGGTGACGCCGGCCGATGTGGCGATCCGCCCGTCCCGTACGAAGATCGGGTCCGGGTCGACAGCCACCCGTGGATGGTTGCGGGCGAGGTGGTCACAGACGGACCAGTGCGTGGTCGCGCGGTGCCCGTCCAGCAGCCCGGCCTCTGCCAGCAGCAGCGCACCACTGCACACGGAGACCAGCCGCGCCGCCGCGGGCGCGTGGACGCGCAGCCAGTCGACCAGCCGGGCGTCCGAGTGCCTGGTGCCCTCTCCTCCCGGGACGATCAGCGTGCCGGGCGGTCCGCCGTCGCCGAGAGCACAGTCGGGCACCAGAGTGAGCCCGCTGGAGGTACGGACGGGTGCACCGTCGAGGGAGGCGGTGCGGATGCGGTACGCGAACGCCGCGCCGGGAGCCTTGCCCGCGCCCGCGAAGACCTCCAGAGGGCCGGTGACATCAAGGCTCTGCACTCCGTCGAAGAGCACGACCAGCACGGTTCTCCGGATGTGATCCGGTTGATCGGGTTCGTCAGGTCGGCCGGGTTGGCCGGGTCGCTCGGGCATGTGTCCATGGTCGGCGCCGAGCCGTACGACCGCAATGACGAGAAGCCCACCTTTCCTGCCATGCACACCCTCCCTTCCGGTCATACCAACCAGTCGGTAGCCTGCGGTTCATGAGCTCTCTTCCCCCGCGCACGGGACGCCGCTGCGCCAGCGCCCTCAATTCGACGCACTCCATCGTGTACTTCTCGCCCGACCTCCCCGAGGCCTTCGCCGGGATCGGCATCGAGGACCGCAGCGCCGCCGCCCTCTCCGGGCGTGCCGCCGCGCTGGGCGCCGTCGGGCCCGGCACGGTCGCGGCTGCGTTCTCCAACTACAACCACGAGCTGCTGGCCCGTCACTTCCCCTCGGTGTGGGAGACCGCCTCCCCTGCCACCGTGCTGGCGGCCAGGCTGCGCACCGCCGACTCCACCCTGCGCAGGCTCCTCGGTGACGAGGGGGTCGAGTCCAAGGAGATGGCCGAGGCCGCGGGACTGGCGCTGCGCGCCGCCGAGGCGTGCACCCGCCACGCGCGCCCGCTCTACTCGGCGCACGCCGACCTGCCCGTACCGGACGAACCACACCTCGCCTACTGGCACGCGGCGACCCTGCTGCGCGAGCACCGCGGCGACGGGCATCTCGCCGTGCTGCTGTCGGCCGGACTGGACCCGCTGGAGGCCATGGCCAGCCACACCGCGACGGGCAAGGGCATGTCCCCCCGCTGGGCCCTCGCCACCCGCGGCTGGCGGCGCGACGACTGGGACGCGGCACAGGAGCGGCTGCGCGAGCGCGGGCTGCTCGGCGCCGACGGCGAACTGACCGCGGAAGGCAAGGCGTTGCGCGAGGAGCTGGAAAACGGGACCGACCGACTCGACGCAGCCCCGTACGAGCACCTCGGCCAGGCGTCCGTCGAACGCCTCACCGAGCTGGCCTACGGCTTCCTGGGCACTGCGGTCGCTGCCGGTGCGTTCCCCGCCGATCTGCTCGGCAAGGACTGACCTCCGGCCAGCGCGCCGGAGGGGGCACGCGACACGGCGCCCGGCCACCCGGCAGAATGCAGGCAAAGGGGTCGCGGTCCTGCGCCGCACGGACAGGACCGCGCGGCCCCCAGGCACAGCCAGCATCAGAAGGCGAGTCGGGAAACCGTGACGACGTCCATCGAAGGCAGGATCGCCGAGGAGCTCGGCGTACGCGAGCGGCAGGTGAGGGCGGCCGTCGAGCTGCTCGACGGCGGGTCCACCGTGCCGTTCATCGCGCGCTACCGCAAGGAAGCGACCGAGATGCTCGACGACGCGCAACTGCGCACGCTCGAGGAGCGGCTGCGGTATCTGCGGGAGCTCGAAGACCGGCGCACCGCGGTCCTGGAGTCCGTACGGGAGCAGGACAAGCTCACGGCCGAGCTCGAAGCGCAGATCCGGGCGGCCGACACCAAGGCCCGCCTCGAGGACATCTACCTGCCGTTCAAGCCCAAGCGGCGCACCAAGGCGCAGATCGCCCGCGAGGCCGGTCTGGAGCCGCTCGCCGACGGACTGCTCCGCGACCCGTCCGTCGAGCCGCTCGCCGCCGCCTCGGCGTTCGTCGACGCGGACAAGGGGGTCGCCGACCCGGCCGCCGCGCTGGACGGCGCCCGGGCCATCCTGACCGAACGCTTCTCCGAGGACGCGGACCTCATCGGAGAACTGCGCGAGCGGATGTGGACGCGTGGGCGGCTCGCGGCGAAGGTCCGCGAGGGCAAGGAGGAGGCGGG
This sequence comes from Streptomyces sp. NPDC019396, assembly GCF_040632375.1. Lineage (NCBI taxonomy): Bacteria > Bacillati > Actinomycetota > Actinomycetes > Kitasatosporales > Streptomycetaceae > Streptomyces > Streptomyces sp. NPDC019396. Next base: position 82,133 of record NZ_JBEYBS010000006.1, on the reverse strand, counting down.
CGCCAAGTTCGCCGACTACTTCGACTTCGCCGAGCCGTTCGCCGAGCTCCCCTCACACCGGGTGCTGGCGATGCTGCGCGGTGAGAAGGAGGAGGTACTCGACCTGGTCCTGGAGCCCGAGGAGCCGTCGGACGAGCCCGGGCCCTCGACGTACGAGGGCATGGTCGCCCGCCGCTTCGACGTGGCCGACCGGGGCCGGCCGGCCGACAAGTGGCTCGCGGACACGGTTCGCTGGGCCTGGCGCACCCGGATCCTCGTGCATCTCGGCATCGATCTGCGGACGCGGCTGCGGACCGCTGCCGAGGACGAGGCGGTGCGGGTCTTCGCGACCAACCTGCGGGACCTGCTGCTCGCCGCCCCGGCCGGCACCCGGGCCACACTGGGCCTGGACCCCGGTTTCCGCACGGGTGTGAAGGTCGCCGTGGTGGACGCCACCGGCAAGGTCGTCGCCACGGACACGATCTATCCGCATGTCCCGGCGAACAAGTGGGACGAGTCGCTCGCGAGGCTGTCGCGGCTCGCCGCGGAGCACGCGGTCGATCTGGTGGCGATCGGCAACGGCACCGCGTCCCGTGAGACGGACAAGCTCGCCAGTGACCTGATCGCCAAGCACCCCGAGCTGAAGCTGACCAAGGTGATGGTGTCCGAGGCCGGTGCCTCCGTGTACTCCGCCTCCGCGTTCGCCTCCCAGGAGCTGCCGGGACTCGATGTCTCCCTGCGCGGCGCGGTCTCGATCGCCCGCCGGCTCCAGGACCCGCTCGCCGAGCTGGTGAAGATCGACCCCAAGTCGATCGGTGTCGGCCAGTACCAGCACGACCTGTCCGAGGTGAAGCTGTCCCGTTCGCTGGACGCGGTGGTCGAGGACTGTGTGAACGGCGTCGGTGTCGACGTCAACACGGCGTCCGCGCCGCTGCTTTCGCGCGTGTCCGGCATCGGCACGGGACTCGCCGAGAACATCGTGGCGCACCGCGACGCCAACGGCCCCTTCCGCTCCCGCAAGGAGCTCAAGAACGTGGCCCGGCTCGGCCCCAAGGCCTACGAGCAGTGTGCGGGCTTCCTGCGGATCCGTGGCGGCGACGACCCGCTGGACGCTTCCAGCGTGCACCCCGAGGCGTACCCGGTGGTGCGGCGGATGGTGAAGAACACGGGCAGCGAGGTGGCCGGGCTGATCGGCAACACCGCGGTGCTGCGCTCGCTGCGCCCGGATGACTTCGTGGACGAGACCTTCGGTCTGCCGACGGTCAGCGACATCCTGCGTGAGCTGGAGAAGCCGGGGCGCGACCCGCGACCCGCGTTCAAGACGGCGACGTTCAAGGACGGCGTCGAGAAGATCGCGGACCTGGCGCCGGGAATGGTGCTGGAGGGCGTCGTCACCAACGTGGCCGCGTTCGGCGCGTTTGTCGACGTCGGTGTGCACCAGGACGGTCTGGTCCATGTGTCGGCGATGTCCCGCACCTTCGTCAAGGACCCGCGGGATGTGGTGAAGTCGGGCGACGTGGTGAAGGTGAAGGTGCTCGACATCGACATCCCCCGCAAGCGGATCTCCCTGACGCTGCGTCTGGACGACGAGGCAGCGCAGAACGCTCCGGGTGGCGGCGGTCAGCGCCGTGAGCGCGGCCAGGGCAGCCGACCGCCCCAGCAGCGCCAGGGCGGCGCCGGACGCGGAGGCAACGGCGGCGGCGGGCGCGGCGGCAGCGGCGCCAGCGCGGGCGGGGGTCGCCCTGCCCAGGCAGCGGCGAACAGCGCGATGGCGGACGCACTGCGCAAGGCGGGCCTGCTGGGGCCGAACAAGGGCCGGGGCGAGTAGCGGCGACGCCGGCCGGGGTGCCACGGGCTGTGCCGCCGCACCCCGGCCTGTCCGTTCACTAAGGCAAGGGCAGTCCCGTGATCCCCAGTGGATGGGCGTGCGGCGTCGGATGCGTGGGGGGCTCCCCCTGCCCCCTGCCGTCCTCCGTACCGGGCGTATCCGGATGCCCGGCACCGCGGCATTGGCAGAACCCCGGCGAAGCCAGGGGGAGAGTGCCGTAGCCGGCGTCGCGCGCCCGCAGGGAGCTACGGGACAGCCCTCAGGGGGTGAACCTCAGCGCCCATTCCGCACGGTCGCGTACGGCGGGGTCGCCGTCCCGGGTCAGCGGCTCGAGCAGGGCGCGGGCGCGGGCCGGGTCCGTATGCACCAGGTCGACGATCTCGGTCGCCAGCCCGTCCTGGTCGTCGCCGAGGTCCACGGCGGAGGCCCGCAGCAGCACCGGCAGGGCACCGACACCTCCGATTCCCGCGATCACCCCGCCGAGCAGCTCACGGGCGTAGGAGTTGCGCGCGCCGACACTGCGGTCGAGCTCCGCCTCCAGGCGCGGCAGCAGAGCCGTGTCACCGGACGCCGCGATCTCGTCGGCCAGGTCGATGGTCTGGTCGACATCGGCGTCCAGGTCGTCGACGAGTGCGCACAGCCGGGTCAGTGCATCGGCCATCAGAACTCCGTCACCTTTCCGTCCGCCACCTCGACGCGGCGCGTCGTACGGACCGCTTCCAGCATCCGCCGGTCGTGTGTGACCAGCAGCAGTGTGCCGCCGTACGAGTCCAGCGCGGACTCCAGCTGCTCGATGGCGGGCAGGTCCAGGTGGTTCGTGGGCTCGTCGAGGACCAGGAGGTTGACCCCACGGCCCTGGAGCAGGGCGAGGGCCGCACGGGTGCGCTCGCCCGGGGAGAGGGTCACCGCCGGACGCAGCACGTGGACGGCCTTGAGGCCGAATTTGGCCAGGAGGGTACGGACATCGGCGGGCTCCATGTCGGGGACCGCCGCGCAGAAGGCGTCCAGCAGCGGCTGTGTGCCGTGGAAGAGCCTCCTCGCCTGGTCGACCTCTCCGACCACGACCCCGTTGCCCAGCGTGGCGTGACCCGCGTCCAGCGGCAGCCGGCCGAGGAGGGCCGCGAGCAGGGTCGACTTGCCCGCGCCGTTGGCGCCGGTGATGGCGACCCGGTCGGCCCAGTCGATCTGGAGTGACGCCGGCCCGAACCGGAAGCCGCCACGTCGCAGCTCCGCCTCGCGCAGGGTGGCGACGACGGCGCCGGAGCGGGGTGCGGTGGCGATCTCCATCCGCAGTTCCCACTCCTTGCGGGGTTCCTCGACGGTATCGAGGCGTTCGATCATCCGCTGGGTCTGGCGGGCCTTGGCGGCCTGCTTCTCGCTGGACTCGCTGCGGAACTTGCGGCCGATCTTGTCGTTGTCGCCCGACTTGCGGCGCGCGTTCTTGACGCCCTTGTCCATCCAGGAGCGCTGCATCTGGGCGCGGCCCTCCAGCGCGGCCTTCTTGTCGGCGTACTCCTCGTAATCCTCGCGGGCGTGCCGGCGTGCCGTGTCCCGTTCTTCCAGATAGGCCTCGTAGCCGCCGCCGTAGAGGGTGATCTGCTGCTGGGCGAGGTCCAGCTCGAGCACCTTGGTGACGGTACGGGCGAGGAACTCGCGGTCATGGCTGACGACCACCGTGCCCGCACGCAGTCCCTGGACGAACTTCTCCAGCCGTTCGAGACCGTCCAGGTCCAGATCGTTGGTGGGTTCGTCGAGGAGGAAGACGTCGTAGCGGGAGAGCAGCAGCGAGGCGAGACCCGCACGGGCGGCCTGGCCGCCGGAGAGGGATGTCATGCACTGGTCGAGCCCGACGGTCAGCCCGAGCGAGTCGGCGACCTCGTCGGCACGCTCGTCGAGGTCGGCCCCGCCGAGCGCGAGCCAGCGCTCCAGGGTGGCCGCGTATGCGTCATCCGCGCCGGGGGTGCCGTCCACCAGGCCCTGTGTCGCCTCGTCCATCGCGGCCTGCGCCGCGGCGACGCCGGTGCGCCGGGCGAGGAACTGCCGCACGGTCTCGTCCGCGCGCCGCTCCGGCTCCTGGGGGAGATGGCCGACGGACGCGGTGGGCGGCGAAAGGCGCAGCGTGCCCTGCTCGGGTGTGTCGATCCCGGCGAGCAGCCTGAGGAGGCTGGACTTTCCGGCGCCGTTGACACCGACGAGACCGATGACGTCACCGGGCGCGACCACGAGGTCGAGACCGGAGAACAGTGATCGCTCGCCGTGCCCGGCGGCGAGTTCCTTGGCGACGAGGGTTGCACTCATGAGGAGGCCGATTCTATGGGTCCCTCCGGGCCCCGGGACGCCAGAGGACCCAGGGCGCCGTCCAAGCGATCCTCAAGGACTGCCCGGCCAGGACCTGGGCACGACGCGGTGTGAGTGCCGTGTCGCGCACAGTGTCGTGCCGCGCGGGGTCAGCACTCCGCAAGCGGCTGCCCCGCGGTGAGGTGGTGGGCCGCACGCTCGTCGAGCAGCAGGGCGACGAGGTCCCGCTGGGACTGCCGCAGGGGTACGTACGCTCCGTCACGGCCATCCGGCCCCGCCGGCAGGGCAGCGACCCCGTGCAGTGCGAGTTCGTCCCTGACGTCCGCGTACTGTGCGGCGGACAGCCGGTAGCCGCAGGGCGGGTCGGTGAGCGTCTCTCCGGGGGTGGCCGGGTCGTTGTCGGCCCCGCCCAGATACACCGGCCCCCGGTCGGTGAAGCCCGCGAGCCTGGCGCGTCCCGTGGTGGCCTCGATCCTTGCCCGCCGCTCGCCGACATAGCGGAAGGCGCCGCCCAGCGCGGCGAGTTGGCTGTGCACCCGGCGCCGGTTGTTCAGTGCCGGGTCCTGCTTCTCGGCGTCGGTGAGTGCGTCCACCCGGGTCTCCACGAGCAGCCCGACGGAGTGCTTGATACCGGCGGTGTTGCGCAGGATGCGTTCCTGGCCGTCCCCGGCGACCTGCTTCACCGGCTCACCGGTGACGGGATCGGTCCAGATCCCGTAGATACCGCTGCTGTATCCCGCCTCGTGGGCGGCGGGGCGTACGAAGGTCTCGGAGAGTGCGTGCGCCTCGTCGTGCACCTTCGGGTCGGTGTTGAGGTTGCGCGGCCAGAGGGAGAGCAGGTCCTTGTCGTAGTACCGCGCCGTGGCCCCGTACTCGTGCAAGTCATAGACGACATCCGGCCGTTCATCGCGGAGGACGGCGGCCATGGTGCGGCCCTCGGCGGTCCTGAGGGCGATGTGGTCGCGGTTGATGTCGACGCCGTCCGCGTTGCCGCGGGTGTCGGCGGCGCGGCCGTCCGGGTTGGCGGTGGGGATCACAAGCACGGTGGTGCGGTCCAGGAAGCGCCGGGTGGCGCTGTCACCGGCCGCTGCGAGATCGCGGATCGTGGTGAGGCAGGCTTCGCGGCCGGAAGGCTCGTCGCCGTGCTGACTGCAGATCAGCAGCATGGTGTTCGCGGTGGGGTGGCCACTCCCGATGCGCACGAGCTGGAGGGGGCGGCCCTGTCCGGTGGTACCGATCGTGCGCAGCGATACCCGCCGGCTGGCCCGGTCCACGGCTGTGAGGAAGACCTCCTCCTCCGGCTGGCTGGTCCAGCGCGCACCCCGGGACTCCTCGAATCCGGTACGCGGCAGCAGCCTGCCGGGCGACCGGGCACCACCCTCTTCCTGTCCGGCTTGCTGCCTGATCGGTGCCGCGTGGGCGGCAATGCTCATCTGTGGGGCGGCGAGCGCGGCGCAGAGGGCCAGAGCGAGCGGCAGGCGACGGCTGTACCGGGCGGGTATCGGCATGCGCGCACGGTACGCCGGGCAACTCCTGGGCGACAGGGGGCGCCTGGGTGACTGGGCGGTTCCCGGCCGGAATCGAACGGGCCCGGACGAGCCCGGGGGTGCCCGAGCGGGCCGGACAGGTCCGGGCAGGCTGGACAGACCTGGGCGGGCAGGGTCCACGAAACCGCAGCGTCCCCCGCACACCGGCGAGCGGCATGTCGGCTGGATGGCATTCGTGTGACATCAGGGGCCATGGACACGACTGCACTCACAGGCGTGAATAGGGTCCGAAGAGTCCGAAGAGATCACCGGCCCCGACGACTTGGAGCACTTCGTGCAGCGCAGAATCCTCCTCCCGAGCGCACTCGCGGCCACGCTGATGCTGGCGATCCCGGCATCGGCGGCCGACTCCGCACCCGGGGCACCGGGGATCGGAGACCCCTACTACCCGGCCAGCGGCAACGGCGGATACGACGTCTCGCACTACGATCTGCGGTTGAGGTACCAGCCGCAGACCGACCTGCTGGAGGGCACGGCGACCCTGCTCGCCACCGCCAGGCAGAACCTGTCCCGGTTCAACCTCGACTTCGGGCTGAAGGCCAGTGAGGTCAGGGTCAACGGGAAGAAGGCGGCCTTCGCCGCCACCGGCGCCCACGAGCTGGAGATCACCCCGTCCGCACCGCTGGCGAAGGGCGCACCGGTCTCGGTGGTGGTGAAGTACGCCGGGAAGCCGTCGGAGCTGAAGATCGACGGCTACACCGCATGGCTCCGCACCCCTGACGGGGGCGTCGCCGCGGGTGAGCCGGAATCGTCCGTGTGGTGGTTCCCAGCCAACGACCATCCTCTGGACAAGGCGACGTACGACATCTCGGTGTCCGTGCCGGACGGGACACAGGCGATCAGCAACGGTGTGCTGCTGTCCCAGTCCTCACGTCTGGGCTGGACCCGCTTCAACTGGCGGTCGAACAAGCCGCAGGCGACGTATCTGGCCACGCTCGCCGTCGGCAAGTTCGACATCACGACCGACAAGACCGCGAAGGGCCTCCCGGTCGTCAACGCCTACAGCGTGGACCTCGGCGACAACGCGGGCGCGGCACGCGCGAGCGTCGAGCGCACCGTCGAGGCGGCGGAGTGGCTGGAGGAGGTCTTCGGCCCCTATCCGTTCAACGCTCTCGGCGGCTATGTGCCGAACGTGCCCACCGGATACGCCCTGGAGACGCAGACCCGCCCGTTCTACAGCCCGCGCCAGTTCGCGAACGGCGCGAACGTCTCGGTGGTGGTGCACGAGCTGGCCCACCAGTGGTACGGGGACAGTGTCTCGGTCAAGGGCTGGAAGGACATCTGGGTCAACGAGGGCTTCGCGCGCTACAGCCAGTGGCTGTGGTCGGAGAAGGAGGGCGAGGGCACGGCGCAGGAGCTGGCGGACTACGTCTACGCCCAGCATCCGGCGGACGACCCGTTCTGGACGGTGAAGCCGGGTGATCCCGGCGCGGAGAAGCAGTTCGACCTCGCGGTGTACGACCGTGGCGCGGCGGCGCTCCAGGCTCTGCGGGTCGAGATCGGCGACGAGGACTTCTTCGCCGTCCTCAAGGGCTGGCCGACGGCGAAGGCGAACGGGAACGCGGAGGTCGCCGACTTCGTGGAGTACGCCGAGAAGGTCTCGGGCAAGCCGCTCGCCGCGCTCTTCGACACCTGGCTGTACCAGCCTTCCAAGCCCGCCCAGCCGACCGGGGGTGCGGCCTCGGCGCGGGCTGCGCGCAAGGACGCGGGTACCGCTCACCAGCCCAGGTCCTGGAAGCAGATCGCGTCGACGAACACGGTCCACGACCACGGTGGGCGGCACGGCCGCTGACGACCGTGGAGCTCAGGCGTCGTCGGGCCCGGTCCGGGTTCGGCGACGCCTCGCCTGTGGCGACCGGGATCCTGGTCGCGACAGCAGCGGGTGCCGGGTAGCGCACTCCGTGCGCGCGACATCGCCGTAGGCGCCGATGCGCCGTCCGCCGCACAGCCGGCCGGTTCACCGATCGGCCGGCCCGCACTGTTGTCGCTGGGCACCCACGGCGCGGGCGACGCGAATCCGTCAGCCGTGGCGCGTCCGTTTCCCGCACGCTCGGCTTCGGCATCACGACGCCTCAGGGCCGTGCAGGTGCGGCGGTCCTCGTGTTCACGAAGCCGCCCGCGCACCGAGCCGGGCCGCCCGGCGCGCCTCGCGGGCGAGGGGAAGATACCGAAGTCTTTCGGGAAGCAGGGGCACCACGGCCCGTACGGCGCGGCCGAGCCGACGCAGCCGTCGCTCCTGCCGGTCCGTCCATGGCAGACCTATCGCCTCGCGGGCGTCGGGTGGCATCAGCCCGATGGTGACGAAGCGCCGGAAGCGCGCGAACCCCGGCCTCAGTACCGGCCAGCCCCACCTCAGCAGCAGTCGCAGCGACAGCGGGCCCCGGTCGACGGGCGGAATGGGACGGTCGGTGGCGACGAGGTCGCGGACGACGGCGGTGGCTTCGAGCTCGTCGGCGAGGACCTTGCGGTAGTAGGGCCAGAACTCCTCGACGGTGCCTGGCATATCCCGGTCGTGGATGCCGAGGATCCGGCCGACCTGGAGCCACTCCGCGTAGAGCCGCCGCTCCTGTGCGCCGGTGAGCGGGCGGTACAGATAGCGGCAGGCGTGCTGGTAGACGGGGAAGCCGGTGGCGTGGACCCAGGCGTAGTTCTCCGGACTGAGCGCGTGGTAGCGGCGGCCCCGGCTGTCGGTGCCCTGGATGGTCCGGTGCAGCGCGCGCAGCCGCCGGCCTTCCTCCGCCGCCGCCTCGCCGCCGTACACCCACAGCTGGAGCGAGCGCAGGGAGCGCTCGCCCCGGCCCCAGGGGTCGGTGCGGAAGACGGAGTGCTCGTCGACTCCGGCGCCCACAGCGGGGTGCGCGACCTGCATGGTCAGCGCCGCCGGCAGCATCAGCAGGCCGCGGATGTCTCCCGTGAGGCTCCACAGCATCCCGCCGACGGGTGGTGGCACCGGATCCGGCCTGCGCATCCCGGGCCTCCCAGGGTGGGTCGTCGGGCGGGCCCGCGGGCCCGGCCCCTGTGGTTCCAGTATGCGATCACACGGCGCTCACGGCCGCCGCTCAGGGGTATCCGGAGTTGTCCGGACAAGTTCGCTTGATCGAGATGCTTCCGCAAGAAAACCGGTGCCTGGAGGCTACCCCGAAGTAACTGCCGCTGCTTTGATGTGCGCGCTGGTTCATCTCCAGCCAAACCCCCCACCCATAAACGGGAGTTCATGTGGCGCGTTTCTCGCTTCGCCGTGTCTGCGGCGCTGCCCTCTCCACGGCCCTCACGGCCGTCGCCCTGGCCGCGGCCACCCCGTCGGCCGAGGCCTCGGCCGGCGCCGCCGCGGCGCCTTCCATGAAGGTGCTGACGTACAACGCCTTCCTGTTCAGCAAGACTCTGTACCCGAACTGGGGCCAGGACCACCGCGCCCGGGCGATCCCCGCGGCCTCCTTCTTCCAGGGCCAGGATGTCGTCGTGCTCCAGGAGGTGTTCGACAACTCCTCCTCCGAGGCGCTGATGCGGAACGCGTCCGCGCAGTACCCGTACCAGACCCCGGTGCTCGGCCGCTCCAAGAGCGGCTGGGACGCCACCGGCGGTTCGTACTCGTCACTGACGCCGGAGGACGGCGGTGTCACGGTCCTCAGCAAGTGGCCGATCCTCCGCAAGGAGCAGTACGTCTACAAGGACGCCTGCGGTGCCGACTGGTGGTCCAACAAGGGCTTCGTCTACGTCGTCCTGAACGTCAACGGCGCGAAGGTGCACGTGGTCGGCACACATGCGCAGTCCACGGACCCGGGCTGCGGCTCCGGCGAGGCGGCCATGATGCGCAGCCGTCAGTTCAAGGCGATGGACGCCTTCCTCGACGCCAAGAACATCCCGACGTCCGAGCAGGTCATCGTGGCGGGTGACTTCAACGTGGACTCCCGCACCTCCGAGTACGCCACGATGCTCAGCGACGCCGGCCTGGCCGGCGCGGACGCCCGCACCGGCCACCCGTACTCCTTCGACACCCAGGACAACTCGATCGCCGCCGACCGCTACCCGGACGACCCGCGCGAGGACCTGGACTACGTGCTGCACCGCACGGGCCACGCCAGGCCGTCCGGCTGGACGAACGCGGTCGTCAAGGAGCAGACCGCGCCCTGGACGGTCACCAGTTGGGGCAAGGACTACACCTACAGCAACCTCTCGGACCACTACCCCGTGACGGGGTCCGCGTCCTAGGACGCCGAGGGCCGCCACAGCCGAAGCGCCTCTCCCGCTCCCGGGCGGGAGAGCCTTCGGCGGCGGTGCGGACGAACCGCGGTGCGGTCGGCTACCGGTATACCAGCGCGACGTTGCAGACATAGAGCCCCACCACGGCGATCACGCACAGCAGCACCACCCAGGAGCCGACGCCCGTGTGCCGGCGACTGCCCCGGTACCGCGTCTCCAGGGATCGCTCGGGCCGCGCGGAACGCCTCGGGACCGGCGCGGATGGCGTGGTCTCCACCGCGGCCTCGGCCAGCAGCCGACGGCATATCGCCGCCAGTGCGGCCGTCCCCGCCGTGAGACCGGCGACCGCCTCCGAGCGCGCCGGCGCGGTGGTGCCACCGTCCAGGATGCGGCCCGCGCGCAGCAGTATCTCGTCCCGGCCGCCGCTCGGCGCGAGGCTGATCCAGCGCTGGACATGGTCTCCCCGGATGACCACGCCCCCCGCGCGGTCCCGGTACACCGTGTGCTCACGCCACAGGACGTCGGCCAACTCCGTCGCGGTCTCTCTCAGTTGCGCGCTCATGCGCCGCCTCCCCCTTCTCTCCGCCCCATCGGCACGGCCGAGCACCGCACTCTAGCGCCCCCTACGGCTCGTGGTCGTAGACCGTCACGGCGATACCCCGTGCCATGAGGCGCTGCTCTATCAGCGGCTCCACCCTCGCCCATGAGCCACCCGCGAGGCCACAGCCGATACGGGGCATATGAGCCGAGGCCCCGAGCCTGGCCGCCTCGTCGGCCAGCGTCCCGAGTGCCGTGCCGATGGCCTCGTACCGCACCGGCGGGCCCTTGCTGCCCGTACGTATCCCCCGCTGTCCGACCATGTTCGCCACCCATGTGTACGTGCCGACCTGGACGAACTGCACCGCCCCCAGCCCGAAGTCGTTGCCGGCCCGCCCGCGGTGCCAGCGCCGGTAGGCCGCCTCCGGCTCCGGCCAGCGGCGGGACAGCGCCAGGACGAAGCCCTTGCCCCAGCCGCCCAGGTCGTTGCAGACATGCGCGATGACCTTGACTCCCCTGCCGTGCGGCACGGTCGCATCGCCCCGCACATACGTGATCGCCGTCATCCTCACCTCCCCAGTGTGCGGCAACCATACGGAGCACCACTGACATCCCGAGGCGCACTTCTAGAGCCCCCTCCTCGGGCCGCCCGGACATGGACGGCAGCCGTACACGACAGGCCGGTTGGTGCGGCATCGCCTGTGGATTTCCGGGTCGGTCCCAACCACCCTGGCCGAGCGCCGTAGATGGTCAGTCAGGCAGGGCGAGACTCGGGTTTCCGGCCCCAGGCGGTCAGCATGCCGCCCGAGAGGGCGGCGCATTCGTCGGAGTCCAGGTATCCGATGGCCTTGTCGATGCCTGCCTCGTCGACCAGGCCGGTGGCGAGCATCGCCGCTCTGCTCCGTTCCCACGTGTCCGCCCAGAATCGGCTGATGGGGCTGCCCGTCAGCAGCGGGGGCACATGGATCTCGGCGGCGACGGGTACGAGACCCGCCCCGCGCAGCAGGTGCGGGTACGACGGCACCCAGGAGACATCGGTGCCGATGGTGTCCCGCAGCCCCTGCCACATCGCCCGCATCACCGCGGTGTACGGCGTGCCGGGGGTGCGGTCGCTCGTCAGGTCGACGGCGTCGCTGAGCACCAGCACACCGCCGGGCGCGACGAGTTCGGTCAGCGCCGTGATCACGCGGTCGTGCTCGGGCAGGTGCATCAGCACGAAGCGCGCGTGGACGAGCCGGAAGCGTCCGGGGTCGAAGTCCGGGGCGGTGACATCGGCTTCCAGCACGTCGAGCCCGGGTCGCCGGGTGAGGAAACGCGGGTCGCGGTCCACGGCCAGCACGTTCGCCACCCCGGCCTCGTCCAGAAGCCGGCGCGCGACCGTGCCCGTGCCCGCACCCACGTCGAGGCAGTGCCACCCCGGGCCGACCCCGAGTGCTCGCAGGCGCGCCATGGTGATGTCGTCGTAGGCGAGGGCGCCGAAGTCGATGCGCGCACCCTCACCCTCCTGATCGGGCCGGAAGACGGCCCGGCCGTACCGGCCGTCACTCCGCGCGTCGTCGTGCGGGGCGGGAGTCACGCCGCCGAGGTCACACGGCGGGCGGCGCCGAGCCCGGGGCGCCGGACCGGCATGTCGTCGAACGGCTTCATGGCCGGGCCTCTTCACGCGATGGGGCGGTGCCGGGCGGCCGTCCCGAAGCGGCCACCGCACCGATCCTCCACCGGCGGCCACGCGGACGGCCGAGGCGCGCCGTGCCTGAGCCGATCGGCCCAAGGGCCGCTCACGTTCAGCGGGGCCGCCTGCCTTCGCCGTCCCCCTCGGCCGTCGGGTCGGCTACGTACACTGACGGGCATGGCATGCCGCATAAGTGAGCTGGTCATCGACTGCGCCGACCCTGACCGGCTCGCCGCGTTCTGGAGCAAGGTCCTCGGCTATGCCGAACTCGGTCGCGAGGACGACGGAAGCATCGAGATCGGGCCGCAGGACGCCGCACACGGCCTGCCCACCCTCGTCCTCAGCCCCAGCAGCGCCCCGCGGACCGGGAAGCTCCAACTGCACATCGACGTCAGTGCCACCGACCGCGACCAGGACGCCGAGTTGGAGCGGCTGCTCGTTCTCGGCGCCAGACCCGTCGACGTCGGCCAGACCGGCGCCGAGAGCTGGCACGTCCTGGCCGACCCGGAAGGCAACGAATTCTGCCTCCTGCGCACCCGGCTCCAGCCCCTCTGACCACGTGCCTCCCGTCGCCGGACCGCGCGGCCGTCCGCGTGGGGGGCAGCACGGCCGTACGAGCGCAGCACGGCCTCGTCGAGGAGCACCCCCCAGTGCCCTCCACCGCCTCGGTGAGGGGGCTCGCCACAGTCGAGCGCCACATCGGGCAGCGCACCGACGGGCCGCGGCCACCGGTCACACCCGGCTCGAGCCTGTCCCAGCACTTTCACAACACTGGTGAGACAGCAATACTGTTCCACTGCGACCGGAACGTGCGCGGAACGAGGGAGACCATGGCGACCGAGACCGATGAGCCGACGCTCACCGTCGACGAACTGGCCGCCCGCGCCGGGGTCACCGTGCGCACCATCCGGTTCTACAGCACCCGTGGACTGCTGCCGCCCCCGGTGATCGGCCCCCGCCGCGTCGGGCACTACGGGTCCGGCCATCTCTCGCGGCTGGCGCTGATCGAGGAGCTCCAGCACCAGGGGATGACGCTGGCGGCGATCGAGCGCTATCTCGAGCAGCTGCCGGCCGATCTCAGCGCGCGTGATCTGGCGATCCACCGGGCCCTGGTGTCGTCGTGGACGCCGGAGTCTGCCGACGAGGTGTCCCGGGAGGATCTCGAGCAGCGGGCGGGGCGGGGTCTGTCGGACCAGGACATCGGTCGGCTGGCGGCCATGGGTGTGCTTGACCGCACGGCGGAGCCCGACGTGTACCGGCTGGACGGGGGTCTGCTGAGGCTCGGGATCGAGCTGCTGGACGTACCCATCCCCCATGAGACGCTCCTGGCAGCCCGCACGGCCCTGCTCGAGCACGCCCGTGCCGCCGCGCACGAGATGAGCCGTCTGTTCCAGGACGAGGTGTGGAGTCCGTACCGTGAGCGTGAGTCGGACGCCGATCATGTCGCCGCGATGAAGTCGCTGTCGGCCCATATGCAGCCGATGGTGGTCCAGGCCCTGGTGACGGCCTTCCAGCGCTCGTTGCGCCAGGAACTGCGCGAGGCGTTCGGCACCGGTCCGACCCGCTCGCGGCCGGCCGGGCCCGCTGTCAGTGGTGACCTCTAGTGTCGTGATCGACAGGGGCAGGCGTCCGGTCGGCCCCAGGGCGAGGGGGGCACCATGCGGTTCGCACAGCTGACGCCCGGTGGGCTCTATGTCATGCGGACGTACCGTCCGGACTGGGAGCTGACCCTGATCCGGGTGAGCTCGTCCCCGCATCTGTGGCGGTGGAACGAGAAGCGGTGGTCCTACGAAGTGGCCGAGGACGCCCGCAGGGTCGACCTCAGGAAGCGTGTCGGCTATCTCGCCGTGGCGCCTCCGGCCGCGTGGCCGGAGAGCGACGGGGTGGGCGGGATGCTGCGCCGGGGCATCCAGCGCTGGGCCCGCCCGATGGCCGCGCTGCGCTTCCCGCTGCCGGATCCCTCGGTCAGCCGTGTGGCCTGGCATGATCTGCCGACCCACGAGGAGGAGATGTCCTGGATGGTCTTCGCGCCAGGGGACATCGTCTGCCCGTACACCTCACCGGAGGAGTTCGAGCAGCGCATACGGGACCGGATGACGGTGCTGGGTGCGGCACAGGGGCCGGTCTTCCAGCCGCCTCCCCCGGGCAGCCTCGCACCCACCGACGTCCACCGCGCGGCGCTTCGGCTGGATGTGCTGGCGGAGCTCCTTGAGCGCATACCCGACCCCCAGCCCTGACGGGCGTTCCGCACACGGCGGAGGACGGACCCGCGGTGAGGCAGGTCCGTCCCTCGCTACGCGGCAGGTGAGCCCTGTCAGGCGTCGATGAAGGTCTCGCCCTTCTCCGCCTTCTCGACGAGCAGCGCGGGCGGTGCGAAGCGCTCGCCATACGTCGTCGCCAGCTCGCGCGCCCGGGCTACGAAGCCGGGCAGGCCGCCCTCGTAGCCGTTGATGTACTGGAGCACGCCACCCGTCCAGGCGGGGAAGCCGATGCCCATGATGGAGCCGATGTTGGCGTCGGCGACCGTGATCAGTACGCCTTCCTCAAGGCAGCGGACGGTGTCCAGCGCCTCGGAGAAGAGCATCCGCTCCTTCATGTCCTTGAACGGGACGTCCACACCCGGCTTGCCGAAGTGCTCCCGCAGGCCGGGCCAGAGCCCGGCCCGCTTGCCTTCGGCGTAGTCGTAGAATCCGGCGCCACCGCTGCGGCCGGTGCGGCCGAACTCGTCCACCAGACGGTCGATCACGGCGTCCGCCGGGTGCCCGGTCCAGGTGCCGCCGGCCTCCTCGACGGCCCGCTTCGACTCGTTGCGGATCTTGCGCGGAAGCGTCAGCGTCAGCTCGTCCATCAGGGACAGCACCTTCGCCGGGTAGCCGGCCTGCGCCGCGGCCTGCTCGATCGACGCGGGCTCGATACCCTCGCCGATCATCGCGACGCCCTCGTTGATGAACTGACCGATGACGCGGGAGGTGAAGAAGCCGCGGGAGTCGTTGACGACGATCGGGGTCTTGTTGATCTGGCGCACCAGGTCGAAGGCACGGGCCAGCGCCTCGTCACCGGTGCGCTCGCCCTTGATGATCTCGACCAGCGGCATCTTGTCGACGGGCGAGAAGAAGTGCAGTCCGACGAAGTCGACCGGGCGGTCCACGCCCTCCGCGAGGAGGGTGATCGGCAGCGTGGAGGTGTTGGAGCAGAGCAGGGCGTCCGGCTCCACGATGTCCTGGATCTCCTGGAACACCTTGTGCTTGAGCGACGAGTCCTCGAAGACCGCCTCGATCACCGCGTCGCAGCCCGCGAGGTCCGCCGGGTCGCCGGTCGGGGTGATCCGGGCGAGCAGCGCGTCACGCTTGGCCTCGGTGGTGCGTCCACGGCTCAGTGCCTTGTCGAGCAGCTTCACCGAGTAGTCCTTGCCACGCTGGGCGGCGTCGATGCCGACGTCCTTGAGGACGACCTCGATACCGGCCCTGGCGCAGGAGTACGCGATGCCCGCGCCCATCATCCCGGCGCCGAGCACGGCCACCTTGCGGACCTGGCGCGGCTCGATGCCCTTGGGCCGGCTGGCGCCGGAGTTGACGGCCTGGAGGTCGAAGAAGAACGCCTGGATCATGTTCTTCGCGGTCTGGCCGGTGAGCAGCTCGGTGAAGTAGCGCGCTTCGATGACCTGGGCGGTCTCGAAGTCCACCTGGGAGCCCTCGACCGCGGCGGCGAGGATGTTGCGCGGAGCCGGGTAGGGGGCGCCGTTCAGCTGCTTCTTCAGGTTGGCCGGGAAGGCGGGCAGATTGGCGGCGAACTTCGGGTTCGACGGCGTGCCGCCCGGGATCTTGTAGCCCTTGACATCCCAGGGCTGCTGCGACTCGGGGTGCGCGTCGATGAAGGCCCGTGCCTTGGCCAGCATCTCCTCGGGGGTGGCGGCGACCTCGTGGACGAGGCCGTTCTCCAGCGCCCGCTGCGGCGCGTACTGGGTGCCCTGGAGGAGCACCTTCAGCAGCGCGTCGGCGATGCCCATGAGCCGTACGGTGCGGGTGACACCGCCACCGGCGGGAAGCAGGCCGAGGGTCACCTCGGGCAGGCCGAGCTTGGAGCCGGGCGCGTCGAGGGCGATGCGGTGGTGGCAGGCGAGGGCGATCTCGTAACCGCCGCCGAGCGCGGTGCCGTTGATGGCGGCGACGACGGGCTTGCCGAGGGTCTCGATGCGACGCAGGGCATGCTTGATGCCCATGCCCCGGTCGAAGGTCTCCTGTGCGTGCTCGGGGCCGACCTGGATCATGTCCTTGAGGTCGCCGCCCGCGAAGAACGTCTTCTTGGCGGAGGTGAAGATGATGCCGCGGATCGCGTCCTTCTCGGCCTCAGCGCGGTCGGCGATGGCCGCGATGGACTCCTGGAAGGCCCGGTTCATGGTGTTGGCGGACTGGTTGGGGTCGTCGAGGACGAGGGTGACGACCCCGGTCTCGTCCTGCTCCCAGCGGATGGTGGAGCTCGTCGGCGTTGCTGTCATTGCTGCTTCTCCGTATGCGGGAAGGATCAGGGGCGGGAGGGACGGGACGCTCAGATGCGCTCGACGATGGTGGCGATGCCCATGCCGCCGCCGACGCACAGCGTGGCCAGGCCGTAGCGCTTGTCCTGGCGCTCCAGCTCGTCGATGAGCGTGCCGAGGATCATCGCCCCGGTGGCGCCCAGGGGGTGGCCGAGCGCGATCGCTCCGCCGTTGACGTTGACCTTGTCCAGGGAGAGCCCCATGTCCTCGACGAAGCGCAGGACGACCGCGGCGAACGCCTCGTTGATCTCGACCAGGTCGATGTCGTCGATGGTCAGCCCGGCCTTCGCGAGAGCCTTGCGGGTGGCGGGCGCCGGTCCCGTGAGCATGATGGTGGGCTCGGAGCCGGAGACCGCGGCCGAGACGATCCGGGCGCGGGGCCTGAGCCCGTAGCGCTCGCCGACCTCCTTGGAGCCGATCGCCACGAGCGAGGCGCCGTCCACGATGCCGGAGGAGTTGCCCGCGTGGTGGACGTGGTCGATCTTCTCCACCCAGTGGTATTCCTGGAGCGCGACGGCGTCGAACCCGCCCATGTCGCCGATCGTCGCGAACGACGGCTTGAGCGAGGCCAGCGAGTCCGCCGTGGTGCCCGGGCGCATGTGCTCGTCGTGGTCGAGGACGACCAGCCCGTTGCGGTCCTTGACCGGGACGACGGACCGGTCGAAACGCCCGTCCTTCCAGGCCGCGGCGGCCCGCTCCTGGGAGAGCGCGGCGTACTCGTCGACGTCGCGGCGGGTGAAGCCGCCGATGGTCGCGATCAGGTCGGCGCCGATGCCCTGCGGGGCGAATTTGGTGTCGAAGTTGGTCATCGGGTCGGCGAACCAGGCGCCGCCGTCCGAGCCCATCGGCACGCGGGACATCGACTCGACCCCGCCCGCGAGCACCAGGTCCTCCCAGCCGGAGCGGACCTTCATCGCCGCCATGTTGACGGCTTCCAGGCCCGAGGCACAGAAGCGGTTCTCCTGCACGCCGGCGACGGTGTCGGGCAGTCCGGCGGCAATGGCGGCGATCCGGGCGATGACGGAGCCCTGGTCGCCGACCGGGCCGACGACACCGAGCACGATGTCGTCGACGGCGGCGGGGTCCAGCGACGGGAAGCGGGCCTGGATCTCGTGGATCAGGCCGACGACGAGGTCGATCGGCTTGGTGCCGTGCAGGGCGCCGTTGGCCTTGCCGCGTCCGCGCGGGGTGCGGATCGCGTCGTACACAAACGCTTCGGTACTCAAGACAGAGCCTTTCGCATCACGACTGCGGGGTGCGCAGTCGGGGCGGTCGGGGGTGAGGGTGAGGGTGAGGGGTCGGAAGGCGGATGAGCCGGTACGGCGGGAGAAGCCTGGAGAACGGCACGGCGGTCACGCGAGCAGGGAACGGCCGATGATCTCCTTCATGATCTCGGTGGTGCCGCCGTAGATGGTCTGGATGCGGCCGTCCGTGAACGCCTTGGCGACGCGGTACTCGGTCATGTATCCGTATCCGCCGTGCAGCTGGAGGCAGCGGTCGGCGACCCGCTTCTGCAATTCGGTGGCCCACCACTTGGCCATCGACGCGTGCACGGCGTCGAGTTCCCCCTTGGTGTGGTCCACAATGCAGCGGTCCAGGAACGCCCGCGTGACGGCGCACTCCGTGGCGATCTCCGCGATCTCGAAGCGGATGTGCTGGAGCTTGGCCAGCGGCCGTCCGAAGGCCTCGCGCTCCTTCACGTACCGCGTGGTGATCTCCAGCAGGTTCTCGGCGGCGGCGATTCCGGCGACGGCGATGTTCAGTCGCTCCTGGGCGAGGTTGGTCATCAGATGTCCGAACGCGCCATTGAGCTCCCCGAGCAGGTTCTCCTTGGGCACCCGTACGTCGTTGAAGAACAGCTCGGCGGTGTCCTGCGCCTTCTGGCCGATCTTGTCGAGGTTGCGACCCCGCTCGAAGCCCTCCATACCCCGCTCCACGACCAGCAGGGACAGTCCTCTGGCCCCGCCCTCGGGGGTGGTCTTCGCGACGACGATCACGAGGTCGGAGAGGATGCCGTTGGAGATGAACGTCTTGGAGCCGTTCAGCAGCCAGTGGTCACCGCGGTCCTCGGCCATGGTGCGGATGCCCTGGAGGTCGGAGCCCGCGCCCGGTTCGGTCATGGCGATGGCGGTGATGATCTCGCCGGTGCAGAACCCCGGCAACCAGCGCCGCTTCTGGTCGTCGGTGGCCAGGGAGGTGAGGTACGGGCCGATGACGTCGTTGTGCAGGCCCACGGCGAGCCCGGCGACACCGGCCCGGGTGAACTCCTCGGCCAGTACGGCGCTGTAGCGGAAGTCCGTGGTCCCGCCGCCGCCGTACTCCTCGGGCACGGCGAGACCGAGCAGTCCCTGCCTGCCCGCGGCCAACCACGCGGCGCGCGGGACGATGCCGTCCTGCTCCCACTGCTCGTAGTGCGGCAGCACCTCCTTGCCGAGGAAGGTGCGGACCGTCTCGCGGAATGCGTCGTGCTCGGCGCCGAAGATCTGCCGCTTCATCGCGCTGCCCCCAGTTCCACCAGGTCGTTCGTCGGTTGCGTCGGTTCCACAAGGTCGTTCGTCTGCTGCGTCGGTCGCGTCAGCCCCATCACTTCGCCCCGCCCCGGTCCAGGACGCTCGGTACGTCCCAGTCGCGTGCGACCTCCTCGGCGTCCGCGCCGGGCTGGGCCGGCCCGCGGCGCACCCCGCCCGGTGTGGCGGAGAACCGGGGAGCGGGAGCCGGCTGGGTGATGCCCGCGTGGTCGGTGAAGGTGCCACGGGCCGCCAGATGCGGATGGGCCGGTGCCTCGCGCAGGGAGAGCACGGGCGCCACACAGGCGTCGGAGCCCTCGAAGACGGCCGTCCATTCCTCGCGGGTCCTGGTGCGGAAGCGAGCGGCGACGGCTGCGCGCAGGTCGTCCCAGCGGTCGAAATCCTTGCGGGCGGGGACCTCGCCGGTCAGACCGAGCAGCTCGATGAACTCGTCGTAGAACTGCTGCTCGAGGGCCCCGACGGCCATGTACTGCCCGTCCGCGGTCTCGTAGTTCCCGTAGAACGGGCAGCCGCCGTCGAGGAGGTTGCTGCCGCGGCGGTCCTGCCAGCCGCCCGCCGCCACCATTCCGTGGATCATGGTGGCGAGATGGGCCGCCCCGTCGACGATTGCGGCGTCCACCACCTGGCCCGAGCCTCCTGGGGTGCGGGCGTGCTGGAGTGCGGCGAGCAGGCCGATGACGAGGTAGAGCGAGCCTCCCGCGTAGTCGCCCACGAGGTTGGCGGGCAGGACGGGCGGCTCGTCCGGTTTGCCGATCATGCCGAGGGTGCCGGTGATGGCGATGTAGGAGATGTCATGACCGGCCCGCTGAGCGAGCGGGCCGTCCTGGCCCCAACCGGTCATCCGTCCGTACACCAGCCTGGGGTTACGGGCGTGGCAGTGGTCGGGGCCGACACCGAGGCGCTCGGCGACGCCTGGCCGGTAGCCCTCGATCAGCACATCGGCGCGCTCGACCAGATCGAGCACCCGCCCGGCACCGCCATCTGCCTTGAGGTCGATCAGTACGGACCTTTTGTTGCGGTTCGTGAGGTCATATGCCGGGTCGATGGCCAGTCCCGCACCGCCGGGGCGGTCGACCCGTACGACATCGGCACCGAGGTCGGCGAGCAGCATCGCGGCGAACGGACCGGGTCCGATTCCGGCCAATTCGACCACACGCACCCCTGCGAGCGGTCCGCCCTGCGGACCGTTCTCTGTGGCTGCCATCAAGCCCCCAGCACTATGACACAACTGATGTAACATCAGTGATGTTAAGAACGTGTTCCACTCCGCACAAGCCCCTGAGGCGAGCAAGCGCTTGGTTTTTCTCGGGCCCGGGCCGGATCCCCAGGGTCAGCGGGCCGCGTCGAGCTGAGCGACCAGCTTCTTCGGAGCGATCGCGCGATAGCTCTCCCCCACCCAGTCGCACAGCACCTCGGCAGTGGGAGCGCCCTTCCCGCCCAGCGGGACCTGCACCCAGCCGGCTTTGCCGAGGCCGTAACCGGACGGCTGGGCTCCCGGGCAGGACAGGGCGTGCGCATGCAGGACCTCGTCCTTCAGCTTCACCCCGACGCCCAGCGGATGACTCCCGTCGGTCACCCCTATGAAGACGAAGACCTTCTTGTTGACCTTCGCCACCGTCTCACCCCAGGGGAACTCCTCGGTGGCCCCGGGCAGGCCCAGGGCAAAGGACCGCACCTTCTCCCATTTCGCCATCGCCGTCTTCGGTGGTGCCGCCATCTGGTCCTCCCGGTCGCGCGGACGCGCACGGCTCACGCTAGCCTCGCCCATCGGCATCGGCGCGGGGCATAGCCCCGTGTCCGTTCGATCAGCCCGTCGGGATCGGCCGGACGAGGCCCGGAGCAGCAGCTGAAGGGGTCAGCGTGAACAGGCAGAACGAGTCGGAGCGGCCGTACGACATCGTGCTCTTCGGAGCGACCGGCTTCGTCGGTACGCTCACCGCCGAGTACCTCGCCGCACACGCGCCGCAGGGCTGCCGCTGGGCTGTCGCCGGACGCAGCCGGGCCAAGCTGGAGCAGCTCCGCCATCGACTCGCGGAGGTCCACCCCGGCTGCGAGGACCTGCCCCTGATCGTCGCCGACGCCTCGGATTCGGCGGCGCTGCGTGAGCTCGCCGAGTCCACGCACGTGGTGGCCACGACCGTGGGCCCGTACGTCTGGTACGGAGAGCCACTGGTGGCCGCCTGCGCCGAGGCGGGCACGGACTACGCCGACCTCACGGGTGAGCCCGAATTCGTGGACACGATGTTCGTGCGGCATGACGCCAGGGCCCGTGAGACCGGGGCCCGGATCGTCCATTCGTGTGGATTCGACTCGGTACCGCACGACCTGGGGGCGTATTTCACGGTTCAGCAGCTGCCCGAGGACGTGCCGTTGCGTGTGGACGGATTCGTGCGCGCGGGAGGGCTGATCTCCGGTGGCACCCTGGCCTCCGCGATCACCGCGATGGGGCGCCAGCGCCATGCTCTGAGTGCCGCGCGTGAGCGGCGGCTGCACGAACCCCGGCTGGTGGGCCGCAGGGCGGGGTCCCCGCCGGCCGTACCCCGGTTCAGCAAGGAGACCGGCACCTGGGCGCTGCCGCTGCCCACCCTGGACCCGCAGGTGGTGACCCGCTCGGCACGGCGGCTTCGCCGCTACGGTCCCGACTTCCAGTACCGGCACTACGCCTCGGTCAAGACGCTCCCCATGGCACTCGGCGCCCCCCTCGCACTCGGCGCCCTCGCGGCGCTGGTCCAGATCCCGCCCGCCCGCACCTGGCTGATGAGCCGATACGAGCCTGGGCGCGGACCGAGCGCCGAGCAGCGTGAACGGAGCTGGTTCCAGATCCGCTTCGTCGGCGAAGGCGGCGGGCAGCGGGTCTTCACGGAGGTCTCGGGCGGCGATCCGGGCTATGGCGAGACGGCGAAGATCCTCGCCGAGTGCGCCCTCAGCCTCGCGTTCGACGAACTGCCGCCGGCCGCGGGCCAGGTCACCACAGCAGTCGCGATGGGCGACGCACTGCTGGAGCGGCTGCGCGCGGCGGGAATCACCTTCCGGGTCGCCGACCGGCGCTGAGGGGCAGGCCGCTGCGGGTGGGCGGGACGCCGGGAAACCCCTTGATCCACTCTTCTACTCTGGAGGGATGACACCAGAGCTCCGACTGGAGAAGATCACCGCAGCGAACATCGACACCGCTCTCGGCATCCGGGTGCGCCCGGACCAGGAGCACCGGGTCGCTCCGGTGGTGAAGTCGCTCGCCGAAGCCTATGTGCACCCGGAGGCCTGGCCCCGGCTGATCGTCGACGGCGACCGGGCGGTCGGGTTCCTCATGGCCTTCTTCGACACCGACTGGACCGCCGGCGGAACAGGCACCGACATACGCTCGGGGCTCTGGCGCCTGAACATCGCCGCCGGTGAACAGGGCCGTGGCTACGGGCGCTTCGCGGTCGAGTCCGTGGCCGCCGAGATCCGCCGCCGCAGCGGCAGCCGCCTCACCACCACCTGGCACCCCGGCGAGGACGGCCCCGGAGCGTTCTACCTCGGGCTCGGGTTCCGGCCGACGGGCGAGGATAGCGGCGGCCAGACCGTCGGCGAGCTTGATCTGACGGCCTCCCCGGCAGCTGACGGGGCGTAGCGTTCAGGCTGTCGCCGCGCGCAGGGCGCGGCGGCACAGCGCATCCGCCCGCCGGGTCGACTCAGGGAGCCGGAAGTCCCGTGCCAGGGCGAGCGTATGGGTACAGGCGTTGTCCAGTGAGACGCGGTGCCCGACGGACACGTAGACCGGTTTGACACCGTCCTGGGTGCGCAGTGCCCGTCCGAGTTCCTCGCCGTCGTCCGCGAGCAGCGGTGAGGTGTCCCCGCGGCGGGGGCCCGGGGCGGCGGCAGCGAAGGTGAACGGGTTCTTGGCGACCCCGATCGCGGGAAGGTCCGTCAGCACGCCGAGATGGCTGGCCAGCCCGAAGCGGCGCGGATGCGCGCGGCCGTAGCCGTCGCAGACGACGAGGCCCGGGTCGCTCTTCAGCGACTCCAGGACGGCCAGCACGGTCGGGACCTCGCGGAAGGCAAGCAGCCCCGGTATGTAGGGGAAGTCGACCCGGCCCGTCGCGGTGGCCTCCTCGACCACGGTGAGACTGCCGGCGTCGAGCACCACGGCAGCCGCCACGACGACATCACGCTCGTCGTCATATGCCACGTCGACCCCGGTGACCCGTCCCGTCCCGGGCGGCGGGCCGGTCTCGTCGAGCACGACCCGGGCGCGCAGTTCGTCCTGGATGGCGCGGGCCTCGGCCTCGTCGGCGGGTGTCCTCAGCGTGGTCATGATGGCTCCAGCCTAGGCCGTGCCCGAGCCATGACGCCGCCCGCCCGGGGGGCCGGGCCCGCGGGCGGGACTTCCCGCCCGCGGCCTGGTGCCCCATCAGGCACGAGGGTGTCCTGCGGATCCTGTGCGGCTCGCGCGTGATCCGGTCCCCCGGCAACCGCTAGCCTTCCGATCATGTTCGTACTGGAACTCACCTATACCGCGCCCGTCGAGCGGGTCGACGAACTCCTCGGCGCGCATGTGGAGTGGCTCGACGCCCTGTACCGGGACGGTGTCGTCATCGCCTCCGGACGCAAGAACCCGCGTGACGGCGGGGTGCTGATCGCCGTCGGGGACGACCGCGCACACGTCGAGGAGCTCGTCCTGGCCGACCCCTTCATCAGCGGAGGGGTGGGCCGGTACCGCATCACGGAGTTCTACGCGACGAAGACGGCTCCGGAGCTCGAGCCGTACCGGCAGCGACTCCCGGACAGGGCCTAGCGTTCCGGCTCTCGCCCGGGACTGCGTCCCGGGGAGCTAACCGCGGAAGCCGTCCCGGATGATGCGGCGGGCCACTGAGGCGCGGGCTCCGGCGAGTTCGGCGGCGATGCGCCGGCCCCGGTCGTCGTCCAGCACCACCGCGGCGCCGTGCGAGGGCCCGACAAGCAGGCAGGCACGCCTGAGTCACGAACTCCCCGGATTCGCCGGGCTCCCCGGCTCCAGCCGGGCGACCCTGCCCTTCTCACCCGACGCCCAGCACCCGAAGTCCGGCGTGCAGTCGACGGTGTCGAAGGACCCGGTGTCGACGGTACGCCAGTTGCGGCCGCCGTCCGTCGTCAGGTCCGTGCCGGTGGGGCCGACGGCGAGGGCCGCGAAACGGCTGTGCGGGAGCCAGGCGACACCCGAGCGGTACGCCGCGGGGGGTGTGGTTGCCTGCCGCCAGCTCCGGCCGCCGTCTCCGGTCACCGCGCCTGCCTGCGGTGATGCCTGGCCGGTGCGGTAGTCGCCGCCGACCGCGAGCCCGTGCCCGCGGTCGCGGAAGGCCAGCGCGAAGACCCCACGTGCCGGGTCCCCGGCCGGAATCGTGGACTCGGACACGGTCCAGTGCAGCCCGCGGTCGGCGGAATGCATGACGCGGGCGGTGGCACCGCCTCCGGTGGCCAGCCACACGTCCTTCGGTCCTGAGCTCACCAGGCACTGGCCGCTCGCCGCGAAACCCGCCTCACCCGGCTGGGCGGCGGGCATACCGGTGCTCGGCAGCACCTTCCAGGACTTCCCGCCGTCGCCGGTCGACAGGATCCGGTACGCGCCGTCGACCGGGTCACTCATGGCGAGACCGTGGCGGCTGTCGAAGAAGGTGAGGCAGTCGTAGAACGCCTTCGGGTCGGTGTTGCGGAACGACTCGGTCCAGGTGGTCCCTCCGTCGCTGGTACGCAGTACCCGGGACGCCTCCCCCTCGCCGATGGCAAGCACCACGGCGCGCCGGCCGTCGAAGGCCTCGACGTCCCGGAATTCCAGCTCGCCCGCGCCGGGCGGTGAGACGTTGCGCCAGCTGCGCCCGCCGTCCGTGGTGCGCAGCACCGTGCCTTTGGAGCCCGCGGCCCAGGCGGTGTTCCGGCTGACGGCCGCGAGCCCGCGGAACCGTGCGTCCGTGCCGGTCTGTTTGAGCTCCCAGTGCGCCGGGACCGCTGCTCCCACCACCCGCGCCTGCGCCGGTGCGGCGAGGACGGCGGCCAGCGCCGCACCGCACAGTCCCACGGAAATCATTCGTCTCGTCGTCCCCTGTGACTTCCCCTGTGAGGTCATGGCGCGCGAACGTAGTGCACCCGAGGCGGCGGGTCCAGACCGCCTCGCTGACCGTGGCTCCGGCCGGTGACGCAGCTCACGCGGCCGACATCGCCCGGCCGATGCACGGAATATGCCCCGACGTCGTCTTCCTGTGCGCGAAGAGGCGTCGCCGCGCCGCAATGACGAGAGGAAGCAGGACGTGTCCAGCATCATCGAGCAGGCCGTTCAGGCCCGACTGGTCGCGTCGGCCCCGAAGATGGAGTCCGTGCCCACCACTCTTCGCTACGACCGTGCGGATCCGTTCGCGGTGAGCATGGAGTTCCCCGCTCCGGCGACCCTGGAGGGCACAGAGGTGTCCTGGGCCTTCTCGCGCGAGCTGCTCGCCGCGGGCATGGAGGAACCCGCGGGTGTGGGCGACGTACGGGTGCGGCCGTACGGGTGGGACCGGACCGTGGTCGAGTTCCACGCCCCCGAGGGCACCGCGATGGTGCACATCCGCACCTCCGAGCTGCGGGAGTTCCTGCAGCGGGTCGACGGGCTGGTCCCGCAGGGCCATGAGCACCTGTTCCTCGACCTCGACGGGGATCTCGCCGAGCTGATGGGCGGCGGCACCTGCTGACCTTTCCCGGTCCCCGGCTGCCCGGTTAATTCGGTTGCCCGGCCGCCCGCCCGGGCGTAGCTTCCTCATCGTCCCTGTTGTCACTGATCGGAGAAGGACGTTGCTCGTCTGAGGTCTTGAGACACCGTGCGACGCGGCTTTTGCCCGCGTGCCGTGTGCGACCTCGGCGTACGAGCCGTATCGTCCCGTTTCTCCGGACCAGGGTTCCCGCGTTGCCCGACCGGTGTCTCACCCGTTGCTCACCCTCCTTCCACCGCAACAGGGAGACCCGTATGTCTACTTCTGCTACTTCCATCACCTGCACCTCGCTGTCCTTCGTCTGGCCCGACGGCACCCCGGTCTTCGAGGACTTCCACCTCGCGGCCGGACCCGGCAGGACAGGTCTGATCGGTCTCAACGGCTCCGGGAAGTCCACCCTGCTACGGCTGCTCGCGGGTGAGCTCACTCCTGCGGAGGGCTCGGTGCGCGTGGCCGGTGAGGTCGGCTATCTACCGCAGAACCTGGTGCTCGACACGGCGCTGCGCGTCGACGAGGCGCTCGGGATCGCGGCCACCCGCGCCGCCCTGAACGCCATCGAGTCCGGGGATGCCCGCGAGGAGCACTTCACCACCGTCGGCGACGACTGGGACGTGGAGGAGCGGGCCTGCGGCACGCTCGACCGGCTCGGGCTCGGCCGCGTGGGACTCGACCGCACCATCGGTGAACTGTCCGGCGGCGAGAGTGTCCTGCTGCGACTGGCGGCCCTGCTGCTGGCACGCCCGGACGTGCTGCTCCTCGACGAGCCCACCAACAATCTGGATCTGTACGCACGCGGCCGGCTGTACGAGGCGGTGGAGTCCTGGTCCGGGGTGATGATCGTGGTCAGCCATGACCGTGAACTCCTCGAACGGGTCGACCAGATCGCCGATCTCCGCGAGGGGGAGGTCACCTGGTACGGCGGCGGCTACTCGGACTACGAGGGCGCCCTGGCGGTGGAACAACAGGCCGCCGAGCGCATGGTGCGCGTCGCGGAGGCCGACGTGCAACGTCAGAAGCGGGAACTGGCCGATGCCCACATCAAGCTGGCCCGCCGCAAGCGCTACGGGCAGAAGATGTACGACAGCAAACGCGAACCCAAGGTGGTGATGGGAGAGCGCAAGCGGCAGGCCCAGGTATCGGCGGGCAAGCACCGCATCATGCACACCGGGAAGCTCGACGAAGCGAAGGGACGGCTCGCCGAGGCGGCGGAGGCGGTGCGTGACGACGACGAGATCCGTATCGAGCTGCCCTGCACCAAGGTGCATCCGGGCCTGGGGGTGCTGCGGCTGACCGACGTGGAGCTCGCGCACGGCACGCGGATCGCGGGTGGGTTCGAGCTGCGCGGCCCGGAACGTATCGCCCTCGTCGGTCGCAACGGCTCAGGGAAGACGACACTGCTGCGCACGATCTCGGGGGAACTCGATCCGGTCGCCGGCGAGGTGGAGACGCAGGTGCCGTGGCGTTTCCTGCCACAGCGGCTGGATGTGCTCGACGACGAGCTGAGCGTGGTCGAGAACGTGGCCCGCTTCGCCCCCGCGGCGACGGACAACGCGATCCGGGCGCGGCTCGCGCGGTTCCTGTTCAAGGGGGCGCGGGCGGACCGCGCCACGGGCACGCTCTCGGGCGGCGAGCGCTTCCGGGCCGCGCTGGCCGCGCTGCTGCTCGCGGAGCCCGCCCCGCAGTTGCTGATGCTGGACGAACCGACGAACAACCTGGACATGGCGAGTGTGCGCAGTCTGACGGCGGCACTGGAGGCGTACGAGGGTGCGCTGATCGTGGCCAGTCACGATGTCCGGTTCCTGGATGCCCTGGGGATCACTCGCTGGCTGCTGCTCGACGGTGAGCTGCGACCCACGACCCGGGAGGAGGTGTGGGCGGACCCGGCGGCGCAGTAGCGGGCGCGAGCCGGCCCGAGGGGCGCCGGAACGGCGCGAGGGCGGTGCGTCCGGCGGACCGTGCGGGTCGCGCCGTGCGGGTGCGCATCGCGCAGTCCGGGTGTCACGTCACGGCTTCACCTCGCGGCTGTACCGGTACGGGTCTTTACTCGAGCGGGCAGGTGCGGCTAATGATGGGCGGGCGCGCCCCGTCCGCCCCGAGCCCGCTCAGGAGACTCCGTGCCGAGCAGAAAAGCCCTGATCCGACGCCCGAGTCCGCGCCTGGCCGAGGGACTGGTCACCCATATCGAGCGTCGCCCCGTCGACTCGGCGGCGGCGCTCGCCCAGTGGGAGGCCTACGCGGACGCCCTGCGCCGGCACGGCTGGGAGACGGTCGAGACCGAGGCCGCCGACGACTGCCCCGACTCGGTGTTCGTCGAGGACACCGTGGTGATGTTCCGGAATGTGGCGCTGATCGCCCGCTCGGGGGCAGAGTCGCGCAGGCCCGAGACGGTCGCCGTCGAGGAGACCCTGGCCCGGCTCGGCTGCTCGGTGAACTGGGTGTGGGGGCCGGGCACCCTCGACGGCGGCGATGTGCTCAAAGTCGGCGAGACGATCTATGTGGGCCGCGGTGGCCGCACCAACGCCGACGGGGTCCAGCAGCTTCGAGCCGCCTTCGAGCCGCTCGGCGCACGTGTGGTGCCCGTGCCCCTCTCGAAGGTGCTCCATCTGAAGTCGGCCGTCACCGCGCTGCCGGACGGCACCGTCATCGGGTACGAGCCCCTCGTGGACCAGCCCGCTCTTTTCCCCCGGTTCATGCCTGTGCCGGAGGAGCCGGGGTCGCATGTGGTGCTGCTCGGCGGCGACAAGCTGCTGATGGCGGCGAGCGCCCCGAAGACGGCGGAATTGTTCGCGGATCTCGGCTACGACCCGGTTCTCGTCGACATCGGTGAGTTCGAGAAGCTCGAGGGCTGCGTGACCTGCCTCTCGGTGCGGCTCCGTGACCTGCATTCCTGACCTGCTGTAACAGTACATAACGGACACGGGCTTGGCCGTCGGCCGACCGTGTGCTTAACCTACGGTTTCGTAACCTACGAAGCCGTAGGTAGCCATCCGTGCCCGCGCGCGGTGGATCGCCTGCGGCCGCACGCCCCGCTCACCCCCCGAGCATCCCCGAGCACTCTCCGCGTCCCCAGGAGCACCCGTGACGATCACCTCTCCCCATCTCGGCAGTTCGGAAGCCTGGACGGACGCCCGGCTGCTGTACGCGCTGGAAGAAGTGGTGGAGAAGGAGCTCAACCGGCACCTCAAGGCCACCAAGGACTGGATGCCGCACGAGTACGTGCCGTGGAGTGACGGGCGGAACTTCCCGGGCTTCTTCGAGGACGGCGAGCCCTGGGACCCGAGCCAGTCCAAGGTGACCGACATCGGCAGGATCGCCCTCGTGGTGAACCTCCTCACCGAGGACAACCTCCCGAGCTACCACCACGAGATCGCCTCGCTCTTCGGCCGTGACGGCGCCTGGGGCACCTGGGTGCACCGCTGGACCGCCGAGGAGGGCCGGCACGGCATCGTGATGCGGGACTACCTGCTCGCCTCACGGGCGGTCGATCCGGACAAGCTGGAGCAGTTCCGGATGGCGCACATGTCCGAGGGCTTCGAGTCCGACAACCGGCACTCCATGCTGCACTCCGTCGCGTATGTCTCCTTCCAGGAGCTGGCGACGCGGATCTCGCACCGCAACACCGGCCACCGGTCGGGCGACCCCGTGTGCGACCGGATGCTCGCGCGGATCGCCACCGACGAGAACCTGCACATGGTCTTCTACCGGAATCTGCTGAGCGCCGCCTTCGAGCTGGCGCCCGATCTCACGATGCAGGCCGTGCGGGACGTCGTGGTCAACTTCAGGATGCCGGGACACGGAATGCCCGGTTTCGAGCGGGCCGCGGCACAGATGGCGATCGGCGAGATCTACAACCTGCGCATCCACCATGACGACGTGCTGCAGCCGGTGCTGCGCTTCCTGAAGGTGCTGGAGATCGACGGCCTGGGTCCCGAAGGCCGCAAGGCCCAGGAGGAACTGGGCTTCTACATGGGCGGTCTGGACGCGGAGGCCAGCAAGTTCGACGAGAAGCTGGCGGCACGCAAGGCCCGGGTGGCGGCCCGTGCGGCGGGCTGACCCGCCGCACGGACTCCCTTCGGGTCACCAGGCGGCCTCCTGGTAGTCCTTGAGGAAGACCCCGGACACCGGAGCCCCCGCCTCACCTCGCACGATGGGGTCGTACACCCGCGCGGCGCCGTCGACGACGTCCAGCGGCGTGCGGGTGCCGGCCGCCGCGATGCGCGCCTTGCGCGGGGCGGGGTTCTCGTCCGTGATCCAGCCCGTGTCCACACTGCACATGTGGACGCCCTGCGCGGCGAGTTCGCCGGCACTGGTGCGGGTGAGCATGTTGAGTGCCGCCTTGGCCATGTTGGTGTGCGGATGCCCGCCGGTCTTGTTGCGGACGGCGAAGCGGCCCTCGACCGCCGAGACGTTGACGATGTAGCGGCGCGGGTGCGGTGCGGCGAGCAGCAGCGGCAGCAGCCGGTCACAGAGCAGCGCCGGCGCGAGGGCGTTGACCAGCTGGGTCTCCAGAATCTCGGACGGGTCGAGCTCACCGATGCGCGCGGACCACGAGTTGACCGGGGAGGGGTCGGGCAGCAGCCCGGCCTCGTCCATGCCCACTGCGTCGACCGTGCCTGCGATGTCCACCGTGCCCCCCGTGCCCGCTGTGACTGCTGATGTGCCCGCGTCGGCGAGTAGCAGCTCCAGGGAGCCCGACGGCCCGGCCACGGCCGTCACCGTGGCGTATCCGGGCGCGGCGAGCACGCCGGGCGAGGGTGCGCTTCCCTCGCCCGCCGCGAGCAGGGCGTAGGACTCAGGGGGTCTGCGTATCGTCTGGGCCGCGTTGTTGACGAGGATGTCCAGGGGCCTGCCGTCCGCGCGCAGCAGATCGCACAGCCCGAGCACCTGGCGTGGATCACGCAGGTCGACAGCGGCGACGGTCAGTCGCCCCATCCACTCCTCGCTGCCGTCGGCGGCTTCGAAGCGGCGCAAGGTGTCCTGCGGGAAGCGGCTGGTGACGATCACTTCGGCGCCGTCGCGGAGCATCATCAGCGCGAGCTGGAATCCGATCTTCACCCGCCCGCCCGTGAGCAGGGCCCTGCGGCCGGTCAGGTCGGTGCGCATGGTGCGCCGGGTCGCGTTGTCCCGGGCGCAGGAGGGGCACAGACGGTGGTAGAAGGCATCAGCCTGCCGGTACAGCGACTTGCAGACGTAGCAGTGCCGCGGTTTCAGGAAGTCACCGGGACTGCCCGCGCGCATCGCCAGCGCGCTGTCCTCACGTCGGTCGAGCCCGCCGGTCGCGGTGGCGGCGCTGAGCACGGCATCGGCGTCGGAGCGCGCCTGCCGAACGGCCTTGCGCCGCTTGTTGCGGCTCTCCCTGGCGAAGGTCGCGGCAAGTTCCTCGCCACGCATCCGCCGGGGGTCGTCCAGGGGCAGTGCTCGCAGTCGTCCGACGACGCCGGCGAACGCCGCCAGCTCCTCGTCCGTGATCCGGTCCGTCATACCCGTCGATCGTAATGAGGCGCACCGGCGCTCGGCACCCCGTTATTCCCGGCGGCTACCGCGGCGCCGGCGCGTGCGCGCCGACCCGGTTCTGGGCACGCCGGAGCCGTCCCCGCTCCTTCTCCGACAGACCGCCCCACACCCCGAACCGCTCGTCGTTCGCCAGCGCGTACTCCAGGCACGCCACCCGTCCTTCGCAGGCTCCGCAGAGCTGCTTGGCCTCGCTGGTGGAGGAACCGGGGGCGGGGAAGAACAGCTCGGGGCCGACTTGGGCGCACAGGGCCGTTTCCTGCCACTCGAGTTCGGTGTCGATGGCGGTGATGGTGGCGGTCGTCGTCGTGGTGTTGATCGGCATGCCGCACACACTGCCGGGGGGCGATAAACAAGTCGTCAACAAGTGCTCAACGAACAGGCGTCCACCGCGAATTCCACCGCCCGTACGACGGCGTCCACGGTCAGTGACACCAACGGGACCCTACCGCCGGGCCGTTCGGCTTGCGAGACGTTCGTGTCCGTGTCGTGCGGCTGCCCGTGGCCGCCCGTCCGGTCATGGGTACACGTCCGTCCGGTCACCCGTCATGGTGGTCCCGCCGGGAGCCGCCACCGTGCACGGCCCCGGTTGCGGCAGGCTGGACGCATGCGCCTGCGGATCATTCCCGTCACCTTCGCCGCCCTCTTCTCCGCGACCGGCTGTGTCTCCGTGTCCGGCACTCCGCACCCCCCCGTGCCAAGCACGGCCGCCGCCCCGGCATACGCCGGTACGCAGGCGTCACCGGCACCCGCGCCCGTGCGCCCGTCGGTGCGCGAGGAACTCGCGAGCACCGCACCGGAGCAGGACTCCGCGGCGCGGCAGGACGGCGCGGAGCCAGGGGCCGTGGACGCGGCGCCGCGACAGGGGGCGGCCCGGCAACCCGGCCGGGTGCCGGACCGGCACGGCGCACAGCCCGCAGGCCCGCGCCGCACCCCTGCCAAGGCGCGCCCACCTCGGGTCGGCGCTCCACAGCACACCGGGCGTCCGCACCCCGTACCCCGGCCGGGGTACGGCATGGGCAATCTCTGCGAGGAGTCCGACGGGGTCACCGACCCCACCCTGACGGCCTTGTGCCGTGAGACCTACCGCCGCTGACGTGCCATCACCGGGAGGCGGGGCTCAGCTCTCACGCTTGGCCCGGCTCGGCTGCACCCGCTTCGGCTCGCCCGGCATCTTCGGGTACTCGGGCGGGTAGGGAAGATCGCCCAGACCGTGTTCGGCCTCGTCCCGGCGTGCCAGTTCGAGCAGGCTGTCCAGGCTGAAGCGGTGGTCGTCCATGTCGGCGTGGACGTCGCCGACTTCGGCGTACCGCGCGGGCACGGTCATGATGTCGAAGTCCTCCGGCACAGCGTCGTCGATCTCCTCCCAGCGCAGGGGTGCGGAGACCGGGGCGTTCGGACGGGGCCGTACGGAGTAGGCGGAGGCGATGGTACGGTCGCGGGCGGTCTGGTTGTAGTCGACGAAGATCCGCTCGCCGCGCTCTTCCTTCCACCACTTGATGGTCACCCGGTCCGGCATACGGCGCTCCAGCTCGCGTCCGCAGGCGATCGCGGCCCGCCGCACCTGGGTGAAGGTCCAGCGCGGTTCGATCGGGACGAAGACATGCAGTCCTCTGCCGCCCGAGGTCTTGGGCCAGCCCCGCAGTCCGGCCTCGTCCAGAACGGCACGCAGCTCGTGGGCCGCACGGACGGCGTCGGCGTAGTCGGTGCCCGGCTGGGGGTCGAGGTCGATGCGCAGTTCGTCCGGGTGGTCGGTGTCGTCGCGGCGTACGGGCCAGGGGTGGAAAGTGACGGCTCCGAGGTTGGCGGCCCAGACCACGGCGGCCGGCTCCGTCGGGCACAGCTCGTCGGCGGAGCGACCGCTGGGGAAGGTGATGTGGGCGGTGGGGATCCAGTCGGGGAGGTTCTTGGGAGCCCGCTTCTGGAAGAAGGACTCTCCGTCGACTCCGTCGGGGTAGCGCTCGAGCGTGGTGGGGCGGTCGCGCAGGGCACGGGTGATGCCGTCGCCGACGGCGAGGTAGTACTGGACCATGTCGAGCTTGGTGTAGCCCCGCTCCGGGAAGTACACCTTGTCCGGATTGGACACACGGACGGTCCGCTCCCCCACGTTCAGTTCCACCGCTGCGGCCATGTCCGCCAGAGTAGGTCGTGCCGACTTTCCTCGCATAGCGGGCATACCGGACAATCACCCTATGGACCTGCCGGTGATGCCACCCGTGAAGCCGATGCTCGCCAAATCCGTGGCCGGGATCCCGCCGGGGATGCAGTACGAGGCCAAATGGGACGGCTTCCGCGCGATCGTCCACCGGGACGGTGAGGAGGTCGTGATCGGCAGTCGTACCGGAAAGCCGCTCACCCGCTACTTCCCCGAGCTGGTCGAAGCGCTGCGCGGCAATCTGCCCCGGCGGTGCGTCATGGACGGCGAGATCGTGATCGCGTACGGGGGCCGGCTGGACTTCGACCGGCTCACCGAGCGCATCCACCCGGCCGACTCCCGGGTGCGGATGCTGGCCGAGACCACCCCGGCCAGCTTCGTCGCCTTCGACCTGCTCGCGCTCGGCGACCGCTCCCTGCTGGACACTCCTCTGACGGAGCGCCGCGGCCTGCTCGCCGAGGCACTGGCCGACGCCCGTGAGCCGGTCCATCTGGCGCCCGCCACCACGGACGCGGCGGTCGCGGCGGAATGGTTCGAACGCTACGAGGGAGCCGGGCTGGACGGGGTGATCGCCAAGCCGCTCGATCTCCCTTACCGTCCGGACGCGCGCCTGATGTACAAGATCAAGCACGAGCGCACCGCGGACGTCGTCGTGGCGGGCTACCGCCACCACAAGAGCGGGCCGGTCGTCGGCTCGCTGCTGCTCGGTCTCCACGACGACGCCGGCGTGCTCCAGCATGTGGGTGTCTGCGCCGCGTTCTCGATGAAGCGTCGCGAGGAGCTGGTGGCGGAGCTGGAGCCGCTGCGGATGGAAGATGCTGCGGGGCACCCCTGGGCACGCTGGTCGGACGAGTCGGCGCACCAGTCAGCCAGGCTCCCCGGCGCTCCGAGCCGCTGGTCGGGCAGGAAGGACCTGTCGTGGGTGGCGTTGCGGCCCGATCGGGTCGTGGAGGTCGCGTACGACCATATGGAGGGTGACCGCTTCCGCCACACCGCCCAGTTCCGGCGATGGCGGCCGGACCGCAATCCGGACAGCTGTACATACGCGCAGCTGGAGGAGCCCGTACGCTACGACCTGTCCGAGGTGTTGTCAGGATCCGGTTGACCGGGGGTCAGTGGTCCACTCCTGTACCAGCAACTAGGGAGCGGCGGCAAACGGTTGCAGCAATAAGACATCCCGGAGGGCAAACCGTGAAGCCCTTCCGGTACGTATAGAGGGCGACAACCACCGCGCCCGGCGACCCCGGCGCACCCCTCAGCAAAGGACCCCCACGTGACCGCGTCGAACCTCGTCCCCGTCCCGATCCCCGACGGGGTCGCAGCACTGATCGGGTCCTGCATGCCGCTCGGCGTCCTTCAGGCGGAGATCGAGGCCGAATGCGCGGCTCGCGAGGCGCGTCGTTTCCGCGCCCCCTTCTGCGCCGAGGACCAGGCGGACCGCGAGCACGCGCTCGCCACCCTGGCCAGGGCGAACAAGGTGCTGGCGGCCTACAACCCGGGGCTGGTGCTGCGGCCGGGGCGAGGTTTCTGACCTCCCGGCGGTGTCAGTCCGCCGCCGCGGAACGCCCGGCGGTACGCCTGCGGGCTGGTGCCGACCTGGCGCTTGAAGCGTTCACGGAAAGCGGTCGGTGAACCGAAGCCGACCTGCGCGGCGATCCGGTCGACCGGGTGCGCCGTGGTCTCCAGAAGGTGCTGGGCCTGCCGGATACGGGCCCGGTGGAGCCACTGGAGCGGAGACGTGCCGGTCTGCTCCCGGAAGCGTCGGTTGACCGTGCGGGTGCTCACGCCCGCGTAGGAGGCGATGTCGGCGAGCGTGAGCTCGCGACCGGCGTTCTCCTCCATCCAGCGCAGCAGCGGCTCGAGCGCCGCACCCGCGGGTGCCGGGGGGTGCTCGTGGACGATGAACTGCGCCTGTCCTCCCTCGCGTTCGAGGGGCATCACCGCGAGACGGGCGGAGTCGGCGGCGACCGCCGAGCCGTAGTCGCGGCGGATCATGTGCAGACAGAGGTCGAGTCCGGCCGCGGCCCCCGCCGAGGTCAGGAACTGACCGTTGTCGACATAGAGGACGTCGGGATCCACCTCGATCCTCGGGTACATCCGGGCGAGTTCGGCCGCCCCGAGCCAGTGGGTGGTGGCCCGCAGACCGTCGAGCAGTCCGGTCGCCGCGAGGACGAAGGCGCCCACGCACACCGAGGCGATGCGCGTGCCGTTCGCGGCGGCCGCGCACAGGGCGCCGGCCACTTCCGGGCCCACCGCCGCCGACGGGTCGGCGCGGCCCGGCACGATGATCGTGTCCGCGTCGGCGAGCGCCTCCAGCCCCCAGCGCGCCCGGAGGGTGAAGTCGCAGGCGTCGACCTCCCGCTCCGGGGCGCAGACCCGCACCCGGTAGGCGGGACGGCCGTCCGGCAGGCGCGCCCGGCCGAATGCCTCGACCGGGGTGGACAGATCGAAGGGGATGACGCCTTCGAGGGCGAGTACGGCCACCGTGTGCATGACCACAAGGTAGGCGACAGCCGGATTCCCGCCAGCGACGACGAGCGGCCGCCAGGCGCTCCCCCTTGCGCCGGCGGTGCCGTGACGGTCGCGGAACGGCCGCACGGAGGCCTGGCGGGAATCCGTTGGGAACTGGCATTCTCGCCACTGTTCCGCCCTGGGCATCCGCCGCTAGCGTCGGCCCATGCCCAAGATCCTTCTCATCGTGCATGTGCTGGCCGCGATCATCGCCATCGGCCCGGTCACCGTGGCCGCGAGCATGTTCCCCGCAGCGGCACGCGAGGTGATCGCCGCCCCCGACGACGAGCGCGGTCGGGCGGTGCTGCTCAACCTGCACCGTGTCTGCCGGGTGTACGCGGTCGTGGGCGTAGCCGTCCCCGTGTTCGGTATCGCCACAGCCAACAGCCTCGGAGTGCTCGGTGACACCTGGCTGATCATCTCGATGCTGCTGACCGCCGGGGCCGCGGCGGTGCTCGCCGCGCTGGTGCTGCCACGTCAGAGCACGATCCTGACCGGGCCGGCGGGAATCGCGGACACCAGACGGCTTGCCATGTACACAGGGGTGTTCAACCTTCTGTGGGCCACGGTCACCGTCCTGATGATCGTACGGCCGGGGTCGACGACCAGCGTCTGACCGGCCACTCAGGCGTCGGTGTCCTCGGAATCCCCGAAGGCGCCGTCCACGTACACCCAGGCACCGTCGGAACGCGCGAACCGGCTGCGCTCGCGCAGCGCCCCCGGCGTGCCACCGTGGGTGTAGCGGGCCACGAACGTGACGGTTCCCGTGGCATGGAAAAGACTGCCGTCAGCCGTCTCCAGGATCTCCAGGCCGCTCCAGCGCATCGCCGGGTCGAAGTCCACGGACGCCGGGCGGGTGGTGGGATGCCAGGTTCGCAGCAGATAGGCCTGGTCGCGCACGACGAAGGCGCTGTAGCGGGAGCGCATCAGCAGTTCGGCCGTCGGAGCGGTGTCCTGACCGCTGTGGAAGCGTCCGCAGCACGCGCCGTACGAAGCGGCCAGCCCACAGGGGCACGGCGAATCGGCGGGGAGCGAGGGACTTGCGGGGCGGGTGGTACGTCGGGCCATGGCCCCATTGTGCCGTGCGCGCCTGTCACGGAAGTGACAGCGTGGCGAGACGGGGAACGCTAGAGAGAGGCGTACGGCATGAGGGCGGTCGGAGTATGAGGCTGACGATTCTGGGCGGTGGCGGATTCCGGGTGCCACTGGTGTACGGAGCGCTGCTCGGCGACCGCGGCGATGGCCGGGTCACCCAGGTCACTCTGTACGACCCGGACCCGTCCCGGCTCACCGCCATCGCGGGTGTGCTGGCCGAGCAGGCGTCCGGCCTCCCCGACGCGCCGGCCGTCATCGCGACCACGGAGGCGGACGACGCCCTGCGCGGCGCCGACTTCGTGTTCTCCGCGATCAGGGTGGGCGGCCTCGACGGCAGGGCCACGGACGAAAGCGTCGCGCTCGCCGAGGGAGTGCTGGGCCAGGAGACCACCGGCGCGGGCGGGATCGCGTACGGGCTGCGGACGGTACCCGTCGCGATGGGCTACGCCCGGCGGATCGCCGCGCTCGCACCGGATGCCTGGGTCATCAACTTCACCAATCCGGCAGGGCTGGTCACCGAGGCGATGTCCCGGCTGCTGGGCGACCGGGTCATCGGCATCTGCGACTCCCCCGTCGGGCTCGGCCGACGGGCCGCCCGGGCAGTCGGCGCCGCACCCGGCGAGGCGTGGATCGACTACATCGGCCTCAACCACCTCGGCTGGCTTCGCGGGTTGCGGGTCGCCGGGCGGGACCAGCTTCCGCGGCTGATGGCCGACTCCGAAGCCATCGGCTCCTTCGAGGAGGGGCGGCTGTTCGGCGCCGAATGGCTGCGCTCGCTGGGAGCGGTCCCCAACGAGTACCTGCACTACTACTACTTCAACCGCGAGACCGTCCAGGCCTACCGCTCGGCCGTGCGGACCCGCGGTGCCTTCCTGCGCGACCAGCAGGCCGCCTTCTACGCGGACCCGTCCCTCAAGAGCTGGGATGCGACCCGGTCCGAGCGCGAGGCCACCTACATGGCAGGCAGCCGCGACGTGGCGGGCGCCGGTGAGCGCGCCGCCGACGACCTCGGCTCCGGGGGGTACGAACAGGTGGCACTGGCGCTCATGCGCGCCATCGCCCGCGACGAGCGCGCCACGCTGATCCTCAACGTCCGCAACCGCGGCACCCTTTCGGAGCTCGACCAGGACGCCGTGATCGAAGTGCCCTGCCTGGTCGACGCGAACGGCGCCCACCCTTACGCGGTCGACCCGCTGCCCGGTCACGCGGTCGGCCTGGTCACCGCGGTCAAGGCCGTCGAGCGGGAGGTGCTCGCGGCGGCGGACAGCGGCTCACGCGCCACCGCCGTGAAGGCTTTCGCCCTGCACCCACTGGTCGACTCCGTCGCCGTCGCCCGCCGTCTTGTCGACGGCTACACCCAGCAGCACCCCGGCCTCGCCTATCTCAACCGGAAGTAGGTGTCTGTCCGATGCACGACGAACGCCCCAGGATCGAGCAGCGCGTGGAGCGGGTACTTGAGCAGCGGATCCGGCCCCTGGTCCACTCGGCCGCCGTGCCGCTGACGGTCGAGTCCTGGCAGGTGCCGGACGAACCGGTGCCGCTCGGGCAGGTGCTCGAGCGAGTACGGGACACGGACTTCGAGCCCTTCGCGATGGGCACGCCCTGGGGCCCTCCCTGGGGCACCACCTGGTTCCGGGTGCGGGGTGAAGTGCCCGCCGACTGGGCGGGCCGCCGGGTGGAGGCGTGGTTCGACCTGGGATTCGTCAGCAGCTGGCCGGGCAACCAGGCGGAGGCTCTGGTGCATCTGCCGGACGGCACCCCGCTCAAGGCGGTCAACCCGCAGAACCAGTACGTCCCCGTCGCCTCGCCCGCGGCCGGTGGGGAGCGGGTCGCGTACCTCATCGAGGCCGCCTCCAACCCGGACATCCTCGCCGACCGCTTCCGCCGCCCAACCGCGATGGGCGACAGGCACACCGCGTGTCGTGATCCGCTCTACACCTTCGCGCGCGCCGATCTCGCCGTGCTCGACGAGGAGGTCTGGCATCTGTCCCTGGACGTGCAGGTGCTGCGGGAACTGATGCTGGAGCTCGACGAGCACGATCCGCGCCGGCACGAGATCCTGCACACCCTTGACCGGGCCCTGGACCGGCTCGATCTGGACGACGTCCCCGGCACGGCCGCGGCCGTGCGCACCGTGCTCGCGCCCGCCCTGGCTTCGCCCGCGCACGCCGGTGCGCACACCCTGTCGGCCGTCGGGCACGCGCACATCGACACCGCCTGGCTCTGGCCGATCCGCGAGACCAGGCGCAAGGCCGCGAGGACCTTCGCCAACGCCACCGCTCTGGCGCGGGAGTACCCGGAGTTCGTGTTCGCCTGCTCCCAGGCGCAGCAGTACGCCTGGGTGCGCGACGGCCACCCGCAGGTGTGGGCCCGTATCCAGGAGGCGGTGAAGCGGGGGCAGTGGGCCCCGGTCGGCGGCATGTGGGTGGAGGCCGACGGCAATCTGCCCGGTGGCGAGGCACTGGCCCGCCAGTTCGTCCACGGCAAGCGCTTCTTCCTCGACGCCTTCGGGATCGAGACGGAGGGGGTGTGGCTCCCCGACTCCTTCGGCTACACGGCCGCGTTCCCGCAGCTCGCGAAGCTCGCCGGGATGAAGTGGTTCCTCACCCAGAAGCTGTCCTGGAACCAGAGCAACAAGCTGCCCCACCACACCTTCTGGTGGGAGGGCATCGACGGTTCGCGGATCTTCACCCACTTTCCGCCGGTGGACACCTACAACGCCGTGTTCTCCGGGCGGGAGCTGGCCCACGCGGTGCGCAACTACCAGGAGAAGGGACGCGGTACGCGCTCGCTCGCACCGTTCGGCCACGGCGACGGCGGAGGCGGCCCGAACCGGGAGATGCTGGAGCGGGCGCGGCGGCTGGCCGATCTGGAGGGCTCGGCGAAGGTCGTGATCGAGCACCCCAACGCATTCTTCGCCGCGGCGCAGGCGGAGTACCCGGACGCTCCGGTGTGGTCGGGCGAGCTCTATCTGGAGCTGCACCGGGCCACGTACACCACCCAGGCCCGCACCAAACGGGGCAACCGCCGCAGTGAACACGCTCTGCGCGAGACCGAGTTGTGGGCGACGGCGGCAGCGCTGCGGGTGCCCGGCTACACGTATCCGTACGCGGATCTCGACCGGCTCTGGAAGACGGTGCTGCTGCACCAGTTCCACGACATCCTGCCCGGCTCGTCGATCGCGTGGGTGCACCGGGAGGCGGAGGAGGAGTACGCCCGGGTCGCGGCGGAGCTCGACGCGCTGACCGCGCAGGCGCTGGAGGCCGTGGGTGGGACGGGCCCGCTGGAGGTCTGGGCGTACAACGCGGGTCCGCGGCCACGGTCGGAGGTGGTGCGGGTGCCATCCGCACTGGCGGGCGTGTTCGACCCCGGGCTGCCCCGGCTGTCGGACGGCACGATCGCCGTCCTCGCCGACGTGCCCGCCGCGGGCTGCGCGCCCGTGGCAGCGGGCGTGCCCGCGCTGCCACCGGTCAGGGTCATCGGCCACCAGATCCTCGACAACGGACTCGTACGGGTCCAGCTGGCGGACGACGGCACCTTCGCCTCCGTGCGCGATCTGGGAGCGGACCGCGAGGTGCTCGCACCGGACGGCCGGGGCAATCTGCTGCGGCTGCACACGGATCTCCCGAACTACTGGGATGCCTGGGACATCGACAAGCACTACCGGCACCGCTGGACGGATCTTCTGGAAGGCGTGGTGGTCACGGCCGCCGAGAGCGATCCGCTGCTCGGGTCGCTGCGTGTGGAGCGGTCGTTCGGCCAGGGCTCGCGGATCGTGCAGACCGTGACCCTACGGGCCGGGAGCCGCCGGATCGACATCGCCACCGAGATCGACTGGCACGAGAAGGAGAAGATCCTCAAGGCCGGCTTCCCGCTCGACGTGCACGCCGACCGGTCCACGGCGGAGATCCAGTTCGGTCATGTGCACCGGCCCACCCATACCAACACCAGCTGGGAGGACGCGCGTTTCGAGGTCTATGGGCACCGCTGGGTGCACATCGGCGAATCCGGCTACGGCGTCGCGCTCCTCAACGACGCCACCTACGGCCACGACGTCTCCCGGACCACCCGGGAGAAGGACGGCGGTACGACCACGACCGTACGGCTCAGTCTGGTGCGCGCGCCGCGAGTGCCGGACCCGGGGGCCGACCAGGGGCCGCATCAGTTCACCTACTCCTTGCTGCCGGGTGCGACGATCGAGGACACGATCGCCGAGGGCTACGCCCTGAACCTGCCGCTGAGGATCGGCCCCGGCGGTGCGGCCGTGCCGCCCGTCGTCACCACGGACGGGCCGGCGGCCCTGGTCGAGGCGGTGAAGCTCGCCGACGACGGGTCGGGCGATGTGGTGGTGCGGCTCTACGAGTCGCTGGGCGGGCGGACGACGACCACCCTGCGCACCGGCTTCCCCGCCGCGAGCGCGGTGATCACGGATCTGCTGGAGCGCCCGCTGCCGGAACAGCCGCGGCTCACCGTCGAGGACGACGCTGTGTCGGTGGCACTGCGGCCCTTCCAGATCATGACGCTGCGCCTGGGCCGCCGCTGATCAGGGTGCCTTCGTCAAGGGGGTCGTCAAGGGGGTCTTCAAGGGCCCTCACCGCGTGTGGTGGACCCGGCCCACGGGAAGTAGGGCGGAAGGCACCGAGGGGGCCGCAGCTCGGCAAAGGGGGTAGCACATGGGCGGGTACGTGGGCTGGATCATGGTGATCGCCGTGATGGCGCTTCCGATCGTGATCGGACTGACACGGGAGACAGGCCATTTCCGGCGCGTGACCAGAGCGGACCGCGCGATGCGCGAACTCGCGACCGCGCCCGGGTGGGAGCTCCATGACCGGTCAGCCGGTCGATGGAGCGGATATCTCTATCACTTCCCGTTGGTCGACGGGCTTCCCGCCAGGGTGCTGCACGGTTCGTACGAGGGTCACGAGGTCACGGTGGCACGTCTCCAGAGACTCGAGCAGCGGCGGGGGCTGCACTGGCTCTCGGTGTCCTTCCGGCTCCCTCGGAGGTACCCGATGCTGCGCCTGGAACGAAGCTGGAGCGCGGCCCACACGGGTCTTCCCGTGCCCGGCAACGCCTTGTACGTACCCGTCGCCTCCGACGTCAACGCCGTCGCGGGGCCCATGGAGTCCGCGCGGCTGCCTCAACGGCTGCTGGCGCTGGGGGCACCGGCCGTCTCGCTGGGCGGCGATGAGATCCTCTTCCTCTACCACCCGATGCCCGACGTACCGGACCTGCCCGCCCTCGTCGCCCGACTGGCCGCGCTGCTGCCCGACGTGCTGGGGGCGAGCGAGCTGCTCCGCGAGGACCCGGCTGCCCCCGAGGACGCGTCGTGACAAGGCCGTCCGGTCCCGTCCCGGCGATCTGTGCGAAGGCGGCAACTCCTGGACGAGGGCGCAGGGGTGCAGTGTGAGCAGCGACTACGAGAACCGCGACGACCTCCACGAGCGCGAC
Organism: Streptomyces sp. NPDC019396; assembly: GCF_040632375.1. Classification (NCBI taxonomy): domain Bacteria; kingdom Bacillati; phylum Actinomycetota; class Actinomycetes; order Kitasatosporales; family Streptomycetaceae; genus Streptomyces; species Streptomyces sp. NPDC019396. Next base: position 39,589 of record NZ_JBEYBS010000006.1, on the reverse strand, counting down.
GAGCGCTCCAAGCGCCGGATCGAGACGCTCTGGCGCGTCGGCACCGTGCTCGCCCTCGTCGTCTGGCTTGTCTTCCTCGTCTCCATCATCGAGGACAACCCCGGACCGGTGTGCGGTACGGGCCAGGACAAGGGCCCGTGCTGAGCGCTCCTCCCCACCCCGCCTCGGGTGTGCCCCGGCGGGCTCGGACCGTGCCGGGTCGTCGAGGTCACGGCGGACCGTGCGAGGCGTGGCGTGGTGTGCCGGCAGGTGGCGGGCCAGTCCTTACGGACCTGTGACGCCGTGGCCGTGGGCGGGGGCAGATCGTGATCCTCGCCGTAGCGTCGGCGGCATGCGAGTTCTTGTCACTGGAGGCGCGGGATTCATCGGCACGTACATCGTGGCCGCCCTCGCCGCACACGGCCACGATCCGGTCGTCCTCGATGCCCTGCTGCCCGCGGCGCACCCCGGTCCTCCCCCGTCGTCCCCCGGTCGGGTGCCCGGCGCCATCCACGCCGACCTCCGCGACCGCGAGGCGGTCGACCTCGCGCTGCGCGGTGTCGACGCGGTCTGCCACCAGGCGTCGATGGTGGGTCTCGGAAAGGACTTCGAGGACGCCCCCGCCTACGTCTCCTGCAACGACCAGGGCACGGCGGTGCTGCTCGCGGCGATGGCGCGGGCCGGGATCCGCGATCTGGTGCTGGCCGGCTCGATGGTGGTCTACGGCGAGGGCCGCTACGACTGCCCTTCGCACGGCACGGTCCGCCCGCGACCACGACCCCTCGCCGCGCTGGAGGCGGGCCGCTTCGAGCCCGACTGCCCCAGCTGCGGCCGGGAACTGACACCGGGCCTGGTCGACGAGGACGCCGCCACCGACCCGCGCAGTGTGTACGCCACGACGAAGCTCGCCCAGGAGCATCTGGCGGCGTCCTGGGCGCGGGCGACCGGCGGCAGGGTCACGTCCCTGCGCTACCACAATGTGTACGGCCCGGGGATGCCCCGGGACACCCCGTACGCCGGAGTGGCCTCCTACTTCCGTTCGGCGCTGGAGCGGGGCGAGGCTCCGAGGGTCTTCGAAGACGGGGGCCAGCGCCGCGACTTCATCCACGTCGGCGATGTCGCGGCGGCCGGCACGGTGGCGCTGGAAGCGCTCGCGGGCCGAGCGCCGGGCAGCGTCACCGCCTACAACACCGGCAGCGGTACCCCGCACACGGTCGGCGAGATGGCGGCCGAGCTGGCCGCGGCGTACGGCGGGCCGGCGCCGGTGGTGACCGGGGAGTTCCGGCTCGGCGACGTACGGCACATCACCGCCGACTCGCGGCGCCTGATGGCCGACCTGGGGTGGCGTCCGGCCGTCGGCTTCACGGAGGGCATGGCGGAGTTCGCGGCGGCGGGTCTGCGGGGTGCGGCGGCATGAGCGTCGCGAACAAGCACGTCCTGAACGGCGTGAACACCATCGGCGGCACGAGTGCCGGGAATGCCGTCGCCGACGTTGTGCTGCCCTGTCTGGACGAGGCCGAGGCGCTTCCCTGGGTGCTGGCGCGGATCCCCCGGGGCTGGCGGGCCGTCGTCGTCGACAACGGTTCCACGGACGGGTCGGCGGATATCGCCCGGGGCCTCGGGGCGACCGTCGTCACCGAGGCGAGGCGCGGATTCGGCGCCGCCTGCGATGCCGGACTGCGCGCCACGAGCGCCGAGTTCGTGTGCTTCTGCGACTGTGACGCGTCCCTCGACCCCGGGCTGCTGCCGGGACTGGTGCGGCGGGTCGCGGACGGGGAAGCGGACCTGGTGCTCGGCCGCCGACGGCCCCGGGAGAGCGGGGCGTGGCCACTGCACGCACGTGCCGGGAACGCGGCGCTGGCGCGGATGCTGCACCGCCGCACCGGACTTCGGCTGCACGACCTCGGACCGATGCGGGCCGCGCGCCGCTCCGACCTGCTGGGCCTGAAGCTCAACGACAGACGCTGCGGCTATCCGCTCGAGATGGTCGTCCGCGCGGCGGACGCCGGCTGGCGGGTCGAGGAAGCGGATGTGCCGTATCTGCGCCGTGTGGGCGCGTCGAAGGTGACCGGCACGTGGCGGGGCACCTGGCAGGCGGTGCACGACATGCGGCAGGTGCTCTCGGCGCCACCGCTCCTGCCCGCGGTGCGGAGCGTCTCATGACCACTCTGCTGGTGATGGCCAAGGAACCCGTGCCCGGCCGGGTGAAGACCCGGCTGACATCCCTGTACACACCGCGGGAAGCGGCGGCGCTGGCCGAGGCGGCGCTCATCGACACGCTGGAGACCGTCCGGGCCACCCCCGCAGGGCGCAGGGTGCTGGTGCTCGACGGCGCCCCCGGCCGCTGGCTGCCGCCCGGAATCGAGGTCGTAGCGCAGGCGGCGGGCAGCCTGGACATGCGGCTCGCCGCCGCGTTCGCCGGCTGCTCGGGACCAGCCCTGCTGATCGGGATGGACACTCCCCAGGTCACACCCGGGATGCTGGCGGACGGGCTGCGACTCGCCCCCGGTCGGGCGGTGTTCGGTCCTGCGGACGACGGCGGCTTCTGGGCACTCGGGCTGGCCGAGCCCGATCCGGACCTGGTCGCCGGGGTGCCGATGTCCGTGGCGCGCACCGGGGCCGTACAGCGGCTGCGGTTGGAGGAGGCGGGGCTCTCGGTACGGGAACTCCCCCGGCTGACGGACGTGGACACACCCCGGGACGCGGCGCTGGTGGCCGATGGCGCTCCGGACACCCGGTTCGCCGCGGAAGTCCGGCGGCTGGCACGCCTCCGAGCGGGAGCGGGGGCACGATGAGCCTCACGACGGAAGCGACGGAAAGCGCTGCGGCTGGCGAGAACACTGCGGCGGGCTCCCTGGCGGCATGGCGGGCCGATCCGTACGCGGACGCCCTGCGCACCGGGTGCGGGCCGCTGTTCCTGCGCCGTCCGGACGGCTGGCTGCTGCCTCTGGACGTCGAGCGGTGGTGCGCTCCGGCCGACGAGGCCGATCGCACGGTGCTCGAACGCTGCCGCGGCCCCGTGCTGGACATCGGCTGCGGCCCCGGCCGGCTGGTCGCCGCACTGGCGGAGCGGGGCCGGCCCACGCTCGGTGTGGACGTCAGCCCGGCCGCGGTCGCCCGCACGGTCGGCTCGGGTGGCAGCGCGCTGTGCCGCTCGGTCTTCGAACCCCTCCCGCAGGAGGGCAGTTGGGGTACGGCGCTGCTGATCGACGGCAACACGGGCATCGGGGGCGACCCACGCGCGCTGCTGTCCCGTGTCGCCGAACTCGTCTCCTCCGACGGTCTGCTGATAGCCGAGGCCGCACCGGTGGAGGTGGACGAGTGCGTCGATGTCCGGGTGGTCGACGGCAGTGGGGGGCTCGGCACTCCGTTCCCCTGGGCCCGGGTGGGGCCGTCGGCGCTCATCGGCCACGCGGTGGCGACCGGGTGGGGTCGGCCGCAGCGGTGGACGGCCGGGGGGCGTACGTTCGTGTGTCTGTCCCGTGGTGTCGTCGCCCGCCGGATCCGAGCACACGGTTCACTCGTCGTGTGAACACGGGAGAGGTGCTGGTGGACGCCTTCGGGCGCGTCCAGGAGGCGGTACACGAAGCGGTCGAGGGTCTCTCGGCGGACGAGCTGCACGCCCGGCTCGATCCCGGTGCCAACAGCATCGCCTGGCTGGTGTGGCACCTCACCCGGATCCAGGACGACCACATCGCCGACGCGGCCGGGCGGGAGCAGGTGTGGCCGGCGCAGGGCTGGGCCGAGCGGTTCCAGCTCCCGTTCCACGAGCGCGAGACCGGCTACGGTCACTCCAGCCGAGAGGTCGCCCAGGTCCGGGTGGACTCCGCCGGGCTGCTGCTCGGCTACTTCGACGCCGTGCACACGCAGACGCTGGCGTTCGTCGGCGGGCTCAAAGGCGCGGCCCTGAACCGGATCGTGGACGAGGCGTGGTCACCGCCGGTGAGCCTGGGCGTCCGGCTGGTGAGCGTCATCGCCGACGGCCTCCAGCACGCGGGCCAGGCGGCCTTCGTCCGGGGCGCGCTCGAGCGACGCTGACCGCCCGGCCCTCGATTGCCCCGGACCTTACGGATCGCTGACGGTGGTGCCCGACGTGCGGCACGGGGCCGCTCCGGCTGACACGCTGAACGGGTGATCAACCCGCGCACCTTCGCCACGCCTGGGGCCGTCCTGGCCCTCACCGCCCTCGCCACCGTGCTCGCCCTGACCGTCCGGGGAGACCGCTACTACTCGGACCCGGTCGGCCTGGCGTGCTGGTACGGAGCCTGCTGGCTGCTCTTCGCGGCGGCGGTGCGGTGCCTGCGCGGGGTCCCGGTGCGCCGGGTTGCTGCGCTGGTGCTCGGCGGCTCGGTGATCGTCGCGGCGACCGGCCTGCTCGCTCCCCCGCGCACCAGCTCCGACATGTACCGCTACGCCTGGGACGGCCGGGTCCAGGCATCCGGTGTCTCGCCATACGACCATGTGCCCGCCGACCCGGCGCTGGCCGGACTCCGCGACGGCTGGCTCTTCCCGACGGGCCCCGGGTGCGAGGGCCCCGAGCGGGCCCGGATCGCCACTCCCGGGGAACAGGGCGAGCGGTCCTCCGGGAGCGCTCAGGTGCACTGCACGCGGATCAACCGGCCGGGTGTGCCGACGATCTACCCGCCGCTGGCCGAGGGGTACTTCCTGCTGGTGCACGCCCTGTCGCCGGACGACGGCCGCGCCCGCCACAAGCCGCTCCAGACAGGTGGCGCGCTGCTCTCGGTGGGTGTGACGGGCGTGCTGCTGCTGGTGCTGCGGCGGCGGGGAGCGGATCTCCGGTATGCCGCCTACTGGGCATGGTGCCCGGTCGTCCCACTCGAAGCGGTCAACAACGCCCACGCCGATGTCCTGGGTGTGCTGCTCGGAGTAGCCGGGCTCGCCGCCGTGGTGCGCCGCCGGACCACCGGGGGCGCGCTGCTGGGCGCGGCCGCCGCGACGAAGCTGATCCCCGCCGTGCTGCTGCCCGGTGCCCTGGCGGGCGTGCGCCGCTGGCGTGACGCGGCCACGGTGCTGGTGCCCGCGGGGGTCGTCATGGGGCTGGTCTACCTGCCGTACATCCTGCTCTCCCGTGGTTCGGTCCTCGGCTACCTGGGCGGCTACGTCGAGGAGGAGGGGTACGACGACGCCTCCGCCGGCAGCAGGTACGCCCTGTTGCGGCTGGTGCTGCCGGACGGCTGGGTGACCTGGGCGATGGCGGCGGGGGTGCTCTGCGCGGTGGTGCGTGTCCTGCTGCGCGGCGACCCGCAACGGCCTTGGAGCGGCGCGCTGTTCGTGACCGGCACGGCGTTCCTGCTGCTGACGCCTTCGTACTCGTGGTACGCACTGCTGCTGGTCGCGTTGGTGGCTCTGGACGGGCGGTGGGAATGGCTTGCGGTGGCCCTGGCGGGAGCCGTCAAGTACGTCATGGGCCAGTGGGACGGCAGCGGGTTCGTGATCAGCGCGACGGCGTACGGGATCGCGGCCTGCGTGGTCCTGGCCGGAGCGGTCCTGCGTGAGCGGGCCCGGGACAAGGCGGTCGCCCTCCGGGTCGGTGGAGCTCGCGAGCACCAGGACACCGAGTCCGGGGCGCCCGCTGAACCGGGTGCTGGTGCTCACTCCGGCACGGTTTCCGCGCCCGTCGCCCCGCGTCCGCCGACGGGGCCGGACTCGAAGAGGTCATCCGCGACTTCTTCCGAGGGATCGGCCCCGTGACGGGTCGCAGCGAGTGGTTGGCGGAGGCCGTCAGCCGACGCGGGCCACGCCCGCGTAGCCCGGGATCGGTTCGTCGCCCGTGACCGCGACGGCCTCACCGAGCTCAGGGTGCCAGTCGGCGGTCAGCGAGACGCCGGGCCCGACCAGTTCGAGCCCGTTGAAGAACCGGGCGAACTCCTCGCGGGAGCGGAGCCGCAGGGTGAGTCCGCGCGCCGAGTACATCGCGCGGGCCTGCACGGCCTTCTCGGGGTCGAAGTCCCCCGTGGTGTGTGACAGCACCAGGTAGCTGCCGGGCGCCAGCCGGGCGACCAGCCGCTCCACCAGTTCGTACGCCCCGTCCTCGTCGTCCACGAAGTGCAGCAGCGCGAGCATCGACAGGGCGACCGGCCGGGAGAAGTCGAGGACCTTGCCCGCCGCCTCCAGGATGGTCCCGGGGTCGCGGGCGTCGGCCTGGATGTAATCGGTGGCGCCCTCGGGAGAGCTGCGCAGCAGCGCCTCGGCATGGGCCAGCACGATCGGGTCGTTGTCGCAGTAGACGACACGGGAATCCGGGGCGACCCGCTGGGCTATCTGGTGCAGATTGGGCTCGGTGGGGATGCCGGTGCCGATGTCCAGGTACTGGCGGATGCCGGTATCACCGAGCCAGTGCGTGGCGCGGTGCATGAAGGCGCGGTTGACTCGCGCCATGTCCCGTCCGCGCGGCTCGAGCGCGAGGAGCTGCCGGGCCATCTCCTCGTCCACCGGGTAGTTGTCCTTCCCTCCGAGGAACCAGTCGTACATCCGGGCGGGGTGCGGCTTGCTGGTGTCGATCCGTACGACGGCGGGGTCTTGCCCGGTCATCTGGCATCTCCTGGAGTCAGCGGACAGTGACAGAGGGACGAACGGAACTGTACGCAATCCGCAGGCAGTTGAGCAGGCATCAGGCCGACGGGGCGGATCAGCCGCCCGGTCGGCCCCAGCCGGCTGCCGGATCAGGGCAGGCCAGTGCGACAGGGTCAGTTCATCTGAGGAGGAAATCCGCCTGCCCGGACTTCGCCCCCTGGATGAACGCGGCGATCTCGCCGTGGGTGTAGATGAGCGCGGGGCCGTCAGGATCGGCGGACTGGCGCACGGCCACCCTGCCGTCGGCCAGCTTCATGGCCTCGAAGCAGTTGCCGCCGTTGCCACCGCTCCACGGCTTGTGCCAGCCTTCCGAGCCGAGCTCCCGGGCGGGCATGCCGTTGTATATGCGATCCATTCACAGCTCCTTGCGGACAGCCCTGAGGATGTCCTTCGTGCGTTGTGCGGTGGCGGCCTGGGCCGCCATGCGGTCCATGACCTCGAGGTGGGACGCCACCTCGGGGCGCGCGTCGAGGTAGACCGCGCCGGTCAGGTACTCGCTGTAGACCATGTCGGGCAGCTCGGGCATCGCGAACCGGAAGAGCACGAAGGGCCCGTAGGTACCGGGGTGCGGCCCGGTCGCGAACTCGGCCAGCTGGAGGGTGACATTGGGCAGTTCGGTGGCTTCGAGAAGCCGGTCCAGCTGATCCCGCATCACCTGGGCGCCGCCCACCGGCCGCCTCAGCACGGTCTCGTCCATGACCACCCAGAATCTGGGCGCGTCGGCCCTGGTGAGCAGGGCCTGCCTCTCCATCCGCAGCGTGACATGACGTTCGACGTCCTCGGCGCTGGTGGCGCCGAGGGCTCCGCTGCGCATGACGTCATGGGCGTACTCCCGGGTCTGGAGCAGTCCGGGGACGAAGTGGGGTTCATAGGCCCGGATCAGGCTCGCGGCCCCTTCCAGACTGACGTACATGCTGAACCAGTTCGGCAGCACATCGTGGTAACGCTGCCACCAGCCGGGCCTGTTGGCGTCCTCGGCGAGCCGGAGGAAGTTCTCGGCCTCCTCGTCCTCGACCCCATAGGCCCGCAGCAGCAGTTGTACGTACGGGATCTTCAGCGCGACCTCGGCCAGCTCCATCCGGCGGATGGTGGCGGGAGCGACATGGAGCACCTTGGCTGCCTCTTCGCGCCTCAGTCCCGCTCGCTGCCGCAGCTCCTGGAGCCGCTTGCCCAGCACGACCTGACCCACGGTGGGGGCGGACCGCGGCTCACTCACTACGACCTCCCCTGCGCCCCGTTCTCGACGGAGACGAGTGTGCCATGAGACCGCATCCCAGAACCGGCCACTCTGCAATTTTCATAGTGCCCCTTGCCAAGTGTCATCTTCCGGAGGAGAGTGGCTCACTGAACCAGTTCACGAGGCTGCCGCGCTCTGCCCGGGGAGAGGCGTGACGGCACCGTTTCCCCACCGTGAAGGATTGGTCGTGGCACCTGGTAACGCGCTCAGCCCACAGCTCGCCGCCCCCTTCGCTTCACCGTCGGCCGTCCGCCGATTCGGCCGCTCCGGGTTCGAGCAGCCGGCCCCTCTCCGGGGGCACGGGCCAGCCGCCCGCGAAGCCCGGGGCAGCCGCGGAACCCGCGGCAGGAACAGGGGCCTTGAAGGGCCCGATGGGGCACACGAGGGACACCTCGACATCCCCGCGGAGCTGTCGGCCTCGCTGGGCTGCGACGCGGTGGGAATTCCCGCACGGCACGCAGCGCGAATGCTCACGCGACTGCCGCACACGGGCTGCGTGTTCTCGGACACCGACTGGTGGTGGTGGATCGTGCCCGAGGGCTCCGACCTGGAGCTGACCTGGCCGCTACCCTCCTACTACTCCCGTGGCGCCCGCGTGCCGACGCCGTCCGCGCGCCTGATCCACTGGCCGGTGGACGCCAGTCCCTACACCCCGCCGATCCCGCTCTATCTGATGGTGTGCCAGATCACGGGAATAGCGCCCGCGTGGTCCCGCTACGAACCCCGAAGCGCACAGGAAGTCTGAGCCCCGGCCCGGCACCGCACCCGACAGGTCCTTGAGCGGCGCTCGCCGCTCTGCGGCAACCGGGTGACGGGTAAGGACAGTTGCCGCTACGGGTGGAAGGATCCCCGGGATGTCCGGCAAACCGTCCACACACGGGGGTCACCTTGTCTCTGCTCGCCATCAGCGATCTGCATGTCAACCATCCGGAGAACCGCAAGCACGTCGACAGCCTGCGTCCGGAATCCGATGACGACTGGCTCCTGGTCGCGGGAGACGTCGGCGACCTGGTGTCGGACGTGGAATGGGCGCTGGCGCTGCTGCGTGAGCGGTTCGCCGAAGTCGTCTGGGCGCCCGGCAACCACGAGCTGTGGACCGTGCCCGCCGACCCGGTGCAGGCCCGGGGCGTGGAGCGCTACGAACTGCTCGTGGATCTGTGCCGTGGACTCGGCGTGCACACGCCCGAGGACCCGTATCCCGTCTGGACGGGCGATGACGGGCAGCCGGTCGCCGTCGCACCGCTCTTCCTGCTGTACGACTACACCTTCCGCCCGGACGGGACGACCACCCGGGACGAGGCACTGGACCAGGCACGCCGCGCCCATGTCGTCTGCACCGACGAGCGCTTCCTGCACCCCGACCCCTACCCCAGCCGGGACGCGTGGTGCCGGGCCCGGCTGGAGCTGACCCGGTCACGACTGGCGGAGATCCCCCCGGAGCTGCCCACGGTGCTGGTCAACCACTATCCGCTGGTCCGCGAGCCGACCCGGGTGCTGCGGTATCCGGAGTTCGCGCTGTGGTGCGGTACGGAGCAGACGGCCGACTGGCACCTCGACCACCGGGCACGGGCGATGGTCTACGGGCACCTGCACATCCCCCGCACGACCGAGCACGACGGGGTGCCGTTCCACGAGGTGTCGGTGGGCTACCCCCGTGAGTGGCAGCCCCGGAGCGGGGGCCCGGCACAGCCGACGCGTGTCCTGACCTGACGCGTGTCCTGACCTGACACGTGTGCCGACCTGACACGTACCTCACCTGACGCCTGCGCCGACCTGCCGATGACATGGCGGGACCTGGTGGCGCCCCGGGGACGCCGACTGCCGACTACGTCACAGCGGCTGCCGGTACCTCCCCGTACGATCGGGCACCGCCGCCCCTGGCCGGGTGCGGAGCGATACGCACGAAAGGTCCAAGGTGCCCGATTTCGCCAGCAGTTCCACGCCGTCCGGCGAGGCGGGCGGGGCCCAGCGCCCCGCCCGCGCCTTTCCCACCCCCAACGGGATGACCGGCATCGGCATGATCGTGGTCGATCCGGACGGCCGGATCCTGCTCGGCCTCGGGCACGACGGCCGCTGGGAGCTCCCCGGAGGGAAGGTCGACCCCGGGGAGAGCTTCGAGCAGGCGGGCGCACGCGAACTGGCGGAGGAGACGTCACTTCAGGTCGCCGAGGACGAGGTGTCGGTCATCGCCGTCGTCCTGGACGGCGAACAGGGCATCCCCCGGATCTCGGCCGCGGGCCTGGTCCGGAATACCGGCGGCGAACCCCGGGTCACGGAGCCGGACAAGATCGTGCGGTGGCAGTGGCACCAACCCGAGGACATCGGGGATATTCCAGGCGGACTCTTCGTACCGTCGGCCGGAGTGCTGCGGGCCTGGCGTCCAGATCTAACACTTCCGAGGGTTCATACGTACTCCTATCCGATTTCTGTTATCGGAGCGGAGGCAGGGCGTCTCCCCTGTGACGGACGAAACAGGCCCGAGCCCAGGAAGTGAGTGGACACAGCGTGAGCAGCGAACGCGAAGCCCGGATGGTCAAGGCAGCGCAGGCCGGAGACCAGCAGGCGCAGGACCGGCTCGTCGCCGAGTACCTTCCACTGGTCTACAACATCGCCGGCCGGGCCCTCAACGGCCACGCGGATGTGGACGACGTGGTGCAGGAGACCATGATCCGCGTCCTCGGCGGCCTGGACGGGCTGCGCAGCCCGGAGAGCTTCCGCAGCTGGCTGGTCGCCATCACCATGAACCAGATACGCGGCCACTGGCGGGAACGCCGTTCGGAGGCGATACCCACCGGTGACGGCCTGGGCGACGCACACGACGACGTCGACCCGGGGGCCGACTTCGTCGATCTGACCATCCTTCGCCTCGGGCTCTCCGGCCAGCGCCGGGAGACCGCCGAGGCCACCCGCTGGCTGGACGAGGACGACCGCGCCCTGCTGTCCCTGTGGTGGCTCGAGGCCGCGGGAGAGCTCTCGCGCGGCGAGGTCGCCGAGGCCATGGAGCTGACGCCCCAGCACACCGCGGTGCGCGTACAGCGGATGAAGGCCCAGCTCGAGGCCGCGCGCGTGGTGGTGCGGGCACTCGACGCCAACCCGCGCTGTGTGCTGCTGGAGCCGATAGTCGCCTCCTGGGACGGCATACCCTCGGCCCTCTGGCGCAAGCGCATCGCCCGCCATGCCCGCGACTGCACGGTCTGCGCGGGCCACTGGTCGAATCTCGTGCCCGCCGAGGGCCTGCTCGTGGGGCTCGGACTCATCCCGGTGGCGGCCTTGCTCGCGGGCAAACTCGCCGCGCCGGGCTTTGTCGCCACGGCCTCCGCACACGCCGCCGACACCATCGCCGCGCCCGGCCTCGTCACCACGGCCTCCGCACACGCGGCCCCTGCCCGGGCAGCCGGTCGCAGGGGCGACCACTCGGACGGTGCTTCCTCCGCCCCCTCCTCCCGGACCCAGGCAAGGCTGGAGCGGGCGAGCCGTCGGCGCCGTGCCACGGTCGTGGCGGCCGGTGTCGCCGTCCTGGTCGCCGGTGGTGGAGCGGTCAGCATGCTGAACGGCCCCGATCGTGAGGTGGTGGAGCCTTCGACGGCCGCGGCCCCGGCCGCCCCGTTGCTCCCCTCGGCCTCCGAGAGCCCGTCCTCCTCCCCGACGCCTTCCGCCTCGGCCTCCCCGAGCCCCAAGCCGAGCCCGAGCAAGTCCTCGGCGAAGCCGTCGCCGAAGCCGAGCCCGGTGCGGCCCAAGTCCCAGCCGAAGCCCGCCCCGAAGGCCCCGGAACCGGACCCTCAGCCGGCCACCGGAGGCAGCACCGCCGAGCGGGTCATCGCGCTGGTCAACGCCGAGCGCGCCAAGGCGGGCTGTGGTCCCGTGAGCAACAACGGCCAGCTCGCCTCAGCAGCCACGAACCACTCCGACGACATGGCCGACCGCGGCTTCTTCGACCACACCAACCCGGACGGCGAGGACCCCGGCGACCGGATCACCGACGCCGGCTACCGCTGGAGCACCTACGGCGAGAACATCGCACGCGGCCAGCAGAGCCCCGAGTCGGTGATGGACTCCTGGATGAACAGCTCAGGACACCGCGCCAACATACTGAACTGCTCCTTCAAGGAGCTGGGCGTGGGCATCCACAACGGGTCCGGCGGGCCCTGGTGGACGCAGGCGTTCGGCTCACAGCTCTGACCTGACCGGCGCGGCTCGCGGACGGGGGGCCGCTCATGGCGGACCCCCGTCCCCTCCGGCGGCACAGGGACTCATGAGTTCTCCCCGCCCCGCAGGGTGACATCCAGCCAGTCGAACGCCCGCTGGTCGAACAGCGAGCGGTTCCACCCCTGGCAGTGCCCCCGTGCTCCGTCCTCGGCCCGGAAGCGCAAGAGTGTCCGGGGGCCGCCCAGGGCGTCGAGCAGCGGCTCGGCCTGGACGGACAGCGGGTCGTCGTCGTTCGCGATGACGAGAGTCGGGCAGGTGATGCGACCGGCGACCCCGGACAGCCGGTAGCGGTCCATCTCGATGACGTACGCGCCCAGCGAGTCGAGCCCGTGCACCCACAGGGCCCGCTGGACCATCCGCCAGCGCATGACCGGGTCGTCGGCGACGGGGGCAAGGTACTCGTCCAGGGCCTCTGGGCCGATGTCGGGCAACTGGTCCCTGAGCGCGGGCGGCAGGGGGAGCACGTCGACGGGGTCGTAGAGCCCGGGGTCGGCGATCAGCGCGGCGACCCGGTCATCGCCCGACACCCCGCGTGGAGCGAGATAGCCCCCGAAGCTCCACCCCATGACGGCGATACGTCCGGCGTCGATCTCCGGCCTGCCGGTCGCGTAGTCGATGACCGGGCGCAGCACGGTCTCCCAGTCCGGCCGCATCCGCAGCCCCTGCTGCACCAGCGCCCGCCCCTGGCCCGGACCGTCCACGAGAAGGCAGGCATAGCCGCGGCGCACCGCGGGCAGGGCATGGGCCCAGTACATCTCGTGGATGTTGGAGTCGTAGCCGTTGACGCCGACCAGCGTCGGACGCGCGACGCCCCGGTCGTCGTCGGGCAGGCAGAGACATCCCGGCAGCGTGGTGCCCTCGAACGGGACCTCGACCAGCTCGACGGGCCGGGACGCCAGCGCGGCGTACCGGCTGAAGCACTCGCGCTCCCGCTTGAACGCGGCCTCGAGCAGCGGGTCCACGGGTGAGCCGAACAGCGGCTGGTAGGACATGCGGTTGTAGGTGGTGGCCCGCCAGAACCCGCCGGCCGCGCTCACCCGGTGGCCCCGCTCCGCGCTGTGCTCGGCCGCGGCGGCCACCCGGGACGCGGTGGCCGACCAGGCGCGGTACCAGGATTCCCGGTCGCCGGCGCGGATATGGCCGGCCGTGGTGGCGCACTCGCCGTACTCGGCGCCGCCGCGCGCGATCAGCATCAGCGCCCGCTCGGCGTGCATCTGGAACAGCGGGTCGTCGAAGAGGTGCATGCGGATCCTCAGGCCGGGACGGGAGACGGCACCGGACCGCCTCTCGGCCGATCCTTCACCGGTCGCGGGCCACATGCCCGAGGCGCGCCGTGCACGGGGCCAACCGGGTCGCGCTCCGGAGCGCGCGCACCCCGGTGGCGCATGCGGGGCACGTCCGCGACACGGGCGAACCCAGGGCTGCGCTCAGACCGGAACGGCATCTTCCGTAAACCTACACATTGAACACTCAACCAATGCAGGGGAGCTGAGTGCCGCTCAGCGCGCGCGGGCCGCTTGGCGCCTTGACTGGCCATTGGGGCGGGAGTGTCCGATTCGGCGCACCACCCCCAGCCGCCCTGAGAAGAATTCGGCCCGTGAAGCTTGTGCAGATCTCGCCACCAACACGTGGACACGCCTGCACGCGGATTTAATTCCGTGACCGACCAAGGGCTCAAGAACCGTTGCCGGATTGGCTGCACAGCGTCTCCACGTGCTTTGATCCAGCGCACCGCAAGAGTGACACCGAGGGTTCTCGATGAATCGGGTATCCGAGGCACACACGCTCGCGGAAGCGGTCGGTGCATTTCCCGGCGGGGCCCGGCCGCGTCCTTTAAGAAATATCCACATGAAGGGAAACTCGATCATGGACTTCACCCCCCAGGTTGAGACCGCGGAGATCTCCGACGCCGACCTCGACAACGTGTCCGGCGGCCTGCACAGCGCCGTTGTCACCGGTGTCGCGGGCAACGTGACCTCCACCCTCGACTCTGTCGCCCCGGTCTCCGGCCTCCTCGGCACGGCCGTCGGCACCGTCGAGGGCGCCACCGGCCTCAACACCGGCGCCGTCACGGGCCTGGTCGCCGGTCTCTGAGCCGGTCAGTGTGGGCCCCGGAACCGTTTACGTTCCGGGGCTTGCCGCAGTTTTCCCGCAACATTCCCGACCCGTTTCCGACTTGCACTTGTGCACGCGAGGGAAGAGTCCCGTGCAGTTCCGCCAGAAGGCACTTTCCAAGCTGCAATCGCCCGAGGAAATCGATCTCCCGGTCCGATTCGCCCGTCCACAGGGCTGGCTCGTCCTCAGCGTCACCATTGTCGCGATGGTCGCTTCGGGCATCTGGACGGTAAAGGGTTCCGTTTCGTCCACTGTCAGCGCACCCGGGATTCTCACGCATGCGCAGGGCAGTTATGTCCTCCAGAGTCCGGTTGGCGGGCAGGTCACCGAGGTGCTCGCCCAGGAGGGCAAGCGACTCCCGGCCGGCGCTCCGCTGCTGAAGGTGCGAACAACACCGTCCGACGGGACGCCGGAGGCGGACGGGGAGCCGGACGCGACGAAGGACACAGTCATCCGCACCCTCGCCGCGGGCCGGGTCACCGCACTCTCCGTCGGCATCGGTGCCGTCGTCACCACCGGTGCCGACGTGGCGGTCGTGGAACGCGTCGACAAGGCCGCCGCCCCGTTGCGCGCGATGCTCTACATGCCCGCCGACAACGGCTCGGCGGTCCCTCTCGGCGCCCGTGTCGACCTGACCGTGCAGTCCGTGCCCGCACAGCGGTACGGGGTACTGCGCGGACGGATCGAGGCGGTCGGCCGGAATTCCCAGACCCGTCGGCAGATCGCCGGTTTCCTCGGCGACGACCAACTCGGCGAGCAGTTCTCCCGGCAGGGGCGTCCGCTCGCCGTCCTGGTGCGCCTCGAACCGTCCGCCGGCACCCCGTCGGGCTACCGCTGGTCCTCACAGGACGGCCCCGCGCACGCACTCGACTCCATGACCCTGGTCACGGGGGCCGTGCACCTGGCCGACCAGCACCCGATCGACTGGCTGCTGCCATGACCCGGACATCACCACCGCGCACGAGCGGCCACGGCCGCCGTCGCGCGAGGCCCGCCCCGCCCGCACCGCGCAGGCAGAAGCCCGTCCGCACCCCCACCGTGCTCCAGATGGAGGCCGTCGAGTGCGGAGCCGCCGCACTCGCCATGGTCCTGGCCCACTACGGCCGACACGTCCCGCTCGAGGAACTGCGTATCGCCTGCGGGGTGTCCCGGGACGGCTCCCGCGCCAGCAACATCCTCAAGGCGGCCCGCAGCTACGGCCTCCAGGCGAAGGGCATGCAGATGGAGCCCGCCGCGCTGGCCGGGGTCCGCCCGCCCGCCATCCTCTTCTGGGAGTTCAACCACTATGTCGTCCACGACGGCATCGGCCACCGCCTCGGCCGCCGTGGTGTGCACATCAACGACCCCGACAAGGGCCGCCGCTTCGTGCCGATGGAGGACTTCGACACCAGCTTCACGGGCGTCGTGCTGGTCTTCGAGCCCGGCAGGGACTTCCGCGAGGGCGGCAGGCGGCCCGGAGTGCTGCGTTCCGTCCCCGCACGGCTGCGCGGGACCACAGGCACCATGGTCGCCGCGCTGCTGGCCAGCCTGCTGCTCGTCGCGGTCGGCTCGGCGCTGCCCGCGCTGAGCCGTACGTACATCGACCTCTTCCTGGTGGGACGCCAGACCTCGCTGCTCGGTGTCCTGTTCGCCGCCATGGCGTCGATGGTGGCGCTGACCGCCGTGCTCACCGGTCTCCAGCAGGCAAATCTGCTGCGCGGCCGGATCATCTCGTCGACGCTGAGCGGTGCCCGCTTCCTCCGCCATCTGCTGCGGCTGCCCGTGACGTTCTTCGCCCAGCGCAGCCCCGCCGATCTGGTGCAGCGGCTCCAGTCCAACGACACGGTGGCCGAGACCCTGGCCAGGGACCTCACGGCTTTCGGCGTCGACGGGATCGTGGTGGTCCTCTACGCGCTGCTGCTGTGGACGTACGACCCTCAGCTCACGGTCGTGGGTGTGCTGATCGCCCTGCTCAACGTGGTCGCGATGCGGGTGGTCGTACGGATGCGGGCGACCCGTACGCAGAAGCTCCGCGCCGACAGCGCCCGGCTCACCAACACCTCGTACACCGGTATCCAGATGATCGAGACCCTGAAGGCCACCGGTGGCGAAGCGGGCTACTTCCGGCGCTGGGCCGGCCAGCACGCCGTGACGCTGGAGGAACAGCAGCGGCTCGGCGTGCCCAGTGCGGCACTGGCCGTCGTGGCGCCGACCCTCGCGACGCTCAACAGCGCGCTCATCCTGTGGATCGGCGGACTGCGCGCCGTGGAGGGCCATATCTCGATCGGTCTGCTCGTCGCCTTCCAGGCGCTGGTGACCCGGTTCACCGCGCCGATCACCCGGCTGAACGGCATGGCGGGCCGGATCCAGGACTTCGCCGCCGACGTTGCGCGGCTCAAGGACGTGGAGAACTTCCCCGCGGACAGCCTCTACACCCGTCCCGAACCCCCCGCGAGCACCCGCAGACTGCTGGGTCACGTCACGCTGGACGACGTCACCTTCGGCTACAGCCCGCTCGACAAGCCCCTGCTCACCGGTTTCTCGCTCGCGGTCGGGCCCGGGCAGCAGGTCGCTCTCGTCGGCGGCTCGGGCAGTGGCAAGTCGACGGTCTCGCGGCTGATCGCCGGTCTGTACAGCCCTTGGGAGGGGACCATCCGGATCGACGGCCGGCGCCTGGACGAGATCCCGCGCGGGGCCCTCGCCGCCTCGGTGTCCTTCGTGGACCAGGATGTCTTCCTCTTCGAAGGAACGGTCCGCGACAACGTCGCGCTCTGGGACCCCTCGATCCCCGACGACGCGGTGGCCGAAGCGCTCAGGGACGCGGCGCTGTACGACGTGGTCTCGCGGCGGCCCGGCGGCATCCACGGGCGGGTCGAGCAGGACGGGCGCAACTTCTCCGGCGGGCAGCGCCAGCGACTGGAGATCGCCCGCGCGCTCGTGCGCCGGCCCAGCGTGCTGGTGCTCGACGAGGTGACCAGCGCTCTGGACGCGGAGACCGAACAGCTCATCATCGACAATCTGCGGCGGCGCGGCTGCGCCTGTGTGGTGATCGCCCACCGGCTGAGCACGGTGCGCGACAGCGACGAGATCGTGGTGCTCGACCATGGCGTGGTGGTGGAGCGTGGCCGCCACGAGGAGCTGGTCGCACGCGGTGGCGCGTACGCCGACCTGGTCAAGGAGCACTGAGGTGATCCCCACTCAGCCCGGCGGACCCGTCCAGCAGGGCATTTCAGCCCATCCGGACGACATGGTCCTGACAGCACTCGGCGCACTCGGCACACCGGTCGACTGCGACGGACTGCGCAGCCTGTCGCTGGAAGGGCCGCAGGTGCTGTGGCTCGTCATGGGCGGCTCGCTCGACCTGTTCGCCGTGGACGCCGCCCAGCAGGGGCACTGGCACTTCCTGGGCCGTCTGGAGCGGGGCACACTGCTCCTCGGCCCCGTCGAAGGCCCCCGGCACACTCTGGTGGGCAGGCCGTCCCAGGGCTGCGTACTGCGCCGGATCCCGCTGCGGGAGCTGTACCCGGCGCAGGAGTACGCGGAGCCCGGAGCGTACGGCGGGTACGGCGGGTACGGCGGGTACGGCGGGTACGAGCAGCAGTACCGCAGCCAGTACGACAGCCAGGACGGCACGCTCAGCCTGCTGGAGCACGCCTTCGCGCTCGGCGTGGGCCGCGGCCAGCGCGTGCTGTTCGAAGCGCCGCTCGACGGACGGACGACGGACGACGAGTCGTCGGTCGGCGACGAGGACGTGCTGTGGCTGCCGGTCTTCCCCGGCAGCGTGCGGTACGGGGCTGAATACAGCACCGATGCCACCGCCGACCTGCTTGTCGACGGCGCTCTGTGGCAGCAGATGGTCAACCAGCAGTACCGCCTGCTGTCGGCGCTGGACGGCTGGATCGAGCGGTTGGAACGCGCTCACGAGGATCGTGCGGCGGCGGGCATGAAGGCGGGCGAGGCCGTCCGGCAGGGCGCCGACCAGGCCCTCCTGGCCTCCATCGGGCGCTCCCGCGGCACATCGGCGGCACGCGCGGGACAGGGTGTCTCCGACGACGCCGCGTACGCCGTGTGCCGGCTGGTAGCCGCCGCGACGGGCATCGCCCTGCCCGAGGCCGGGCCATCCGACTCCCCGGCCCCTTCCACGGCGTCCGACCGCACCGGACCCGTCGAACGCTTCGCGCTCGCGTCCCGGGTCCGGGCCCGTACGGTCCGGCTCGACGGCCGCTGGTGGCGGGAGAACTGTGGCCCGCTCGTGGGGCACCGGGCCAAGTCCGGCGCGCCGGTCGCACTGCTCTGGCGCCGCGGCGGCTACCAGGCGGTCAATCCGGCTACGGGCAGCCGGATGCGTGTCGACGGGGACAGCGCGGAGGAGTTCGAGCCGCGCGCCGTCATGTTCCACCGGCCGCTGCCCGAACGGCCCGTGAACGTCTGGCGGCTGCTGCGGTTCAGCCTCCACGGCACCCGCCCCGACCTCGGTGCCCTGGCCATCGCCGGTCTGGTGACGGTCACCCTGGGCGCGCTGGTCCCGATCGCCACCGGGAAGGTACTCGGCGAGTACGTGCCCAGGGCCGAGACCAGCCTGATCGTGCAGGTCTCAGTGGCCGTGATGGTCGCGGGCCTGGTCTCGGCCGCGTTCATGCTGCTCCAGAACCTCACCCTCCTGCGGATGGAGGGCCGCATCGAGAGCACACTCCAGCCCGCCGTATGGGACCGGCTGCTGAGGCTGCCGACGCGGTTCTTCGCCGAG
The DNA here is from genome assembly GCF_040632375.1 of Streptomyces sp. NPDC019396. Lineage (NCBI taxonomy): Bacteria > Bacillati > Actinomycetota > Actinomycetes > Kitasatosporales > Streptomycetaceae > Streptomyces > Streptomyces sp. NPDC019396. The sequence continues at coordinate 20,732 of NZ_JBEYBS010000006.1, read as the reverse complement.
CGCTCGACCGGAGAGCTCGCCAGCGCCGCCCTGGGCATCAGCGCGATCCGGCGGCTGCTGTCGGGTGTGGGGCCGGTCGTGGTGCAGGCGTGCACCGTCGGGACGATGAACATGGTGCTGCTGCTCGTCTACAGCGTCCCCCTGGCGCTCGCGGCGATCGGGATGCTGCTCGTCATCGGCCTGGTGTTCCTGGGCCTCGGGCTGTGGCAGTTGCGCTGGCAGCGGCGCCTGGTCGAGCTGAACAACAAACTCAACAACCAGGCGTTCCAGACCCTGCGAGGGCTCCCCAAGCTCCGGGTCGCGGCGGCCGAGAGCTTCGCGTACGCGGCGTGGGCGCGGCAGTTCGCACGGAGCCGTGAACTCCAGCGGCGGGCGGGGCGGATCCGGACCCTGACCACGGTGCTGGACGCCGTCTATCTGCCGCTCGCCGCGCTCATCATGTTCATGTTGCTCGCGGGCCCTGCGCGGGGGAGCCTGTCCGCGGGTGACTTCCTCACCTTCCACACGGCCGTGACGATGATGCTGACCTCGGTGACTCAGCTGACGGGCGCGCTGGTGTCGGCGGCGGCCGTGCTCCCGATGTTCGCGCAGATCAAGCCGGTCCTGGAGGAGGCTCCGGAGGTGCGCGGAGCCAGCACCCGGCCCGGGGACCTGTCCGGGGCGATCGAGACCCGCGCACTGTCCTTCCGCTACAGCGACGACGGCCCGCTTGTGCTCGACGACGTCTCGCTGTCGGTCCGCCCGGGTGAGTTCGTCGCGATCGTCGGCCCCAGCGGCTGCGGAAAGTCCACCCTGCTGCGGCTGCTCATCGGCTTCGACAAGCCGGAGTCGGGCAGCGTCCTGTACGACGGCCAGGACCTCGCCGCCCTCGACCAGGCGGCAGTGCGCCGCCAGTGCGGAGTGGTCCTCCAGAACGCCCAGCCGTTCACCGGCTCGATCATGGACTGCATCTGCGGGGCGGAACCGTTCACCCAGCAAGAGGCCTGGGAGGCGGCCGAGATGGCCGGCCTCGGCGAGGACATCCGCCGTATGCCCATGGGCATGCAGACCATGATCGCCGGATCGGGCGCCGTGTCCGGTGGCCAGCGCCAGCGGCTGATGATCGCCCAGGCGCTGATCCGCCGCCCGCGCATCCTCTTCTTCGACGAGGCGACGAGCGCGCTGGACAACGCGACCCAGCGCACCGTCACCGAAAGCACCCGCGCCCTGCACGCCACGCGTGTGGTGATCGCCCACCGGCTGTCGACGGTGCTGGACGCGGACCGCGTCGTCGTGATGTCGGAAGGACGCGTGGTCCAGGAGGGCCCGCCCGCGGCCCTGCTGGCGGACACGGGCGGGCGGCTGCACGAGTTGGTGCGACGGCAGCTGATATGAGCGTCCGGCGCGCGGAACCCCGCCCCATGAGGCCGCTTCCCGGCGCGCCCACTGCTTCCTGACTCGTACTCAGGGGCGTGTATCAGGTGTCTCCAGTGCCCTCAGCGCGGCCACGAGCTCCCGTCCTCCGGTACACAGCGGTTCGAGCTGGTCGACGACCTCCTGGCGCGCCCTGTTCTCCGGCTGGGCGATGCGCTCCCGGATGAAGTCGCTCGACTCTTCGAGGTGCTCCCGGTACCGGTCGAGATTGTCCGTCAGATGGTCGACGACCTCGGTCGCCTGCACGCTGATGGCCAGTGTGAACTGCTGCCGGACCGCTGTCGCCTCCGCGTCGACGGCCTGGATCCATTCCTCGCGCAGTACATCGAGCGAGCTGGCGCGTCCCTTGCGGATCTGGATGCCGAGGTAGACGAGTCCGGCGACCCCGGCGACCAGACCCGCGGGCGGCAGCAGGGTGCCCGCCGCCGCGAGACCGTACACCCAGCCGCCGCTGGCCACCACCGGTGTGACGATGCCGACCAGCGCTGCCGCCCGCTGCACGACGTCGTGCGTGGTGGCCCTCCGCCGCGTACGCCCGGGAGCGGACACATCGTTGACGTCGAAGGCGAACTCGGGCAGCCGGCTCGCGAGTTCCCTGTCACCGAACACCCGGTCGACCGTGCGGACGACGTCCTGCTTGAACGCCTCGTACTCCTGGTTCCACAGGGTGACGGGACCACTGGGCGACTCCAGCCAGGCGCGCAGGGCCTGCGCCTTGGAGACCTGGATCTGGTTGGCCTGCGTCAGTTTGTTGAGGTCGGCGCCCCGGATGACGGAGTCGAGTACGGAGTGCAGATGGCCGGCGAGGCGGTTGAAGGGGCGTGCGGCGCGGTCGACGCGGTCGAGCAGCTTGCGTCCGAGTTCCTCCCGTACCGCGGGCAGCGCCGTGTCCAGCAGTTCCACCCGGCGGCGCTGGAGGTCCAGGCGCTCCTTCAGCTCGTCGATCTCCAGGCGTTCCGTCTGCAACCGCTGCTCGAGCACACGGTGCCGCTGACCGATCAGATAGCGCGCCTCGGCGGCCATCGCGGAGATGTGCCGCGTGCCTGTGCCCGTGCTGATGAGGTCCTCGATCGCGCCACGGAGCTCGTCCATGTTGCTCTTGTTGCGCTGGCGGTGGGCCGCGGCTTCGGCTCCCTCGGCGTCCAGCTTGGCCGCGGAGGCCTCCCAGGCCGGGGAGACGGCGATGAAGCCCTCACCGATGAACTCGAGATCGGGGCGGCCGTCGGGCAGTTTGAAGTTGTCCCTCAGATACTGGTTGTTGCGGGCGACCGTCGCCTTCCACTCCGGCTGGTTGCGCAGGTCGAGGTGAGAGGCGGTGTCGATCGCGGTGACCACCCACACGACCCGCTTGCGCTGGCTGTTCTGGCCCGACAGCAGGCAGTGGTCGTAAAGGACACGGATGAGCGACAGATCCGTCTCCGACAGAGTGCGGCCCGCCGGGGTCACGTAGAGGTAGCAGTCGGCGTCGAGCAGAGCCCGCCGGACGATCCTGTCGTGGGTCGTGTTGGACGAGCCGACTCCGGGCAGGTCGTAGAACTTCGCCGGCAGCAGCGCTTCCGCAAGCAGCAGCTCCGCCTCCGCCACCTCGCGCCCCCGGTGCGGACGCAGCCGGTTGACCACATCGCCCTGCTCCATGGCGTACGCCTCGACCACCGCGGGTGCCGGCGAGTTCCCCACGTTCTCCCATTCGTCCGGGGGTGCGTCGGCGAACCGCACACGCAGGAATCCCGTGCCCGAGGCGTCGACTCCGCTCTGCGGGTCCACGGGAACCACGCTGAACGGCCAGGATGTCGTCGGCACCGGTGAGGACGGCAGCAACCCGACGAACTTCTCGCCGGTCTCACCGGTCTCCGTGATCGCCTCGACGAGTTCGAGCCCGCCCTGAAGTCCGCTGAGCAGAAAGCTCTTCCCGGACGAGAAGTAGCCGAGCAGCGCCACATTGATCAGAGCCGAGGCCGCGCGCGTTCTCAGCCGCCGCACCGCGTCCGCGTCCTCGCGCAGCCCCTGCAACCACGCCTCGGAAGCATCCGGCGCCGTGACCGCCGACTCCAGCCACGACTCGCACTCGTTCAAGGTGACGCGCAGAGCGTCACGGGTCTCGCTTACGTCCCTTGGCACCGTCACAGCTCACGTATATCCCAACCACGGGGAGTCAACAGGCAGTTCGACGGAATCCACTCACTCCTCCAGCGATCCCCCTCATCGCGGCCGCAGACCGGGCGCCCGCGCGGCACCCGGAGCCACCGCCGCGGCTGGTCGCGAGGCGATGCGGGAGCCCGGCGGCCGTCCATGCCGACGACCCGCTTCGATGTCCGCCCACACGGTCTTCCCCGAAGGGGGATGCGGACGGACGCCCCAGCGCGCGGCGAGCGCCGCGACGATCACGAGCCCGTAGCCTCTGCCGATCCCCGGCTCACCCAGGTCCCCACCGACCTCAGGACGCCGTTCCCCGCGGGCATCGGTCACCTCCACCCTCAGCCTCCCCGGCTCCAGCAGCAGACTGAGCCGGAACCCCCGCCCCGAGAGCCGGGCGTGGCCGACCGCGTTGGCGGCCAGCTCCGCGACGACCAGCGCGGCCGTCTCGGTCCGTTCACCGCTCCTGGCCCATCCCCATTCGACCAGCTGCTCCACGGCGAGCAACCGGGCCAGCCTGGCACCACGCCGCGTCGAGCTCAGCAGCTGGGTGAATTCCATGACCGGTGAACCTGGTTGCGGCATGCCCGTACATACGGATTCACACATCGCGGCATTCAGCCGGGCCGACGGCGCATACGCGGCAGCGCACGATGCCGAATTGGGCCCCGCTCCCCGGGCTCACTATGATCCGCCGATGATCACACGAAAGCGACTGGCGGCCGCTCTCTGCGGCGCGCTGCTGGTCACCTTGACCGGCGGCCTCCTCCCGGCCGCCGCCACCGCCGACTCCGGCGGGCCCGAGGGCGGGCAGGCGAAGGAACCGCCCAAGGTCGAGCTCGTGCTCGATGTGAGCGGTTCGATGCGCGCCCGGGACATCGACGGGCAGTCCCGGATGTCCGCCGCCAAGCAGGCGTTCAACGAGGTGCTGGACGCGGTGCCGGAGGAGGTGCGGCTCGGGATACGTACCCTCGGGGCCAACTATCCGGGCAACGACCGGAAGGAAGGCTGCAAGGACACCCGCACGCTCTACCCCGTCGGCGAACTGGACCGGACCGAGGCCAAGACGGCGGTGGCGACGCTGGCTCCGACCGGGTGGACGCCGATCGGCCCGGCGCTGCTGGGAGCCGCCGACGACCTCAAGGGCGGGAACACCACCCGCCGGATCGTGCTCATCACGGACGGCGAGGACACCTGCGCCCCGCTCGACCCGTGCGAGGTGGCCCGCGAGATCGCGGCCAAGGGCATCAACATCACCATCGACACACTCGGTCTCGTCCCCAACGCCAAGATGCGCGCGCAGCTGATGTGCATCGCGGAGGCGACCGGCGGCACGTACACCTCCGTGCAGCACAAGGAGGAGCTGTCGGACCGGGTCAGCCAACTGGTCGACCGGGCGGCCGAGCCCGTCGTCACCCCGGTGGCCACGCGGGGCACCGACGGCTGCCAGGACGCGCCGCAGCTCGAGGCGGGGCTCTACAGCGACCGTGAGGTCTTCGGCCAGCACCGCTGGTACCGCGTGGATCTGCTGCCCGGGCAGGAGCTGCGGGCCTCGGTGAGTGTCGCCGCGGACCGGGCCGTCAACCGTGACTACGGTGTGCTGTTGCGGGCGTCGACCGTGCGGGGCCGGGAGATCGTACGCGGCGAGGCAGCGGGGGACGGGCGCACCGATGTCATATCGACCGGGCTGCGCTACCCGAAGCCCGGCAGCGACGACGCCGACTCCGACGACGTCGACGTCAAGCCCGCGGCGGAGACGGTGTGCCTGCGGGTGAGCAACTCCTTCTCCGCGCCGGCCTCCGTCAAGACCTCCCCCGGTCTGCCCGTCGAGCTGACCGTCGACGTCGTGGACGGCCCCGACGACGCCGGTGACGTGGCCTACTTCGGCCTGGGCCGCGGCTGGTGGCTGCTCGGCCTGCTGGCGCTGACGGGCTTCCTCGCCGGTCTGATCTGGGGCTGGATCTCACGCTGGCGTATCGCCGTCTGGAGGACCAACTGATGCGTACCCTGCGCACTTTCGCCGCCGCGCTCGCAGCCTGTGCGGCTCTGTTCGCGCTGCCAGGGACGGCCGCGGCGGACACCCCATCGCCCACCGCCTCCGGCGACGCGGAGGAGGCACCGGCGCCGACCGAGGCCGGTACGTCGTTCCGCACCGCGACGGTCGTGCGTCCCGGCCAGCGGGCCACGGCGCAGGGGTCCACCGGTGACTACCTGTACTGGCAGTTCCCCGCCGACGCCGGGGAGCGCCCCACGGTCAGGGCCACGGTGAAACGGCCGGACACGAAGGCCGGACACGGCGCCCACACCTGGCGGCTGGAGGTGTACGACGGGCTGCGCCGGCGTCAGGCCTGCCGCTTCGGCAGTGACACCACGACGGCTTCCGCCGACGCCGCCACGGTGGAGTTGTCGTGTGCGCTGCGTACGGTCAGGGCCTGGGCGGAGCCCGCGGCCAACGACCCGCTGCCCGGCACGTACTACGTGCGTCTGACCGTCGTCGGCGCCCCCGCCGACGACCTGGGTGAGTCCGTCGACACCTCGCTCGAAGTGACCACCGCCGACGCCGGGGGTGCCGCCGACGCGGACGGCGCCCTGGGCGCACCGCTGGTGCCCGCGTCCGGCCCGCAGGTGGAGCCGGACGGGGGCTGGGCCTCCGGCTGGTGGTCGTCCCGGCTGCTGTGGACGACGGGTGGCGCCGTACTCGCCGCCCTGGCGGGAATCTGGGGCTACCGCCTCACCCGCGGCAACGGCCGCCCGGGGCACGTACCGCCCGTGGCCTGAGCCCTCGGGGGGTCTCCATCGACCCTCCCGGTGCCGCCCGCCTCACCGGGCGGGCGGCACCGGGCTCCCCGCGCTCAGAAAGGACAGTGATGAACCAGGCACCCCGTTCCTTCCAGCTGGTCCCCGGAGCCACCGCCTCGCCGGTGATCCTCCATGTCCCCCACGCGTCACGCACCATCCCCCCGGACGTCCGCGACGGCATCCTGCTGGACGACCACGCGCTGGCACGCGAACTCGACCACGTCACCGACGCCCACACCGCGGAGATCGCCGCGGAGGCGGCCGCGGCGGCTGCCGTGACTCCCTGGCAGTTCGTCAACCGGCTGTCCCGCCTGGTAGTCGATCCGGAGCGCTTCCCCGACGAGCGTGAGGAGATGCTGACGGCCGGCATGGGGGCGGTCTACACGCGGACCACACGCCGCGAGCCACTCCGCCCCACCGCCCTGGACCCCGCGCCACTGCTCGACCGCTACTTCCACCCGTACGCCGCCGCGATGACCCGGGCCGTCGCCGACCGGCTGGACGCGGCCGGCCGCGCCGTCGTCATCGACGTGCACTCCTACCCGACGCACGCGCTGCCGTACGAGCTGCACGGCGACGCCCCGCGCCCGCCGATCTGCCTGGGCACGGACCCTCACCACACCCCCGGTGAGCTCCTCACCGTGGCGCGGAGGGCATTCGCGGGATTCGGCGGTACCGCACTCGACACCCCGTTCGCCGGGACGTACGTACCCCTGCAGTTCCACCGCAGGGACCCCCGGGTGAGCGCCCTGATGGTCGAGATCCGCCGTGATCTCTACATGGACGAGCCGGGCGGCACGGCAGGGCCGGGCCTGGAGCGGCTCGCCTCCGCGTTGGCGGACCTGGTGGCGGCGTCGACGATGTGATCGCGCGACGCGCGGACCTGTCCGCGCAGGTCGCCGATGTCGGTGCCGAGGACCCGTCCGCCCCATTTGCGGGGCTCCCCGTCGATGAGCACCGCGCTGATGTTGCGCGCGTCGGTGCCCAGGACGACCGTGCCGACCGGATCGTTCAGCGGCATGTTGTTGATGTCCTCGGCCTGGATGACGAGGAGGTCGGCCTTCTTGCCGGGAGTGAGGGAACCGGTGGTGTCTCCGAGACCGATGGTGCGGGCGCCCTGGAGGGTGGCGAAGTCGAGCACGTCACGGGTGCCGATGCGTGCCGCTGCCTCACCGGATTCGCTGCCGTACGAGCCGTTGACCGCACGCATCCGCTGGATGGTGTGCAGGGCCCGCATCTGGGTGAACATGTCGCTGGCCAGGGCGACTTCGACGTCCACGCTCAGCCCGGGGCGGATACCGACGGCGAGGGCCTCGTCGATAGCGGGTATCGCCGTGTCCAGGCCGATCTGGGAGTCGGATGTGGGGGCGAGTGCCACGGTGGTGCCCGTGTCGGCCATCGCCCGCCAGGCCTCACCGGTCAGTCCGGTGCTGTGGATGAGCATGACGTCGGCTCCGAGTACGCCTTCCCGCGCCCAGCGCAGTACGGCCTCCGATGACGACGCCCCGATGACGGCGTCCACGGCCACACCTATGCCCAGTGTGTCGGCGACATGCCGGAGCCGGGGGCCGTAGGCGAGGGACGGCCCGGCGATCTCGTCCGTGGCCAGGGCCGCCAGACGCAGGGTCAGCAGCTGGCCGTCGCTCGGGAAGTACCGTTCCCTCAGCCGGGTGAGGTCGCCGGGCCACTGCTGGTCCCAGTCACCGAAATGAGGGCCCATCGAGGCATGGACGCCCCGGATTCCGGTGTCGGTGAGCGCACGGATCGCCGCGTCGGAGTGTTCGGCGGTACGGGAGTTGTGGGAGAAGTCGAGCAGTGTGGTGATGCCCCCGTCGATGGCGGTGAGGGCGGCCAGCTTGGTGCCGGTGTACATGTCCTGCGGCCGGTAGACCGTCGCGTACCCCGCGAGCGTGGCGGCCACATAGCCCGCCAGGTCGTCGACATCCGGCATGATCCGGCGCAGCTGGGCCTCCCAGGCATGCCGGTGGGTGTCGACGAAGCCGGGGGTGAGGACCGTGCCCGTCGCGTCGACGACCACGGCGCCCTCCACGCTCGGGGACGGGCTCAGGTCCGGTCCGACGGCGGCGATCGTCGTCCCCTCCACGAGCAGGTCCCCGTGCTCCAGCACGCCGAGGGACGGATCCATGGTGACGACGGTGGCGCCCCGGAAGAGGATGCGGCGTTCGCGGTCGCCGGACCGGCGCCGGATCTGCTCCAGTAGGGCAGTGCTGAAGGTGTCGTTGGGGTGGTTCACTGTTCTGGTCCTCACGGAGATGAATGCCGCCCAGCGGGTGTACGTCTGTGCCGCTGCGCCGTGACCAGGTTCGGGCCGCTGTGCCAGGGGGGACCAGGCCCGTCCGCACCGGGGGTCGGCGTACCCTGGTGCGCCACTCCCCTGATTCCCCCACCCAGGAGGAGGGCGGCCTGGTCCCCCTGGCACGGCGGCCCGAAGGTGGGGGCATGACGAACGACGACACCGCTCCGGGCGGCCACTCCCATCCGTACGTCGGCATGTGGGTCACTGCCGACGGTTTCATCCGCCAGGAACTGCTGCCGAACGGCCGCTACGACGAGGCCCGTGGGACGCGGGCGAGTGCGTACACGGGCTCGTACACGGTGACCGGCAGCCATATCGACTACGTGGACGACACCGGTTTCACCGCGACGGGGGATGTGCGCGAGGGCGTGCTCTACCACGAGCACCTGGTGCTCCACCGGGAAGACTGAGCCCTGCCGCACGGACCCCCCGGACGTACTCCTACCGCCCGGACATGCTCCCGATCGGGGACGGGCACGTGACCGGGGGCGCGTTGAGCGACGCGAGCAGGGTGAGGGCACAGGCCGAAGGCGATCCGGGTTCGGGCTGGTAGACGACGAGTTGCTGGGTCGGCGCACCGGCGACCGTGAACACCTCGGCGTGCAGATCCAGATCGCCGACGACGGGGTGCCGCACGCGCTTGGTCTCACGGTCCTTCCCGTGTACGTCATGGCGGTCCCACAGGTCGCGGAACTCCCTGCTCCCGGCGCACAGTTCATCGACCAGGCGCGCGAGCCGCGGATCGTCCGCATCGGTACCGGCCGCCTGCCGCAGGGCCGCCACGGACGATGCGGCGGCGCGGTCCCAGTCGCGGAAGAAGTCGTGGGCGGCCGGATCGAGGAACACCATGCTCAGCAGATTGCCACGCACGGTGAAACCCGCGAACAGAGCATCGGCGACATGGTTGCGGGCGAGGAAGTCCAGGGAGTGTCCCAGCACAAAGGCGGGTGTGTCCGTCCAGCCGTCGATCAGCCGACGGAGTCGGGGGCTGAGAGGCTCGGCCCGGGGAGTTCGGGAAGCACGGCGTGTCCCGGATACGGCGAGCCGGTGCAGATGGGCCACCGCAGGGTCACCCAGCCGCAGTGCCCGGCCGACGGCATCGAGCACCTGAGGCGACGGGTGCCGCTCCCGCCCTTGTTCCAGCCGCATGTAGTAGTCGGCGCTGACCCCGGCCAGCAGGGCGACCTCCTCACGCCGCAGACCGGGGACCCTGCGGCGCCCGGTGGCGGGCAGTCCCGCGTCCTCGGGCCGCAGCTGGGCGCGCCGGGCACGCAGGAAGTCGCCCAGGCCGTTCGCTGCTGCCTGTCGTTTGCCGCTGACCCTGCCACCACCACTGTCCATGGGACCAGGCTATTCCGGCCCCCTTGCCTGGGACAGCGCTGATCCTGGGTGCTCCACACCCAGACGGACGCGGGCTCGCCCGGCCTGCCGGTACCATCCGAGATCATGGAAATTGCAGTGCTGTTGGCAGTCATCGGAGTCCTCCTGCTGAGCGGTTCCATCGATCTCAAACTGAGCCGCATGGACCGCCGGGTCGCGCGGCTCGAGCGCAAGATCGACCTGGTCCTTGACCACATGGGCGCGAGCGAGCCGGCCGACCCGCGGCTCGAGCGGGTGACCGCGCTGCTGCGCGAGGGCAAGAAGATCGAGGCGATCAAGGTCTACCGGGAGGTGACCGACGCCGACCTCAAGGAGGCGAAGGACGCCGTGGAGCGTATGGAAGCCGGCGACTGAACCTCGCTGAGCTCCCCCACCGCGGGAGGGCGTTCGGCCCTCGACACCGCCACCTGCTCCTGAGAGCCACGGGCGCGGCACTCGCGGACGTCAGGGACGCTGGAGCCCGGGAGACCGCGCGTGCTCGGGTACGCGGACACCCGCCTGCCCGAAGCGGCGGGGCGGCCACGGTTCCGCGACGGGTCACCGTACGGGACCGGGGGCGGCGCGACTCGCGTCCGCCGGTACTGTGAGCGGGCTTCGGCCCGTGGGACAGGCGAACAGGGGGGCACGAGTCGGTGGAGTCTCTGAGATCTCATGACCCGCCGCAGATCGGGGGGTACCGGCTGCTGGCGCGGCTCGGCGCAGGCGGCATGGGCGAGGTGTTCCTGGCCCGGACGGCCTCGGGGCGCGCGCTGGCGGTGAAGACCGTGCATCCCGATGTGAGCCGTGAGCCGGGGTTCGCGGAACGGTTCGCCCGCGAGATCCGTACCAGCGACCGGGTCCGCTCCCCGTGGACGGTCACGGTCGTGGACTTCAGCCCACCGGGGCAGGCCCCGCAGTGGCTGGCGACGGAGTACGTCCCCGCGCCGTCGCTGGGCGACTGGGTACAGCGCTACGGCCCGCTACCGGAACCGGCCGTGCGGTGCCTGGCCCGGGAGCTGTCGGCCGCGCTCGTGGCCGTCCGCGAGGCGGGCGTGGTCCACCGCGACATCAAACCGGGCAACATCCTGCTGGGGCCCGAGCGTCCCCTCCTCATCGACTTCGGCATCGCCCGCGCCGTCCGCGACGCACGCCAGACGCAGACGGGAGCCGTGATCGGCACACCCGGGTTCCTCGCGCCCGAGCAGGCGACCGGAGCCGTGGCCGGACCGCCCGCGGATGTCTTCTCGCTCGCCGCGGTCCTGGTGTACGCGGCCACCGGCCGGGGCCCCTTCTCGGCGGCCGGCGAGGAGCCGCAACTACCCACGCTCCTGTACCGGATCGTCCATGACGAACCCCTGCTCGATGGGATACCGGCATCCCTGGCGCCGCTGGTGAAGGAGTGCTTGGCCAAGGCCCCGGACGAGCGCCCCACCGCCGATGACGTACGGGCGCGGCTCGCCGCTCTCGGTACGGAGAGCTGGACCGGGGCTGCGCCCTCGGCCCTGGTGGCGGAGACCGGCCGCCGCGAAGCCGGACTCCGGCACCTGCTGTCCGCGCCCGAGCCGACGGCGACGGCAACAGTGCCGCCACCCGCTGCGGGCGTCACAGCGCCGCCGTACCCGGCGTCACCGCCGCCGCCGCACGGCGCACGGCGGACTCGTCGTCTCCGTACGATCGCCGCCGCGACCGGTGCCGCCGTCCTGGCGGCAGCCGCCATCGTGATCCTGCCCCGCCTTCCCTGGAGCGACGGCGGCGGAAGCACGGCCACACCCGAGGGCCCCTCGCCGAGTGCCGCTTCCTCCTCCGCCGCCACGAGCACCCTGCCCGCCGCCTGGGTCGGTACGTGGTCGGGTGTCGGTCCCGGAACGCCTGACGCGGACGGCATCAGCCGGCCGCGGACGCGGGAGTTCTCCGTCACGGTCACCCTTCATGAAGGCGCTGTGGGCGATCTCATCGGACGGCAGGTCAGTGACGTGGAGGACATCGGCACCGGGCGCAACCTCGGCTGCACCGAGGCCCTTGAACTACGGCAGGTCCGCGGGGACACCATGATCTTCGCAGCGCTCACCAGCCGCCCGACCGACCCTTCGGGCTCCTTCACCTGCCGCCAGGGCAACATGTACATCGTCACGAAGTCGGGTGCGGACCGGCTCACCCTCGCGCTGGAGGGGGCACAGTCGGCCGGTGCTCCTTCGGCGCTGACGCGTAGCCGCTGAATACCGGGGACGGCCCTCAGCCCCGTCCCGCGCGGTGCAGGGCCGCGACGTCCTGGCTGGGCGGGGCGCCGAAGAGGCGGCGGTATCCCGGCTCAAAACCGCAGCCTGACAGTCTGTTTCCGAGCCTCCGGCACGGCGATCACGGGTGTTCTGCCGATGCCACGCCGACGGCCCGCACTGTGACTGATCGCCGCCGGCGCAATCCTGACAGCTTCTCCGGCCGGTGGTCATTCGATCCCGAGGGGTCCGATGCCCAGATCCTCACGCATGCGGCGGCGCATCTCAGCCATGGCCGTGCGGCGCTGCTGGATGAAGGCCGTGTCCTCGGCGGAGCCGATGGCCACCCCGCTGGCATAGGCGTCGCGCATCCGGCGCAGGCTGTGAAACGCATCGTTCCCGGCCGCGACAACGAGCGGCGGACCCACGAGCCAGAGCTGCTCGCTTGCCGTGTGCAATCCGGTCCCGCGGAAGGCTTCGCGCACCGCCGCGTCACGCGCTGAATCGGACAGGTGATCGCCCAGGGCGACAGCCCGTATCTCTTCCCCCGCGTCTTTGAGGGCGGAGGCGTACTCGGTGTACACGGCGCGTCGCACTTCCAGAGCGTGTCGCGCTTCCTCGCGCCGCCACCTGTTGCGATCGGCGATCAGGGTCGCGGCGATGCCGATAGCGGCACCGGTCATCGTGGAGAGCAGAGGCATCCAGTCCATGTGCCGCATGCTGTCCCAACCACTGCCGCGACACCAGCGGCTCTCCCTATCCGGCATGGGATCACGGGCCTCTTGCCGAGTGCCAGGCCGACGAGCCGCGCTGGTGACCGCCGGCGCACGGACCACGAGGGGCATGCCCGTGGTCGTCGACCTGTCCGTGGACAGCCGCTCTCCTATGGACGCAACGCCGTCCGGGACCTCCTTGACCGAAACGTCCTGGCGAAACGGTGACTTCTGAGCCAGGGAACCACCCAAGGCCTGGCCTGCCGCGCTGAAGTTGGACAGCGCGCACCGACCACCCGGGCGAACTCATGCGGTCGCAGGACCAGCGGGGTCGCCGGACGGCACGCCCGGTTCCGGACGAGCGTGACCCGTCAGGAGCGCGTGAGGACGACGAGTTGCCTGGTCGCCCGGGTCATCGCGACATAGCGGTCCACAACGCCCTCGACGCCCTCGACGCCCTCCCCGAACGACTCCGGGTCGACCAGGACGACCAGATCGAATTCAAGGCCCTTCGACAGTTCGGGAGTCAGCGACCGGACCCGGGAGGTGGCCCGGAAGGCGGAGTCGCCGATGACGCAGGCGGTGCCCTCCGCATGTGTCCGGAGCCAGGTGTCCAGGGTCGATTCCAGATCCGCGACTGGTCCATGGACGACGGGAACTCCGCCACTGCGGACCGAAGTCGGCACATTGGCGTCCGGGAGCACCGCCCGGATGACCGGTTCCGCTTCCGCCATGACCTCTTCCGGGGTGCGGTAGTTGATGCTCAGGGAGGCCACGGCGATCCGGTCGAATCCGACCCTCTGGAGCCGCTCCCGCCATGAGTCCGTGAACCCGTGCCTGGCTTGGGCACGGTCCCCGACGACGGTGAAGCTCCGTGACGGGCAGCGGGACAGCAGCATCTGCCACTGCGCGTCCGTCAGTTCCTGCGCCTCGTCCACGACGATGTGCGCGAACGGGCCGGCGAGCCGGTCCGGGTCGGCGGCGGGCAGGGCGGACGCGTCGATCAGGCTGTCCTGGAGGTCCGGTCCCCGCAGCATCGTCACCGCGCCTTCGCCGTCGTCGTCGGCCGCGAGCACGTTGTCGATCACTGCGGCCATGCGCTCGCGTTCGGCGGCGACGGCAGCTGTGTGGCGGCGCTTCCGCCGTGCCGCCTCCGGGTCGCCGAGCCGCTGCCGTGCCGCGTCCAGGAGCGGCAGGTCGGAGAGCGTCCAGGCCTGGGGCTCGTCGCGCTGGAGTTTTCGCACCTCTTCGGGGCTCAACCAAGGAGCGCACATCCGAAGGTAGGCGGGTACGGTCCACAGGTCGCCGACGAGGTCGGCCGCTTCGATCAGCGGCCATGCCCGGTTGAGGGTGGTGACCAGCTCTTCGTCGTGCAGCAGGGCCCGCCGGAAGAGGTCGGCCGGTACGTCGCCCCCGTGCTCGTCCATCCCGTCCATCTGGTCCATGAGGATCGCGAGCAGCTCCTCCCAGATCTGCTCGCGCGCTTCGTTGTGCGGCGTTCCCGGTTCCGGTGCGCCGAAGGCCTCGGCCCAGTCGTCGGCGCTCAGCCAGAGGTCGGACCAGTCGGTGCTGACCGTCATGCCCTCGGCAGGCGGCTCCTCGTAGAACCTGACGGCCGTCTCGATGGCGCCCACCATGTCCGCGGACGACTTGAGGAGCGCCACGTCCGGGTCGGTATCGGTCGCCGCTCCCGGGCCCTCGGCGACCAGGTCCCGCAGGGTGCAGGTCTGTACACCCTCTTCGCCGAGGCTGGGCAGGACGTCGGCGACATAGGCCAGGTAGGGCTGGTGCGGGCCGACGAACAGCACGCCGCCGCGACGGTGACCGAGGCGGGGGTCGGAGTAGAGGAGATACGCGGAGCGGTGCAGCGCGACGACGGTCTTGCCCGTGCCCGGACCACCGTCGACGACGAGCGCACCGCCGGATCCGGCGCGGATGACGGCATCCTGGTCGGCCTGGATGGTGGCGAGCACGTCGCGCATCCGGGCCGACCGGTGGCCGCCCAGACTGGCGATGAACGCGGACTGATCGTCGAGGGCGGTGTGTCGCTCCAGCCCGTCGGGGGTGAACACCTCGTCCCAGTAGTCGCTGACCCGGCCGTCGCTCCAGCGGTACCTGCGTCGGCTTGCCAGCCCCATCGGATTGGCGTGGGTCGCCGCGAAGAACGGCTCGGCGGCCGGGGAGCGCCAGTCGAGCAGCAGCCGGCGTCCGGTGCGGTCGGTGAGTCCGAGCCGTCCGATGTACGCCGGCTCGGGCTGGTCCTCGCTGACGACGCGTCCGAGGCACAGGTCCAGACCGAAGCGCCGCAGGGCTCGCAGCCGCGCACTCAGCCGGTGGACCTCCATGTCGCGCTCCATCGCCTCCCGGCCCACACCTCCGGGCGCCCTGAGCCTGGCGTCGAGGAGGTCGGACAGTTCGGCGATGGACTGCTCAAGAGCCTCCGCGATCGCGGCGAAGTGCCGCTCGTCGTCGGCGACGAGCGCCCGGTCGGCTTTGTGGGCGAGGCGGTCGAGCAGGTCGAACGCCTTGGTGGTCAGGGGGTTCACGGCATCAGCTCCGATCCGGCCTCGCGCACTCGGAGACCGGCGGCGGTTACGCCGGTGGGCCCGGCTCCACTCCCCGATCCGGCGTCACCGCACAACACGTGATCCGACAACAGCGCACGCACTTCGTGAATCTCCAATTGGCGCAGGTTCTGGCTACGGCCTGCGATTTTGCGGCACGACCCGGGCCTTGCCGCAAGCCCCCCGGTGCGCTATACGTTGAGAGTGGCGAGGAGTGTGGCTCCCCTTCTCGTCCACCGCTTGCCTGCCCCCCCCCCCGCTTGATCGTCCGGACTCCGGGGCGGCTTCGGCAAACCCTTCAACGCCTGACATGATCGGCGTGTGACCAGCACATCAAAGTTTGTCCTGTTCGATGTCGACGGCACCTTGGTGGACGCGGTGAGCAACCAGCGCCGGGTGTGGCGGACATGGGCGGAGCGCTACGGGGTGGACGGGGACGAGGTGTACCAAGTCGCCCTGAGGACACGTCCGATGGAGACCTTCGCACTCGTCGCGGCGGACCGCGATCCACACGAGTGCCTGGCGGCACTGCACGCACTGGAGGACGAGGACGTACGGTCCGGTGTCTACTCAGCCTTTGACGGGGCGTCGGAACTGCTGCACGGGCTGCCGTCGGGTTCCTGGGCGCTCGTGACATCGAACTACGAGCACCGGGTGCGGGGCCGTTTCCAGCGGACGGGGCTGCCGGTTCCGGGTCTGGTCGTGGACGCCGCGGCTGTCGAGGAGGGCAAGCCCTCCCCCGTTCCGTATCTGAAGGCCGCCGCACTTCTGGGCGCCGCACCCGGAGACTGCCTGGTGATCGAGGACGCACCGTCCGGGGTCCAGTCAGGGCTTCGGGCCGGGATGACGGTGTGGGGTGTGAACGCCGCGGTCGCGGTCGACGGTGTGCACCGGCACTTCGCCAGCCTGCGTGAGGCGGTCCCGCACATCCTGGCCTTCGTATCCGGACCATCCGGATCCCGGGCGGGTGCAGCGGCCTGAGCCGGCTCCTGGCACGAGGCGGGCTCGATCAGCGACCGGGGAGGCGTTCGGTGATCTCCTGAAGGACCCAGCCGTTGCCGTCGGGGTCGCTGAAGGCGGCGAAGGAGCAGTAGCTGCGGCGTTCCGGGTCAGGTCCGGGGACCCGGTTACGCGCTCCGGGGCGGTGGAACACACCGTCGGCGTCGTGGAACACCTCGCCGACCTCCGCTCCCCGTTCGAGGAGTTCCGCGCGAGCCGCCTCGATGTCCGGGACCACCAGGTACAGTCCCTGCGCCGATCCGGGCGCCGCGTCGCTCACCCCCTTGCCGAAGATCACCGAGCCGGGAGAGCCGGGCGGAGTGAACTGCACGGCCCTGAAGTCGTCCCCGAGCGGGAAATCGGCGTCCTCCCGCCAGCCCAGCGCCTTGTAGAAGGCTTTGGCCCGGTCCACATCCGCGACGGGGAGCACCGCGATCTCGAACCTCATATCCATGACACGGCACCCTTCTTTGCGCCGGGGGAATGCGGGCGACGACGGACCAGCCGCACCGGTGAGGACCTCACCACTCATGATGACCCCGGATCCGGCATGCCGCAGACGCACTCAGCCGGGGATCAGGTCCCCGACGGCGTCCAGCGCCAGCATCCACATGGGCTGCGCCCCGGTGCCGAAGGCCACCGCAAGGGCGTACCCGACAGCGGCCTCCACGGGCGCGCCCGATCGGGAGCGACCATTCTGCCCAGTCGGAACGCCTCGACGATGTCCGAGCCTTCGCGTCGTGAACCGCCGTCTACTGCGAGCGTTGCAATCTCATTGGTGGAATGCTCTGTCGATCCAGTCGTCGCCGGGTGGCGGCGCGAAGAAGTACCCGCCTCCGGTGGTGAGCAGGTACTTGGCCATGGCCTCGCCCTCGAGACGCTTCTGTACCGCTTCGAAACCCTTGGTGAGATCACGCTGGAAGCAAGAAAAGATCAGGCCCTTGTCGCCATTGCCGCGGTCGTAGCTGTAACCACGTCGCACGATCGGCGGCGGATTCCGACGGTCAGGGGCGGCAAGGCGCACGTGCGAGTCAAGCGGAGTCAGCTTGCCTTGAGGGTCAGTAGCAAAGTTCGGGTCCTCCCCTACAGGCGTCCCGTCCAGCCAGCGCCCATCTCGGCGACGTCCGATGATCTTTTCCTGATCTTCGACCGAATCCCTGTCCCACAACTCAATCGCGAACCGGATGTTCCGCACAACCTGGTAGCTGCCGCCAACGGCCCAGTCGGGCTCGCCCTGGTCGGCGCGTACCAGGGCCCGGTTGGCTATCTCGCGCTCGGTGGCGGGGTTACCGAACCCTTCGGTGAAGTGAAACGGATTGCGCGCAAGCCCGCGCCCGCCCTCAACACGGTTCTCGGCCCGGAAGCCGTCGATCCACCACCTCGCCCGCCAGCTTGGTAGAGAGGCAACGAGTTGCCCAGCCGCCGCTTCCACCGCGGCGGCCGTGCGGCCTCCCAGCTCCACCAGCACGTCCCCGTGCGACACCGAGACGTCCAGCACGTCCCCCGCGAAGGCCGGCATCTCCCTGAGCTGACGCGGCCGCAACGATCCTGCTCCGAAAACACCACTCCCCAAGGCAAGGCCGACAACGACTTCGCGGCCGCGAGTTGTTGCCGTCGCATTTGCGAGCTCACGCAGTGCTGGAGCGCCGGGGGCACGCCCGCGGACCGTCCGGTCAAGCGCGAGGAAACGCTGATGCACGGGAAGACTCGCCCCCGACACAAGACTGGACACCCCGCCCACTGGAGCATGAGCATCCCCCGACATCGACATCACAAGGCCACCTGCCCCCGCTACCAACGTCGCCCCCAGCGCCCCCGCCTCGAGCACCGTCCGTCGACTCGGTCGCATCAGCAGTCCCCCTTCCGGAGGTTGCGGCGATGAGGGAGCAACCTACGCGTCTTCTTCATCACGCCTCATTGCAATCCCGCGCGCCCCACCCTCAGCAGACAAGCGAGACGGCGAGCGATAGCGACGCGCTTTGCTCTCCAGGTTCATGGTCCAGATGGGGGCCACCGAAGAACTACTGATGATGCCCCTCCGGAGTACCGGAAAGATGGATCCACGACCGTTCCCGAGAACACCTCGTACGCCCATTCTTCGTCACTTTCTACAGCGGCACCGGCTCCGCTGATGATTCCGCGGAGTACCCATCCTGGACCATCAAATCCCAGCACTCGAACATTCTTGACAGTTGACCCGCGATGGGCATCGGTTGCCGATACGACGGCCCTGATCTCAATCCCAGCCTTACCCGCCCACTCCCGCGCACTGCTTCCCTGAGTTCGCAACCTGCTCAACATTTGCGCGCGAATCGATCCCCAGGAGGACCCTTGAATAGATCGAAATGCCTGCAGTTGGATAGCTGTTCTCGCCTGCACTGCCGTGACCGCCACGACTTCGCCACCGGCTCTCATCGGCTGGAGATCCATCTCTGCCAGCGAGGGGATCCTCAAGCCACCCAGGTCAATGAGATAGGCATTCGACAGATCGACTTCGCCGATGTCCCTCGGGCCGTAGGCACCGCCACGACTTGTTCGGAACTGCGACTCATCGCATCGAAGCCTAAGGGCTTCCTGACAGCTTTGCTCCGCATCCCCGAAAAGTCGATCGAGTTCCCCATCGGACATTGATTCCGCGCTGGTCACGAATGAGAGCATCCGGACGACGGTCTCCAGCGAAATCAGACCACGTTCCACAACCTCTTCAACTTCTGAAACGTCTCCGCGTAGCGCATTGACAACCCGCTTCATTTCCTCAGGCCTGATCTCTGGAACCGACTCTGCAGGAATCGCTTCATCGGTGCGGGTACCGTTCTCCCAGCGAAGGCGAAGAACAATCTGGAGACCGACCAGCATGACCCAGCCGGGTGTGATCCGATCCCATACCCCAAACTCCGCACAACTCACGTTCTCCAGGGCAATGGCACCGTCACGTTCGAATTGTCTGATGATCCGCCTCGCGTCACGGCGTGCCTTGGTTCCGCCACCACTTTCGGGCATGCTGCCACCCCCTCGCTACGACTATTGCAGCAGCTACGATGGCCTCCGCAGGGCCGTGAGCGCCAGGCGCCTGAGGGCCATCCACCATCTTCTGCACTGTTGTGGGAGCGGAGCCAACCTTGTCGCGCCGGTTCTCGGCTTCCTCTGCCACTTCTTCGGCGGCCTTCTGGGTCTTCCCCGACTCGTCTGCCGCCGCTCCGGGCCCCCGGGGCCTGACGTAGTTCCCACTGTCCGGATCCAGAAAGTCCGGCAGATCCGCTGGGTCTGTTGACCCCCGACCGCAGTTGTGAACGAGCGTTGCGGTGTTGCCAGCCAGCGCGTAGTACGTGTGCAGTTCGTCAACCGTGAGGTTGTATACGGTCGCTGTAGCAACTCGGCTGTGTACCGCGCTGATCTGGGTCCAAGTCCCGGCACTGGTCTGGAGCCATTGGCCAGCCTTGAGTTCGTCAGCTTCAAGCCACATACGAAGCTCGGGAACCCAGAAGGGGTGGCCGGTTGTGGCTGTGAGGGTGCTGGTCTTAGACGCCATCCGCTTTCCGAACGTGATCGTTTAGTTCGGGCTGGGTGGGCATGAACTCCGGTTGGCGGCGGGAGAGATGGGCGTGGTTCGTCCGTTCGTCTCGCTTGTGGAGGTGGCTGGTGCCGTCGGTGCTCGGTCTGCTGGAGGCCCGGGAGAAGAGAGTCCGGGAAGAGGTGGCACGGTTGCGGGAGGAGGCCGAGCGGGTGCAGGCCGCCCTCGGCGAGGCAGAACGCGCACTTCAGCGTCTTGCGGATGCCCGTGTGACGGTGGCCGAGGTGCTGGCCGAGCCGCCGTGTGCGGTCGTGGAGCCGGTGGTGAGTGCGGTGGCGGGGGCGGTGGTGCCGCGACGGGCCGAGGGCATGACAGCGTCGGTCCTGCCTGCCGACTACCAGCGGATCACGTCCGTGCTGGAGTCGGATGCGGCCCGGGAGGGTATGCGGTGCCAGCAGCTGGCCGCGGCCCTGGGCCTTCAGGCGGTCCCGGCGAAGGTCGAGGGGCTGCGGTCGAAGGCGAAACGCCTGGTGGAACGAGGGTGGGCGCTCCAGACGCGGCCGGGGGTATTCACTCCGCTCGGGGCACCGGCCGGCTGAAGGCGCCGGGGCGGCGTCCGGCCAGGCGGCTGCTCATGAGCATGGTCATCGACCACAGCACCATGGCCTCGTGCATGGCGGGCAGCGTCTCGTAGTCGCGCACCAGGCGACG
>NZ_JBEYBS010000005.1:225047-329004 GCF_040632375.1 Streptomyces sp. NPDC019396 | reverse complement strand
CCCCGCCGCCGCCGGGGGGCCTCCGGGGCCGACGTCCCCCCCCGGCCGGGCTGTCTCCCCCCCCCCCCCCCCCGCCCCCCCCCCCCCCCCCGGGGGGGGGCCCCCCCCCCCCGCCGTAGGTGCTGCGGCCTCGCCGTACGCGCCGCGGCCTGGCCATACGTTTCGCCCCGCCGCACGCGCACCGGTCACCGGCGCCGCGCGTCAGGGCTTCCTGGACTCCAGCGCCGCCGCCATCTCGGCGAGCCGCTCGAACGACGCCGTCCCCGTGACGACGGTCGTGGCCCCCTTCTCGCCGGTCCGCACGAGCGCGTCGTACTTGGGGCCCTCCCAGCGTTCCCAGGCCACCCCGGCCACCTGCTGGGTGCGGTCGGTCTTCCGGGCCCGCTGGGTCACGCTCGGGATGTACTTGCCGGACGGGGCGGTGGACTGCTCGACCGCGACATACCGCCCGTCGGGGTCGAGGAACCCGAGATGCCACCTGTCGTCGCTCTGTCGCTTGTACGAGACCGAGGTCGCCTTCCAGCCCTCCAGCCCCGCGGGCGCCACCACCGGGTAGGGCGCGGCACGCTGCGCCGTGAGCAGCTCGACGCGGTAGTCGACCGCCTTGACCGGATCCCCGCTGTCGTCGTGCGGGACGAAGAGATAGACCACGAAGGCGGCGCCCAGAACCACCGCCAGCGACTGGATCATTCCCCGTACCGTCTGCTTGCCTCGCATACCTGCCACGGCACTATGGTCGCATCAAGGTTGAGCGCTCAAACGTGGGCCCCACTGCTCATTTTGTCGACGTACCGATAGAGTCACATCACCCTCGCTTTTTCCGGCCGTCGTCGTACAGGAAGGTGCGCTCCGATGACCGAGCACAATCTCCCCTCCCAGCTTGAGGTCTCCCCCGAGGCTCCCGACCGCAACCTCGCCCTGGAGCTCGTCCGGGTCACCGAGGCCGCCGCCATGGCCGCCGGCCGCTGGGTGGGCCGGGGCGACAAGAACGGCGCCGACGGCGCAGCCGTCAAGGCCATGCGGACCCTTGTGCACACGGTGTCCATGAACGGGATCGTCGTGATCGGGGAGGGCGAGAAGGACGAAGCCCCGATGCTCTTCAACGGAGAGCGCATCGGCGACGGGACCGGCGCGGAGTGCGACATCGCCGTGGATCCCATCGACGGCACGACCCTCACCGCCAAGGGCATGCCCAACGCGATCGCGGTGCTCGCCGCCGCCGACCGGGGCACCATGTTCGACCCGTCCGCCGTGTTCTACATGGACAAGCTGGTCACCGGGCCCGAGGCCGCCGACTTCGTCGACATCAACGCACCGGTCGCGGTGAACATCCGCCGGGTCGCCAAGGCCAAGAACTCCTCCCCCGAGGACGTCACCGTCGTCATCCTGGACCGGCCCCGCCACGAGGGCATCGTCAAGGAGATCCGGGAGACCGGCGCGCGTATCAAGTTCATCTCGGACGGCGATGTCGCGGGCGCGATCATGGCCGTGCGGGACGGCACCGGTGTCGACATGCTGATGGGCATCGGCGGTACGCCGGAGGGCATCATCGCCGCCTGTGCCATCAGGTGCCTCGGCGGCACGATCCAGGGCAAGCTGTGGCCGAAGGACGAGGAGGAGCGACAGCGCGCCATCGACGCCGGTCACGACCTCGACCGGGTTCTCTACACCAATGACCTGGTCAGCGGGGACAACGTGTTCTTCGTCGCCACCGGCATCACCGACGGCGAGCTGCTGCGTGGTGTGCGCTACCGCGCGGAGACCGCGACCACGCAGTCACTGGTGATGCGGTCCAAGTCCGGCACGATCCGGCAGATCGACTCGTGGCACCGGCTGTCGAAGCTGCGCGCGTACAGCGCCGTCGACTTCGACCGCGCCCAGTAGGGGCCGCAGCCCTGGGAAGGGGCGTCTCCCACCACGCACAGACGTGGCGGGAGACGCCCCTTCCGCACGCGCGGCGCGTCAGGCGTCAGCGACCAGCCGGTCAGGCCACCGAAGAGGCGGGCTTCTTCAGCTCGGTCTCACGCCGCCTGCGACGGGCCAGCACCACACGGCGCTCGGCCGCGGTGAGTCCGCCCCACACCCCGTACGGCTCGGGCTGGAGCAGCGCGTGCTCGCGGCACTCCACCATGACCGGGCAGCGGGCGCAGACGCGCTTGGCGGCCTCCTCGCGGGAGAGCCGCGCGGCGGTCGGTTCCTTGGAAGGGGCGAAGAACAGCCCGGCTTCGTCCCGGCGGCACACCGCCGCCGTATGCCAGGGCGCGTCCTGATCTTCCCGAGCAGAGGTGCGCTGGGGCGGAACGGCGGCTACCTGCATGGGCTGATGCGGCAGTTGCAGCACGGTCTACTCCTGACGACTGACGACGGCTGGGCTGACGGCTTCGCGAGGGATCGAGCGAACGTCAAGCGATCGAGCGGGAGACGATGCAGCAAGGCCTACCCGCTGTACGCGCGCCTATGCACTGAGTGGCGCCGAGATCCGTGTACCGCGCTGACGGGCCCTCAGAGCCCGCCCCGGGCCGGCGGGACACCGGCCACCGCCGCAGCCGGGAGGGCCGTCAGTGCCCCAGGTGCCCGCGGAGCCTGTCGTGGAGATCGGCCACGCGCTTGCCGCGCTTCGGCTTCGCCTCCACGTTGCCGAACACGGAGTAGCCGTTGATCACGACCACGGGGGCCTGCGGGTCGGCGCCTTCGAGTGCGACCACCTCGAAATTGCCGAGGATGCCGGTGCCGCCGCCGCGCAGCGAGATGTTCTCCGGGACACGCACCTCGACATTGCCGAAGATCGATGTCGCGTTGATGACCGTGAGGCGCTGCCCGAACATGGCCTCGGTCAGATCGATCTCGACATTGCCGAAGAACGCGAAGGCGTTGGTCCGCGCACCCACACGCCACCGGCCCTTGCGGGTGGAGCTGGAGAACACCGCGACCAGGTTGTCGACCGGGCCTGCCGGCGCGTCGGGGCCGTAGTCGTACGCCGTCGGCTCTGGGCGGGTCCGCGCCGACGGCAGGTCCCGCACGATCGGTTCGAGTTCACCGACGGTCTTGGCGCGGTAGACCGCGTCGATCCGCTCGGCGTGCTCCTCAGGGTCGAGCCGCCCCTCGGCCAGCGCCTCGCGGAGGATGTCCGCGATCCGGTCGCGGTCGGCGTCGGAGGCACGGATCGCTCCGGCGTCCGCGGTACCGGCCGGAGCGACGGGCGGCCGGGGCTGAACCGGGCCGGAGTCCGCTGATGCACGCTTCTCGAGGTCCACGTGACCAGCCTAGCGAAACGCGATAGATCGCGACTAGGCCCTGTCCGGGCGATCCCCGTCGACGGGTCGCCTCCGCCACCGGGCCCGCCAACTGAGCCTTACCTCACAGGCCCGGACGACAACGGGCGTCTTACGCTTGTGGGCGCGCGCGCCAACGGAGGCCGCGCCGCAGTCTGCCGAGTGAGGAATGGCCGTCATGCCCAGCCCTGAGTTCCAGTACTCCGATCTGCTCCCGCTGGGAGAGGACGCCACGCCCTACCGCCTGGTGACCGCCGAGGGCGTCTCCACCTTCGAGGCGGACGGGCGTACGTTCCTCAAGGTCGAGCCGGAAGCGCTGCGCAAGCTGGCCGAAGAGGCCGTCCACGACATCCAGCACTATCTGCGCCCGGCGCACCTCGCCCAGCTTCGCAAGATCATCGACGACCCCGAGGCCTCGTCCAACGACAAGTTCGTCGCGCTGGACCTGCTGAAGAACGCGAACATCGCGGCCGCGGGCGTGCTCCCCATGTGCCAGGACACCGGCACGGCGATCGTCATGGGCAAGCGCGGACAGAACGTACTGACGCAGGGCGGCGACGAGGAGGCCCTGTCGCGCGGCATCTTCGACGCGTACACCCGGCTCAACCTGCGTTACTCCCAGATGGCCCCGCTGACCATGTGGGAGGAGAAGAACACCGGCTCGAACCTGCCCGCGCAGATCGAGCTGTACGCGACCGACGGCGGCGCGTACAAGTTCCTCTTCATGGCCAAGGGCGGCGGCTCGGCCAACAAGTCCTTCCTCTACCAGGAGACCAAGGCGGTCCTGAACGAGACCTCCATGATGAAGTTCCTGGAGGAGAAGATCCGCTCGCTGGGCACCGCCGCGTGCCCGCCGTACCACCTCGCGATCGTGGTCGGCGGTACGTCGGCCGAGTTCGCCCTGAAGACCGCGAAGTACGCCTCCGCGCACTACCTGGACGAGCTGCCGTCCGAGGGCTCGGAGCTGGGTCACGGCTTCCGTGACGAGGAGCTGGAGAAGAAGGTCTTCGAGCTGACGCAGAAGATCGGCATCGGTGCGCAGTTCGGCGGCAAGTACTTCTGCCACGACGTGCGCGTGGTGCGCCTGCCGCGGCACGGCGCCTCGCTGCCCGTCGCCATCGCCGTGTCCTGCTCGGCGGACCGCCAGGCCGTCGCGAAGATCACGGCCGAGGGTGTCTTCCTGGAACAGCTGGAGACGGACCCGGCGCGCTTCCTGCCGGAGACCACGGACGAGCACCTGGAGTCGGAGGGAGACGTCGTCAGGATCGACCTCAACCAGCCGATGGACGAGATCCTCACCGAGCTGACCAGGTATCCGGTCAAGACCCGGCTCTCGCTCACCGGCCCGCTGGTCGTGGCGCGGGACATCGCGCACGCCAAGATCAAGGAGCGGCTGGACGCGGGCGAGGAGATGCCGCAGTACCTCAAGGACCACCCGGTCTACTACGCGGGCCCGGCCAAGACCCCCGAGGGTTACGCGTCCGGCTCCTTCGGTCCCACGACGGCGGGACGTATGGACTCGTATGTCGAGCAGTTCCAGGCGGCGGGCGGCTCCAAGGTCATGCTGGCCAAGGGCAACCGCAGCAAGCAGGTCACGGACGCGTGCGCGGCGCACGGCGGCTTCTACCTGGGCTCGATCGGCGGCCCGGCGGCCCGGCTCGCCCAGGACTGCATCAAGAAGGTCGAGGTCGTCGAGTACGAGGAGCTCGGCATGGAGGCCGTCTGGAAGATCGAGGTCGAGGACTTCCCCGCGTTCATCGTGGTGGATGACAAGGGCAACGACTTCTTCCAGAACCCGGCACCCGCGCCGACCTTCGCCAGCATCCCGGTGCGGGGTCCCGGTCTGGGCTGACCTCGGGCGACGGCACCGGGCTGAGCTCCGGGCTTCTGAGTTCCGGCTGAGCACTTGCCGGGAAACCGGGAATACACCCTGTCCCGGCAAGTGCTCAGCCTTTCAGGAGGTTTGGAGATGTCTGACACCCGCAAGACCGCAGGCGAAGCCCAGGACGACCGGGGCTACCGGATCGAGCACGACTCCATGGGCGAGGTGAAGGTCCCCGCGCATGCGAAGTGGCGGGCGCAGACCCAGCGGGCCGTGGAGAACTTCCCGGTCTCGGGGCAGCGTCTCGAGAGGGCCCATATCGAGGCCCTCGCCCGTATCAAGGCCGCCGCGGCCAAGATCAACGCGGAGCTCGGGGTGCTCGACAAGGACATCGCCGAGGCCGTCCAGGACGCGGCGGAGGAGGTCGCCGAGGGGCGCTGGGACGAGCATTTCCCGGTCGATGTCTTCCAGACGGGCTCGGGCACCTCCTCCAACATGAACACCAACGAGGTCCTGGCCACCCTGGCCGGTGAGCGCCTCGGACGCCCCGTTCACCCGAATGACCACGTCAACGCCTCGCAGTCGTCCAACGACGTCTTTCCGTCCTCCATCCACATCGCCGCCACGGCCGCGGTGACCCGCGACCTGATCCCGGCCCTGGAGCACCTCGCCGCGTCGCTGGAGCGCAAGGCCGCCGCGTTCTCGGGGGTGGTCAAGTCCGGGCGCACCCATCTGATGGACGCGACGCCCGTCACCCTCGGTCAGGAGTTCGGGGGCTACGCCGCCCAGATCCGCTACGGTGCCGAGCGCCTGCGGGCCTCGCTACCCCGGCTGGCCGAGCTGCCACTCGGCGGTACGGCGGTGGGGACCGGGATCAACACCCCCGCCGGCTTCTCCGCGGCCGTCATCGCCGAGGTCGCGCGGTCGACCGGGCTGCCGCTGACCGAGGCCCGTGACCACTTCGAGGCCCAGGGCGCCCGGGACGGTCTGGTGGAGACCTCGGGGCAGCTCCGTACCATCGCCGTCTCCCTCACCAAGATCGCAAACGATCTGCGCTGGATGGCGAGCGGTCCCCGCACCGGACTCGCCGAGATCGCCCTGCCCGACCTCCAGCCGGGCTCCTCGATCATGCCGGGCAAGGTCAATCCGGTGGTCCCCGAGGCGGTGCTGATGGTGGCGGCCCAGGTGATGGGCAATGACGCGACCGTCGCCATCGCGGGAGCAGCGGGGAACTTCGAGCTGAACGTGATGCTGCCGGTGATCGCCAGGAACGTACTGGAGTCCGTACGGCTGCTCGCGAACTCCTCCAGGCTGCTGGCCGACCGCACCGTCGACGGCATCACCGCCAACGAGGAGCGGGCCCGGGAGTACGCCGAGTCCTCGCCGTCCGTGGTCACTCCGCTGAACAAGTACATCGGCTACGAGGAGGCCGCGAAGGTCGCCAAGAAGTCCCTCGCCGAGCGGAAGACGATCCGTCAGGTGGTGCTGGAGTCCGGGTATGTGGAGCGCGGAGATCTGACACTGGAGCAGCTGGACGAGGCGCTGGACGTGCTGCGGATGACGCATCCCTGACGTGAAGGCCCGTGACCTGCACCGCAGCGCGCCCCGCACCGTACCCCTAAGATCTGCGCATGACAGGTACGGCAGACTTCCCGCACTGGGCGCCCGGGGACCACATCCTCTGGCGCTACCGCGGCAACTCCTCCGGCGACGTCCACATCTGCCGCCCCGTGACCGTGGTCGAGGACACCGACGAGGTGCTGGCCGTGTGGATGGCGCCGGACACCGAGTGCGTACGGCCTGTGCTCAGCGACGGCAGTCCGGTGCACCAGGAGCCGCTCGCCACCCGCTACACCGCGCCCCGCACCACGGCCCGGGGACGCTGGTCCGGTATGGGGGTGCTGAAGCTGGCCAGGCCGCAGGAGCCCTGGTCGGTCTGGCTGTTCTGGGACAGCGACTGGCAGTTCAAGAACTGGTACGTGAACCTCGAGGAACCGCGCACCCGGTGGGCCGGCGGGGTCGACTCGGAGGACCACTTCCTCGATATCGCGGTCCGCCCGGACCGGAGCTGGTGCTGGCTGGACGAGGACGAGTTCGCGCAGGCGCAGCAGGCCGGGCTGATGGACGCCCGGCAGGCACTGCGGGTGCGGGCGGCCGGGCAGTCGGCCGTCGAGGTGATCCGTTCATGGGGGCCGCCGTTCTCGGACGGCTGGGAGGACTGGCGGCCCGATCCGGGGTGGGCGGTCCCCGAGCTGCCCGCCGACTGGAATCACACGCCGGAGTACAGGTCGGCATGACGTCGTCGTGAGACCCTTGATGCGCCCCCGGGGTTCAAACGTAGGATCGTCCTCCGCAAGGTCACCTCGCCACAACGCATCGCAGGGAATCGCACAGCGATCGCACAGCGAACCGGAACGACGACGGCACGACGAATCGGCAACGACTCAGCACCGCACTGGAACTGACCGCAAGTCATCACGAGGGGGAGCAGACCGTGCTTGATGTGGGCCCGGATCTCCCCCGATGTGTCGACGCCCCGCCCGGAGTGGGTATGGGGTATAGCGAAGGCCCTGGGACGTTGTCGCCCCGGGCCATGGGGACACCCACAGCGGCACCCGAGATGCCACGGTCCGGCTACCTGACGTGTCCGGCACGATCCGGAAGACCGGCCCTGCCCTCGTACCACCGGCCCGGACGGACGGAATCCCACGCGTGACGGAGCATCCCACCTCCCATGAAGGCCGGCAGCCCTTCGCTGCCCGGCCTCAGGAGCGCACCCGGCCACGGCATGAGGCGGGGGCGCACGCCGCCACGCCGTCGGGCGGGAGCGTGCCCGCCCAGTCGCCGGTACAGGCCGCCTCCCAGAACCCGGCCACCCCTGCGAACCCGGCCGCCTCGGCGCCCCAGACCGCCTCCACGACGCCGCCCGCGGCCTCAGTCCCGGCCCCGCTCGCCGCACCGGGCCCGGGCGGCAAGGCGGGCCCCCCGGGGCCGTCGGGCGCGTCGGGCCCGCCGCAGGACCCGGCCGGTGTCGCCCGGCGCGAGGGCGACCGGCTGCGTTTCGTGGGCGCCGCGACCCGGCGTATCGCGCGCGGTATCGACCTGGACGAGATCGTGCTGGGGCTGTGCCGGGCCACCGTGCCGACGTTCTCGGACGCGATCCTGGTCTATCTGCGCGATCCGCTGCCGGTCGGCGACGAGCGACCGGTCTCGCCGTTCGTGCTGCGGCTGCGCCGCACCGACCGGCTGCGTTTAACAGAAGAGGACACTGAGAACGCGCTGGTCACCAACGCCGTCCAGGTGCCGGTGCTCAATCCGCAGGCGGATCTGCCTGCGGCCGAGCTGTGCGAGGTGCAGGCCGGCGGGGCACTCGCCGAGGTGCTGCGGGGCGTACGGCCCGTCTTCGGGGACTCCGCGGCGGCCCGCGCCGCCCTGCCGGAGCTGCTCGGCGACGGCAAGACCCTCCCGACCGGCCATCGCGCGATCCTCGCCCCGCTGCGCGGCAGGCGCCGGGTCACCGGCGCGGCGATCTTCCTGCGCAGGCCGGACCGGCCGGCCTTCGAACCGAACGACCTCCTGGTGGCCGCCCAGCTGGCCACCCACACCGCGCTCGGCATCGACAAGGCGGTGCTGTACGGCCGTGAGGCGTACATCGCCGACGAACTCCAGCGCACCATGCTCCCCGAGGGCCTGCCCCAGCCGACCGGTGTGCGGCTCGCTTCCCGCTATCTCCCGGCGGCCGAGACCGCCCGGGTCGGCGGTGACTGGTACGACGCGATCCCGTTGCCGGGGAGCCGGGTGGCGCTGGTCGTCGGGGACGTGATGGGCCACTCGATGACCTCGGCGGCGATCATGGGCCAGCTCCGCACCACGGCCCAGACCCTCGCGGGTCTCGACCTGCCGCCGCAGGAGGTGCTGCACCACCTGGACGAGCAGGCCCAGCGGCTGGGCAGCGACCGCATGGCGACCTGTCTGTACGCGGTGTACGACCCGGTCTCGCACCGGATCACCATCGCGAACGCGGGCCATCCGCCGCCGATACTGCTGCACCTCGGCGGCCGGGCCGAGGTGCTGCGGGTGCCTCCGGGAGCCCCGATCGGCGTCGGCGGGGTCGACTTCGAGGCCGTCGAGCTGGACGCGCCCGCCGGAGCCACGCTGCTGCTCTACACGGACGGGCTGGTCGAGTCGCGACTGCGGGACGTGTGGACCGGGATCGAGCAGCTCAGGGAGCGGCTGGCCGCGACCGCCCAGCTCACCGGTCCGGACCACTCCCCGCCGCTCGAGGCGCTCTGCGACGACGTGCTGGACGTGCTCGGTCCCGGCGACCGCGACGACGACATCGCCCTGCTCGCGGCCCGCTTCGACGGGATCGCGCCGAGCGATGTCGCCTACTGGTACCTGGAGCCGGAGGAACAGGCTCCAGGCCGGGCCCGCAGGCTCGCCCGCAGGGCACTGGCCCGGTGGGATCTGGAGGAGCTGTCCGACTCCGTGGAGCTGCTGGTCAGCGAGGTGGTCACCAATGCCGTGCGCTATGCGGAGCGGCCGGTCACCTTGCGGCTGCTGCGTACGGATGTGCTGCGCTGTGAAGTGGGCGACGACTCGCCTCAGTTGCCCCGGCAGCGGCGGGCGCGCGACACGGACGAGGGCGGCCGTGGACTGTTCCTGGTGAACCGGCTGGCCCGACGGTGGGGAGCGACGCGGCTGTCGACCGGCAAGGTGGTGTGGTTCGAGCTGGCGACGCCCGGCTGACGGGCGGCAGTACGTGAGCGGGGCCAGGCGCCGATGCGCCTGGCCCCGCTCACGTACTCGGCCCTGACCGTCTGCTATCCCGTCGTCGACGGCTTGCGGCCACCGGACGCACCGGTCGTCACCCCGTCGCTGGTCCCACCGTCGTCCGTGCCGCCGTTGTCGGTCCCACCGTCGTCCGTGCCGCCGTTGTCGGTCCCACCGTCGTCCGTGCCGCCGTTGTCGGTCCCACCGTCGTCCGTACCGCCGTTGTCGGTCCCACCGTCGTCCGTACCGCCGTTGTCGGTCCCACCGTCGTCCGTACCGGCGTTGTCACCCGGCTTGTCGGGGTCGTCGCTCGGACGGTCCCGGTCGGGCTTCTCGTCCTTGTTCTTGTCCTTGTCCTTTTCCTTGTCGCCCTTGTCCTTCTTGTCGCCCTTGTCGCTCGGCGAGCCGGACGGCTCGGGCTCATCGGCGACGAGGTCGGGGACGTCAAGGTCGAACTGCTCGTCGGAGCCACCGCCGAGAGCGTCGGTCGTGTACTGCTGCCAGACCAGGGCCGGCACGCCACCACCGTTGGCGCGGCCCTCGTTGACGGTGTCGGTCAGCGTGACCTGTCCGGTGCCGTCGGGCTTCTCACCGAAGAGTCCGACGGCGGTGACCAGTTCGGGCGTGTAGCCCACGAACCACGCCGATTTGTTGTTCTCCGAGGTACCGGTCTTGCCTGCGGCCGCGTAGTCGCCCTGGGCGTTGCGGCCCGAGCCGTTCTTGACCACGCCGGTCATCACCTTGGTGACGCTGTCGGCCGCCTCCCGGCTCAGCACCCGGTCCCCGACCCCGTCCTGGATCTGGACCTTCCCGTCCGGCCAGTCCTTGTGTGCCGCGGCCTTCACGATCGACGGTGTGACCTTCTTGCCATGGCTGTCGAAGGTCGCGTAGACCCCGGCCATGTCCCAGGTGGAGGCGCCCATCGTGCCGAGCGACATCGCGGGCTGCTCGGGCCAGCCGTCGCCGTCCTGCATCCCCAGAGCGAGCGCGGTTTCCTTCGCCTTCGACGGAGTGACGTCCACGATCATCTGGGCGTAGACCGAGTTGACCGAGTTGTTGGTGGCCTTCTGGACGGTGATGGAGCCGTAGTCCTCGTCGTCCTCGTTCTCGGGGGCGAAGGGGACGTCGCTGCCCTCGACGGGCCGTTTGCTGGTGCCGTCGTAGCGGGTCTTCAGCGTGATCTTCTCGCCGTCCTGGGTCTCGGCCCCGTTCTCCAGAGCGGAGGCGAGCACCACGGGCTTGAAGGTGGACGCGGGCTGGTAGTCACGCCGGGTGGCGTTGGACAGCCAGTGCTCGGTGGCACCGACTCCGCCGTACATCGCCACGACATGGCCGGTCTTCGGGTCGACGGAGGTCGCTCCGGCCTGCACGGTCGCGTCGCGCTTGTCGCCCGTGCGGTCGAGCTTGGACTCGAGCTCCTTTTGGACGGCCTTCTTGAGGGCTTCCTGCTTCTTCCGGTCGATGTTGAGCGTGATGGTCCAGCCACCGGCCTCGATCTGCTCCGGGGTGACCTCGTAACGCTTCTCCAGCTCGGCCTTGGCCGCCGCGATGAGATAGCCGGTCTGGCCCTCCATTCCGGGCGCGGCCTTGGTCTTCTGGGGTTCGGGGAACTTCAGACCGGCCCGCTTGGACGCGTCGAGCCAGTCCATCTCGACCATGTTGTTCAGCACGTAGTTCCAGCGTTCCTGCACCAGCTTCTTGGACCTCGGGGAGGCGACCTCCCAGTCGTACTGGCTGGGCGCCTGGAGCAGCGCGGCGAGATACGCGGCCTGGGAGACGTTCAGCTTCTCGGCGTCGACCCGGTAGTAGGCCTGGGCGGCGGCCTGGATGCCGTAGGCGTTGCGGCCGTAGTAGCTGGTGTTGATGTAGCCGGCGAGGATCTCGTCCTTGCCGCTCTCCTGGTCCACCTTGAGGGCGATCACCAGCTCCTTGAGCTTGCGGGTGACCGTCTGGTCCTGGTTGAGGTAGTAGTTCTTGACGTACTGCTGGGTGATGGTCGAACCACCCTGCTTGCCCTTGCCGGTGACGGTGTTGAACACACCCCGGGCGGTGCCCTTCAGGTCGACGCCGGAGTCGTCGTAGAAGGTCTTGTTCTCGGCGGCGACGAAGGTGCGCTGCACCTCCCTGGTGAGCCTGTTCAACGGGATGATCTCGCGGTTGACCTTGCCCGTACGGGCGAGGATCTTGCCGTCGCTGTACTTGTAGACGTTGCTCTGGAGCTGGGCCTGCTCGTTCGGGACGGGCACCGGGACCATCCAGTAGATGACGAAGAACGCCCCCATCACGGCGAGGCAGAGACCGAGGAACGTCCCGAGGGCCTTCCTCCAGGTGAAGAAGCGGCGTATGCCCGCCTTCTTCGTGACCCGGCGCGCCCCGCGCTGCCGGGCTCGTCGCGCATCCGCTCGGCCCATGGCCCCGTTGCTCCGCTCTTCTACGTCGTCAAGGTCGTCTGGAAAATCAGCTCAGAAAGCTAGCACCGCTCCTCATGACAAAGAGCACGTCATCCGGTCTTTTCCGGACGTGAGAATCAGCACCCGCCTCAATGGAACCGACTCACAACTGGTGCGCAGGGTTGCTGTATCCGATAATGTGTAATCACATTGATAGCGACACCGGGCGCCCTTGCGACCGGGGAGACGGGGGACGGACATGCCCGCGACCAGCACATCTCTGCCGACGGACGCACCCGAGATGCCCGAACCACGGGTGCGGGAGTTCACGGCGCACAGCATCGGCGGCGGACTCGCGCTGCTGCTCGGACTCGTCGGCCTGGCGCTCGGGGTCGGGCTGATCGCCACGGGTGCCGCGGCCGCCGGGGGCGGCGCGAAGGCGGCGCTCATCGTGCTCGGGGTGCTTGTCGTCATCGCGTCCTTCCTCGCCATGGCGGGGCTGAACATGGTGGCGCCCGGCGAGGCCCGGGTGGTGCAGCTCTTCGGGCGCTACCGCGGCACGATCCGCACGGACGGGCTTCGCTGGGTGAACCCGCTGACCTCGCGGGAGAAGATCTCCACCCGGGTCCGCAACCACGAGACCGCGGTCCTCAAGGTCAACGACGCCTACGGCAATCCGATCGAACTCGCCGCGGTGGTGGTCTGGAAGGTCGAGGACACCGCGCAGGCGCTGTTCGAGGTGGACGACTTCCTGGAGTTCGTCTCCACCCAGACCGAGGCGGCCGTACGGCATATCGCCATCGAGTACCCGTACGACGCACACGACGAGGACGGCCTCTCGCTGCGCGGGAACGCCGAGGAGATCACCGAGAAGCTCGCGGTCGAACTGCACGCGCGGGTCGAGGCGGCGGGGGTACGGATCATCGAATCCCGCTTCACGCACCTCGCGTACGCCCCCGAGATCGCCTCCGCGATGCTCCAGCGCCAGCAGGCCGGCGCCGTGGTCGCGGCCCGCCGGCAGATCGTGGACGGGGCGGTCGGCATGGTGGAGGCGGCCCTGGCCCGGATCGGCGAGGAGGGCTTCGTCCAGCTGGACGAGGAGCGCAAGGCGGCCATGGTGTCGAATCTGATGGTGGTGCTGTGCGGGGATCGCGCCGCGCAGCCCGTCCTCAACACGGGCAGCCTGTACCAGTGACCGACCCCAGGCCGGACCGGGACCAGCCGGAACGCGGCGGACCCGAGCCCGCGGAACCCGAACGGGGGAAGCCCGGGCGCGGCAGGCCTGAGCGCAAGCAGGTGCTGCTTCGACTCGACCCGGTGGTCTACGAGGCGCTGGCCCGGTGGGCCTCCGACGAACTGCGCAGCGCCAACGCGCAGATCGAGTTCCTGCTGCGGCGGGCACTGTCGGAGACGGGGCGGCTGCCGGGCGGGGTCCGGCCGATCCCCCCGCGGGGGCGGCCGCCGAAGTCCCGCCCGGAGTCCGAGCCGTCCTGAAGCACCTCCGCAGGCTCGGGGAGCGCCGGTTCCGAATCGTGACAATCGAGCCTGGCCTGCGGAAACGACGGGCCGAGAAGCGACTACACACACCGCGTATACATGGCGTGTATACGCGGTGTGTAGAGTCGTCGTCATGTCCATCGGTCACACCCTCCTCGGGCTCCTGGAATCCGGCCCACGCCACGGCTACGACCTCAAGCGCACCTTCGACGAGAAGTTCGGCCACGACCGGCCTCTGCACTACGGGCAGGTCTACTCGACGATGTCGCGCCTGCTGAAGAACGGCCTCGTCGAGGTCGACGGCATCGAGGCCGGCGGCGGCCCCGAGCGCAAGCGCTACGCGATCACCGAGGCGGGCATCACCGATGTCGGCCGCTGGCTCGCGTCGCCCGAGAAGCCGGAGCCGTATCTCCAGTCGACCCTCTACACCAAGGTCGTCCTCGCGCTGCTCACCGGTCGCAGCGCCGCCGAACTGCTGGACACCCAGCGCTCGGAGCATCTGCGACTGATGCGCATACTCACCGACCGCAAGCGCCGGGGCGACCTCGCCGACCAGCTCATCTGCGATCACGCACTCTTCCACCTCGAGGCCGATCTGCGCTGGCTCGAGCTGACCAGCGCACGTCTCGACCAGCTCGCGAAGGCGGTCACCGCATGACCCCCGCCGGTTCCCTCCTCGTGGCCGACGGCCTGCGCAAGGCGTACGGGCCCACACACGCGCTCGACGGCGCGGACTTCTCCATCCACCCCGGCGAGGTCGTCGCCGTGATGGGCCCGTCGGGCTCGGGAAAGTCGACCCTCCTGCACTGCCTGGCGGGGATCGTCACCCCCGACGAGGGCACCATCACCTACAACGGCCGTGAGCTGTCCGCGATGAACGACGCGGGGCGCAGCGCGCTGCGCCGCGGCGAGTTCGGCTTCGTCTTCCAGTTCGGACAGCTGGTGCCCGAACTGACCTGTGTCGAGAACGTGGCGCTTCCGCTGCGGCTGAACGGCGCCCGGCGCAAGGACGCCGAACGCACCGCGCTGGAGTGGATGGAGCGCGTCGAGGTCGCCGAGCTGGCGGCCAAGCGCCCCGGGGAGGTCTCGGGCGGCCAGGGCCAGCGCGTCGCCGTGGCCCGCTCACTCGTCACCGGCCCCCGGGTGCTCTTCGCGGACGAGCCGACCGGAGCGCTCGACTCCCTCAACGGCGAGCGGGTGATGCAACTCCTCACCGACGCGGCTCGGTCCACCAGCGCCGCGGTCGTGCTCGTCACCCACGAGGCGCGGGTCGCCGCCTACTCCGACCGCGAGATCGTCGTACGCGACGGCAAGTCCCGGGACATGGAGCGGGCCATATGACCGCGAGGATCTGGATCCGCGACCTGCTCATGGGAGCGAGGTTCGCGATCGGCGGCGGCCGGGAGGGCTGGACCCGCACCCTGCTCACCGGTGTCGGCGTGGGTCTCGGTGCGGCGCTCCTGCTGGTCACGGCCTCGATCCCGAACGCGATGGCGGCACGGGACGCGCGCACCGATGCCCGGAGCGACGCGACCGCGCCCACCGCGGAAGCACCCGGGCGGGACACCCTGCTCATCGCCGAGGCCGACACCCGCTTCCACGAGGACGAGGTCTACGGCAGGCTCCTCAAGCCGGAGGGACCGGACGCGCCCCTCCCACCCGGGCTGCGGGAGTTCCCCGGGGACGGTGAGATGGCCGTGTCCCCGGCGCTCAACGCCCTGTTGAAGTCGAAGGACGGCGCGCTGCTACGGGAGCGGCTGGACCAGCGGATCACCTCCGTCATCGGGGACGAGGGCCTGGTCGGTCCCGCCGAGCTCCTCTACTACGCGGGCGACGGCACCCTGAAGCCGGTGGACGGGAAGGTGCCCAGGGTCACCGGATTCGACAACTCGGCTCAGCCGGAGGCTCTGGACCCGATCCTCACGCTGCTCATCCTGCTGGTGTTCGTCGCCCTGCTGATGCCGGTCGCCGTGTTCATCGCCGCCGCCGTGCGCTTCGGCGGTGAGCGCCGCGACCGCCGCCTCGCCGCGCTGCGGCTGGTCGGTGCGGACGCCCGGATGACCCACCGGATCGCGGCGGGTGAGGCTCTCGCGGGGGCCCTCATCGGTCTGGTGCTGGGCGCCGGCTTCTTCGCCGCGGCCCGCCAGTCGGCGGCCGGGATCGACTTGTACCAGGTGAGCGTCTTCCCCTCGGACATCACCCCCGCGCCCTGGCTGGCGGCGCTCGTCGCCCTCGCCGTACCCGCGGCGGCCGTCATGGTGACCCTGTTCGCCCTGCGGAGTGTGGTGATCGAACCCCTGGGCGTGGTCCGCACGGCGAAGCCACCGCGACGGCGGATCGTGCTCCGGCTGCTGCCGCCGGTCGTCGGCCTCGCCCTGCTGTACCCGATGGTCGGACAGGGCAACGAAAGCGGCGATTTCAGCCAGTGGCAGGTCATCGGCGGGGTGGTGCTGCTGCTCTTCGGCATCACCGCGCTGCTGCCGTGGCTGGTCGAGACGGTCGTCACCCGGCTCGGCGGCGCCGGTTCCGTGTCCTGGCAACTGGCCGTGCGGCGCCTCCAGCTGAACAGTGGAGCCGCGGCCCGGCTGGTGAACGGGATCGGCGTCGCCGTCGCCGGGGCGATCGCGCTCCAGATGGTGTTCACCGGCGTGGAGAGCTCGTACACCAGGAACACCGGCGCCGACCCCGACCGTGCGGCGATCAACGTGCTGGTTCCGTCCTCGACCGGGGCCGCTGCCCGCAGCGATGCCCTCGCCGAGCGGATCGGGCAGACCAAGGGGGTGGCCAAGGCGACCTCGCTCCTCATGTCCGATGCCGCGCTCACCCCCAAGAACCCTGAGCGGTCCGTCACCCTGACCGTCGGCAGCTGCCCGGCACTGCGCGAGCTCGCGACCCTCCCGTCCTGCAAGGACGGTGACACCTTCGTCCTGACGGGCGGCCTCCTTCCGGAGGACGACGCCCTCTCCTGGCTCGGCAGGAAGCTGTACACGGGGCGCATCTACGGTGACGAGGGGACCAGTCCGGTCGCCTGGACGCTGCCCGCGTCCACGAAGAAGGTCGCGAGCCGCGAGGACCCGACGGGCGTCAAACGCAGCGGCATCCTGGCCACGACAGGCGCGGCGCCCCGGGGCCTCGCCTCGGACGGTTTCGCGACCATCTACGTCCAGTTGGACAGGTCGGTGCCGGATGCCATCGAGCACGCGCGTACGGCCATCCTCAAGGCCGATCCGATGATGACGCCGTTCCACGTCGAGACCAGCGTGCAGGCCAACCGCTTCGCGTCGATCCGCACCGGGCTCTTCGTCGGGGCCGCGTGCGTCCTGCTGCTGATCGGCGCGAGCCTGCTGGTCTCCCAGCTCGAGCAGCTGCGCGAACGCAGGAAGCTGCTGGCGGCGCTGCTCGCCTTCGGGACCCGGCGCTCCACGCTGAGCCTGTCCGTGCTGTGGCAGACGGCCGTTCCGGTCATGCTCGGTCTGTTCCTGTCCACGACCGTGGGCGTGGCTCTGGGGGCGGTGCTGCTGAAGATGGTCGCGGTGCCGGTCGCGGTCGACTGGGCGACGGTCGCGGCGATGACGGGACTCGGCGCCGGGGTGGTGCTGCTGGTGACGCTGCTCAGCCTGCCACCGCTGCTGCGGATGATGCGGCCTGAGGGGCTGCGCACGGAGTGAGCATCGAGTGGGCCGGGTGCTCTCCGGTTCAGCCGCCGTCAGGTAGAACCCGCACCGGGAGGTCCGCGAGGGCCTCCCGGAGCGCGACGGCGAACTCCTCGAACTCGCCCTGGCGGGCCGCTCCCGAGCGCATCGCCAGGGCGATCGTGCGGGTGGGCGCGGGGTCGGCGAAGTACCCCGTGACCAGGCGGTCGTTGCGCCCGGTCTCCACCTGGAGGGCGGTCCGCGGCAGCAGCGTCACACCCAGTCCTCCCGCGACCAGCTGGACCAGCGTGGACAGGCCCGCCGCGGTGGTGGTGACCGGGGCGCTCTCCACCCGTCCGGCCTCACGGCAGATGTCGAGTGCCTGATCGCGCAGGCAGTGCCCCTCGTCGAGCAGCAGCAGCGGCAGCTCCCGCAGCGCCTCGCGCGGGATGTCCGCGCGACCGCCGAGCCAGTGCTCGTGCGGGGTGACCAGCACGAAGTCCTCGTCGAACAACGGGATCTCATTGACCCCCGCCACCCCGAGCGGCACGGCGAGCAGCAGCAGATCGAGCCGTCCTGCCCCGAGCCCGTCCAGCAGCGACGAGGTCTGCTCCTCGTGCACCTGGAGGTCGAGCGCCGGATACCGCTCGCGCACCAGCCGCAGCACCGCCGGCAGCAGATACGGCGCCACCGTCGGTATCACCCCCAGCCGCAGCACCCCGGTGAACGGCGCCCGTACCGCCTCGGCCTCCTCCAGCAGCTCACCCACCGCGGCGAGCACCGCCTTGGCCCGCACCGCCAGCCGCTCCCCGGACGGGGACAGCAGCACCTTCCGGGTCGTACGCTCCAGCAGCCGCACCCCGAGGGCCTCTTCCAGCGCCGACACGGCACCCGACAGCGCGGGCTGGCTCATCCCGATCGCGGCGGCGGCGTCTCGGAAGTGCAGATGCTCGGCCACGGCGGCGAAGGCCCGAAGCTGCGCGAGACTGGGCTGTTTGCCCCGGCTTACCCCGTGTGCCACCACTTCACCCCCACCACTGATAAGCGAGCCCTATCGCAGCGGGCCAGTCTAGCCGCCCCCACGATCAATGCGCTCAGCGGCCATCGGGATCCGGCTATCGGACATGGCTATCAATGCGGTCGGCATCTTCGATTTCCCCCTATTGATCACACCGTGACAGGCTGATGCTCCGTCCAACCCCACGGAGCCCCCACAAAGGGCCTCCCACTGCAAGGAGAGCGCGTGCTCACTGTCGGTGACCAGTTCCCCACCTTCGAACTGACCGCCTGCGTCTCGCTGGAGAGCGGCAAGGAGTTCGAGCAGATCACCCACAAGTCCTACGAGGGCAAGTGGAAGGTGGTCTTCGCGTGGCCCAAGGACTTCACCTTCGTCTGCCCCACCGAGATCGCCGCCTTCGGCAAGCTGAACGACGAGTTCGCCGACCGTGACGCCCAGGTCCTCGGGTTCTCCGGCGACTCCGAGTTCGTCCACCACGCCTGGCGCAAGGACCACGCCGACCTGCGTGACCTGCCCTTCCCGATGCTGGCCGACTCCAAGCACGAGCTGATGCGCGACCTCGGCATCGAGGGCGAGGACGGCTTCGCTCAGCGTGCCGTGTTCATCGTCGACCCGAACAACGAGATCCAGTTCACGATGGTGACCGCCGGCTCCGTCGGCCGTAACCCCAAGGAGGTCCTGCGGGTCCTCGACGCACTCCAGACCGACGAGCTCTGCCCGTGCAACTGGTCCAAGGGCGAGGACACCCTGGACGCGGGCAAGCTGCTGGCCGGTGAGTGAGCATGGCCCTCGATGAGCTGAAGTCCGCGCTGCCGGACTACGCCAAGGACCTCAAGCTGAACCTCGGCTCGGTCATCGGCAACAGCGAGCTCCCCCAGCAGCAGCTCTGGGGCACGGTGCTGGCCTGCGCGATCGCCTCGCGCTCGCCGATCGTGCTGCGCGAGCTGGAGCCGGAGGCCAAGGCCAACCTGTCCGCCGAGGCGTACACCGCCGCCAAGTCGGCCGCCGCGATCATGGCGATGAACAACGTCTTCTACCGGACCCGGCACCTGCTGTCGGACCCCGAGTACGGGACGCTGCGCGCCGGTCTGCGGATGAACGTCATCGGCAACCCGGGTGTCGAGAAGACCGACTTCGAGCTGTGGTCGCTCGCCGTCTCCGCGATCAACGGCTGCGGCCAGTGCCTCGACTCGCACGAGCAGGTGCTCCGCAAGGCGGGCGTCGAGCGCGACGTCATCCAGGAGGCCTTCAAGATCGCCTCGGTGATCCAGGCGGTCGGCACGACGCTGGAGGCCGAAGCCGTCATGGGCGGCTGAGTCCGCACAGGCATCACCACACAGGGCGCCCCCGCCCGGTTCGTACATCGAGCCGGTGGGGGCGCCCTGCTGTGTACGCGTACCGTGCGACCACCCGGTCCCGACGAGGAACCCCCGAAGTGACGGAACCGCTCCGGGCGGACGGGGGCGAGCCCCGGCAGCGCCTAAGCCCGGTCCCCGGGCGGAGGAGTCGGCGGCGACGGCGGAGCGGAGGGAGGCAACGGCGGCGGAGTGGGAGCCACTTCGATGGCCGTCGCGCCGTGCGGTCCTGGACCCTGGTGGGCGGGGTGCACCTGGGCGTACGAGCGCAGATAGCCGACCACCGTGTTGGTCACCGCCACCAGCGGTACGGCCACCACCGCTCCTCCGATGCCTGCCGTCAGGCCGCCCGCGGCGACCGCGAGCACGACGGCGAGGGGGTGGACCCGTACCGCCCGGCCGAGGATGAACGGCTGGAGCACATGGCCCTCGATCTGCTGCACGGCCAACACGACCAGCAGCACCATCAGCGCGGTGAACACGCCCTGGGTGACCAGCGCCACGATGACCGCGAGGGCACCCGACACGACCGCACCCACGAGCGGGATGAACGAGAACAGGAAGATGAACACCGCGAGCGGGACGGCGAGCGGCACATCGAGGAAGTAGATGCCGAGACCGATGAAGATCGCGTCGATCAGGGCGACCACCACCGTGCCGCGCACATACGCGGTCAGCGTCCGCCAGGCCCTCGGGCCCGCCCCGGCGACACCGGGCCGCGCCTGAGCGGGGACCAGCTTCAGGGTCCACTGCCAGATGCGCTTCCCGTCGTAGAGCAGGAAGAGCGTGCAGAACATCGTCAGCAGCATCCCGGTGAGGATCTCGACCATCACGCTCACGCCCTGGAGTCCGGCGGAGGTGATCTCCTCGGTGTTGGTGCCGATGGTGTTCTGGAGGTTCTGGGCGATGTCGTTGATCTGCTGCTCGGTCACATGGAAGGGGCTGTTGAGCAGCCAGTGCTTGAGCTCCTCGATCCCGTCCTTGACCCGGTCGGCGAGATTGTCCAGGTTGTCCAGCACCTGCCACACCACGAACCAGCCGACCAGCCCCATGATGACGAAGCCCAGGACGGCGGTGACGGCGGTGGCGAGCCCGCGTGGCAGGCCGAGCCTTCTGACGCGGGTCACGGTCGGCTGGAGGAGAGCGGTGATCAGCAGGGCGGCGACGAAGGCCAGCACCACCAGCTGAACGGCGCTGATCACCCGCATCAGCACCCAGACCGTGCCCGCGAGCACCAGCAGCCGCCAGCCCGCTTCGGCCGCGACGCGCATTCCCCAGGGGATGGTGGAGACAGGGTCGGGCTTGGCGGCGACGGCGGGTGCGTACGCCGGGGGCGGCGGCACATGGTCCGCCGGCGCGGCTGAGCCCTGAGCCGTCGCCTCCGCACCGCCGTTGACGATCAGACCGTTGTCGTCCCGGACGGCGGCGGCCCGCCGTTCTTCGAGGCGTTCACCCCAGCGGTTCATCCCGGTGCCCAACCGGCGCAGCCACCCTGGCATTCTCGACATCTCGCTTCCCTCTCCCCCCGGGGTCCGCCACGACCGTACACGCACGAAACCCCCCGCCATAGGACGGCGGGGGGTTCCAGAGTGCTGAGAGCTACTGCCGCAAGGCCTAGTACCAGTGGTTGGCCTGCCAGAACGACCAAGCCCCGCAGGGGCTGTCGTAGCGCTCGTTCATGTAGTTGAGGCCCCACTTGATCTGGGTGGCCGGGTTGGTCTGCCAGTCGGGGGCGACCGAGGCCATCTTCGAGCCGGGGTTCGCCTGGACCAGGCCGTAGGCATCGGAGGTGGGGTTGTCCGCGTGGTAGTTCCAGCTGGACTCGTGGTCCACGATGTTGCTGAAGCACTGGAACTGGTCGCCCGGCATCATCTGGCGGGCGATCGCCTGGACTTCGGCCACGGTGTACGACGACTGCTTCGCGAAGCTGGAGGCGGAGCGGACGGCGGAACGGCTTGCGCTCTCGCGTGCCTCAGCCTCGCGCTCGGCCTTCTCGTCGGCGGCCTTCTTCTTCGCCTCGGCGTCCTTGGCGGCCTGGACACGAGCCGACTCTTCCGCCGACTTCTTCGCAGCCGCATCCGCGGCGGCGGCCTGTGCGTCTGCCTGCTGCGACAGAGACGCGACCTGCACCTGGGCCTGCTCGCCTACGGGGATGTCCGCGAGCAGCGTCGCGTCCGCGGCGGAGGCCTCGAAGTCGTTGTCCGTGGTCTGCGGAGTACCCGAGGCCACGCCAACGACGGCGCCGACAGTGGTGACCGCAGTGGCTGACGCCACCGCGAATCCCCGGACCGAGATCCGGCTCACACGGTTTCCTTCCAGCAGCGCCCGCACAGGTGACCTCACGGACGCAATCGTGCCCCTGACACTGGCACCCCTACTTGCTAGGTCACGGGGGGCGCGGGCCCGGTGGGCAACTCCCTTGCGGGAGCGCCGCGTGGTGCTCGGGCGGCATACGGCGGAGTCTGTTGAGTTGTCTGGTTTCCGCATCCCTGAGGATGCAGGTGTGCCGTATGCGGGGCCTGACGGAAGCAAGACTCTGCCGGAAGGCGAGGGCGCAAGGCAATTCCTCGTTACGTGGGATAGCTCACACCCCGTTTGCCCCACGGGTTTTAAGGAAACGCCCGCACAGCACGGCGCCGCCCGGCTAAGGTTTTTCGCTTCGCCGGGCGGCGCCAACTACCTTGACGGACAACCGAAGCAGACCAGATCAAACCTGATCGAACTCTGCCTAA
Organism: Streptomyces sp. NPDC019396; assembly: GCF_040632375.1. Classification (NCBI taxonomy): domain Bacteria; kingdom Bacillati; phylum Actinomycetota; class Actinomycetes; order Kitasatosporales; family Streptomycetaceae; genus Streptomyces; species Streptomyces sp. NPDC019396. The sequence goes on along the minus strand of NZ_JBEYBS010000005.1, from coordinate 306,513 downwards.
TTCGGCTAAAATCCATCAATGTGGATCATCCTCTTTCAGGTAGCTCCATCCTCGAGCATTTCGGTCACCAGCGCGGCGATCTGAGAGCGCTCCGAACGGGTGAGCGTCACATGGGCGAACAGCGGATGCCCCTTCAGCTTCTCCACGACGGCGACGACTCCGTCATAGCGACCCACGCGCAGATTGTCCCGTTGCGCCACATCGTGGGTGAGGACGACCCGGGAGTTCGCCCCGATCCTGGACAGCACGGTCAGCAGGACATTCCGCTCCAGGGACTGGGCCTCATCGACGATGACGAAGGCGTCGTGCAGCGAGCGCCCGCGGATATGGGTGAGCGGCAGCACCTCGAGCATGCCGCGCCTGAGCACCTCCTCGATGACCTCTCGGCCCGCCACCGCCGAGAGCGTGTCGAAGACCGCCTGCGCCCACGGGCTCATCTTCTCGGCCTCGGTGCCCGGCAGATAGCCGAGATCCTGCCCGCCGACCGCGTACAGCGGGCGGAACACCATCACCTTCTTGTGCTGCCTGCGCTCGAGCACCGCTTCCAGGCCGGCGCACAGGGCCAGCGCTGACTTGCCGGTGCCCGCCCGGCCGCCCATCGAGACGATGCCGACCTCAGGGTCGAGCAGCAGGTCGAGGGCGACGCGCTGCTCGGCGCTGCGCCCGCGAATACCGAAGGCCTCCCGCTCGCCCCGCACCAGGCGTACGTTCCCCTCGGCCGTGATCCGCCCGAGCGCCTTGCCGCGCTCGGACTGGAGCACCAGACCGGTGTGGACGGGCAGCTCGGCGGCCTCGGGCAGATACAGGGTCTCCTCTTCGAAGAGAAGGTCCACCTGTTCGGCCGAAATCGCCAGTTCGGACATCCCGGTCCAGCCGGAGTCCGTGATGGCGAGCTCAGCCCGGTACTCCTCGGCGAGGAGTCCGACGGACGAGGCCTTGATCCGCAGTGGCAGGTCCTTGGAGACGACGGTGACGTCATACCCCTCCGCCTGGAGGTTCCGGGCCACCGCGAGGATCCGCGTGTCGTTGTCACCCAGCCGGTAGCCCGCGGGGAGCACACCGGGGTCCGAATGGTTGAGCTCCACGCGGAGGGTGCCGCCGAGGTCGCCCATGGGGATGGGTGCGTCCAGCCGGCCGAACCGGATCCGGTAGTCGTCCAGCAGGCGCAGCGCCTGCCGGGCGAAGTAACCGAGCTCCGGATGGTGCCTCTTGGCCTCCAGCTCCGTGACCACGACGATCGGGAGCACGACCTCGTGCTCGTCGAACCGGGCCATGGCGTTCGGATCGGCCAGCAGAACGCTCGTGTCGAGAACGTATGTGCGCCTGTCGGGCATGCGGCGCTTAGTGCTGTTCACCACGGAAGGACGTACCCCCTCGGCTGAGATCGGGGTGCGACGACGTCGCGCGTTGGAGTTCCCCCCACCGGAGGCGGGGAGACGGGGCCGGTGTCCGGCCGCGATGCGCGGGCCGGGCACCGGCCCTCCGTTCCTTCCGTGCCGAACGCACGGTCGTCCTGGCGCAAAGGGCCTCCCGGGCGGGCGGCTCGGCGCCACCCGCAGCAGAACGGCATCCGGCCTGTTGTCCGGATGTCGACCTGGAAGCAATATTCCCTCGAACACCCGCCGCCATGCCAGGGCATATGACGAAGCGTCGATGAACAGGCCATGACCATGAACGCGCGGGCCGGGCGATTATGGCCCGCCGGGCCCGCGCAGGAGGCGGCCAAGGGGCGGCTCTCGGCCTGAAATCACCGCTTCAGGGGGGCAATGGCGTGGCAGGCGGAACGAAAGGAAACCGCCCGAAAGCCTATAGAACAGACATTACGGGTGAGGTGGTTGGGCCATCCGGGGGTGTCCCAAGGCGCCCCTTCCGAGGCACGCCTTCGTACGGCGCGCGCGCCGGTCAGCTGCCGTAGCGGCGATGACGGGCCGCGTAGTCGCGCAGGGCGCGCAGGAAGTCGACCTTACGGAAGGCGGGCCAGAAGACCTCGCAGAAGTAGTACTCGGAGTGGGCGCTCTGCCAGAGCATGAAGCCCGAGAGCCGCTGCTCGCCGCTGGTGCGGATCACCAGGTCGGGGTCGGGCTGGCCACGGGTGTAGAGGTGGGAGGCGATGAGATCCGTGTCGACGATCTCCGCGAGCTCCTCGAACGTGGTGCCCTTGGCGGCGTGCTCGGTCAGCAGCGAGCGCACCGCGTCGGCGATCTCCTGGCGCCCGCCGTAGCCGACGGCGACGTTGACGAGTATGCCCTTGTTGCCGGCGGTGGTCTGCTGGGCCTCCTTGAGCACGGCCTGGGTGCGGGCGGGCAGCAGATCCATGGTGCCGGCATGGTGGACACGCCAGCGGCCGTCCGCCGCGAGCCCGCGCACCGCGTTCTCGATGATGCCGAGCAGCGGGACCAGTTCCTCTTCGGGCCGGTCCAGGTTGTCGGTGGACAGCATCCAGAGGGTGACGACCTCGACGTCGGTCTCGGCGCACCAGCCGAGCATCTCGTGGATCTTGTCCGCGCCCGCCTTGTGACCCTGCTCCGTCGTGCCTCCGGACGCCTTCGCCCAGCGGCGGTTGCCGTCCAGGATGACGCCGATGTGCTTCGGCACCTGGGCGTGGTCGAGGCGGCCCTCCACACGGCGCTCGTAGAGGCCGTACACCAGGTCGCGCAGGTTCACGTAGTCCACCCTCTCGGTTCCGTCCGGGCCGGCCACGCACCATCCTCGTGGCTCCCGGCCCGCCGCGCTGCACGCCTCTCACGTGCTGCGGCTGCCCCCGATGCCGTCAGGTTACTTGGCACTCCCCGCAGGGGCCCAACCCGGTCTGTCACAAGTCCGTGATAAGCAGAGAAGCGTGAACGTTTCCCCCTGCTCCTCCCCCCACTCGCCCCGCTCCCGCTCCGCCTACCGTGCCGCCGAGAGCCGCTATGACGCCATGGAGTACCGCCGCAGCGGACACAGCGGGCTCAGGCTCCCCGCGATCTCCCTCGGCCTGTGGCACAACTTCGGCGACGACCGCGCGCTCGAACCACAGCGTGCGATCCTGCGGCGCGCATTCGACCTGGGTGTGACGCACTTCGACCTGGCGAACAACTACGGCCCCCCGCCCGGCTCGGCCGAGCTGAACTTCGGCAAGCTCTTCGCCCAGGACTTCGCCGCGTACCGGGACGAGCTGCTCGTCTCCACCAAGGCCGGCTATCTGATGCACCCCGGCCCGTACGGCGAGTGGGGATCCCGCAAGTACCTGCTGTCGTCGCTGGACGCGTCGCTGTGGCGGATGGGCCTCGACTATGTCGACATCTTCTACTCGCACCGCTTCGACCCGCACACCCCGCTGGAGGAGACGATGGGCGCGCTGGCGTCCGCCGTCCAGCAAGGCAAGGCGCTCTACGTCGGCGTGTCGTCCTACAACGCGGAGCAGACGGCCGAGGCGGCCAGGCTGCTGAAGGAGATGGGCGTCCCCGCCCTCATCCACCAGCCCTCGTACTCGATGATCAACCGCTGGATCGAGGGCGACAACCTGCTCGACACCCTGGAGAACGCGGGCATGGGCTGCATCTCCTTCGCACCGCTCGCGCAGGGCCTGCTCACCGGCAAGTACCTGACCGGCATCCCGGAGGATTCGAGGGCCGCACAGGGCAAGTCGCTCGACCCCGGCCTTCTCTCCGACGACGTGCTGCGCAGGCTCCACGGTCTGAACGGGATCGCCCAGCGCCGTGGCCAGTCCCTGGCCCAGCTGGCGTTGTCGTGGGTGCTGCGCGACCCGCGTATGACCTCCGCGCTGATCGGCGCGAGCAGCGTGCGCCAGCTCGAGGAGAACGTGGCCGCGCTCGCCGCGCCGCCGCTCTCCGACGAGGAGCTGACGGAGATCGACACCTTCGCCGTGGACACCGCGGGAACCAACATCTGGGCCGCCCGGAACTGACGGCGGCCGGGGAAAGAGAAAACGGGCCGGTCCGTGGGGGGGATACGGACCGGCCCGAGGGGGGGGTTTCCACCATAACCCTTCGTGAGGGTTGATGCGTGCCGCGGCGTGCCGCAACTACTCTCCGAAAGCGGCGGACTGCACTACGGAGAGGAAAAGCGGCCGGTGGCGGGCCCGTGGCACGGTCCCGCGCCCCGGCCGGGCGCTGGGGCGACTACTCCCGACGGGGGACCCCGGGGACCGGGCGCGCGGTTGACGCGGGGAGGTCGCGAGGGGGCGATGGGTCAGTCTCATGAGGGACCGGACAGGTGGAAGCCCCGGTCAGGACCGGCGGCGCAACAGAGTGATGCCGTCCCGTTCGGCGACGACCTCATAGCCGTACGAGCGCTTCGCCGCCTCCAGCTCCGCGAGCTGCTGCTCGATCGGGTAGGGCCAGTGACCCGTCTTGTAGGGCCAGGCCTCCGGGGCACTGCGGTCATGGATGATCCACTGCGCTGTGGGGCGGGGCAGCCGCGTCTTCTCGTATTCGTAGAGATGCCCCTCGACCGGCCAGGTCGGGAACACCACCACCTCGCAGCGCGAAGTGAGCTGGGGCACCAGACGGTTGGACGCGGCGACCGTGACACCGTCCGGGATCCGCCCCAGCATCGCCTGCGCGGCCTCGATATGAGGGGTGGAGCGCCAGGTGGCGCGCTGGGCCAGCTGGGCGAGGGGGAAGGACGGCAGCAGCACCACCGTCACGGCGATGACCGTCAGCAGCGAGGCGCGCAGATGGCGCGCCGCGAGCGGCTGGCCGGGCGCGGCTTCCCGGTAGCGGGTGAGGGCGTCGACGAGGCCCGCGAACACGACGGGCATCAGCACGGCGCTGTAGTGGAAGGCGGTGCCCCAGTGGAAGACGTTCTCGGACAGCATCCGCCAGCCCAGGGTGGGCACGGCGATCAGCGAGAGCGGCGAGCGCAGGGCGACGAGGGCACTCGGCGCGAAGACCAGCACGAGGGTCATCGCCTTGACGTCGGGGCGAAGCACGTCAAGCGGCGCGAACGCGATGGTGGCGAGCAGGGAGCCGTGCGCCTCGGCCAGGTTGGCCCCGTGCGCGTAGCCGCCGCCGGGGTTGAACGCCGGGAGCAGCAGCTTGATCTCGATCGCGCTGCCGATCAGCCCGACGGCCGCGGTCAGGATGCCCAGCCTGCGCGGCCCCTTCCAGGCGATGTACCCGCCGACCGCGGCGAGGGTCAGCCCGAGGTCCTCCTTCACCAGCAGCAGGGGCGCGGCCCAGACCACCGCCTGCCGCCAGCGCCGGCGCCCGAGCGCCTCCAGTGCGAAGGAGAGCAGCGGCACGGCGAGCGCCACCTCGTGGAAGTCGAACGCCGCGGCCGATGCGATGCCCCAGCTCGTCCCGTACGCGCACGCGACGATGTGCGCGGCCCGCCGGCCGAGTGAACGGTCCGCCCAGCGGGCGAGAGGGACGACGGCGACGGCGAGCAGCGCGGACTGTGCGACGAGCAGACAGAGCGGGGACGGCCAGACCCGGTAGAGCGGGGCGAGCACCGCGACCAGCGGGTGGAAGTGGTCCCCGAGGAGGTTGAAGCCCTCTCCGCGGAGCGGTACGACGGGAGCCCGGAAGTGGGCGTAGCCGCGTACGGCCTGCTCGAAGATCCCGAGGTCGTAGCCGGTGGTACGCAGCAGCAGATGACGGCGCACGGCGACGGTCGTGTAGAGGAGGAACAGCGCCGCCGCCCAGCCCCAGCGGAGAGAGACTCCCGCCGCACGGCCGGCGCCCTCCCGTGGCGGTGCGGCACGGGCCTCGGTCGACCGCGTATCCACCGACAGTACCGCCGCATTGGCGAAGAATGTCCGCATACGGCCGCATGCTAGGCCCTGTCCGGGCCAACTCCGCGGATCAGCCCGCGGCGTCACTTCCCCTCACCCCGGACCTGGGTCGGGACCTCCCGGGCTGAGCGGGGGCGTCGTCTACGCGGCCGGTACCGCTCCCAGCAGGAGACCGATCAGTGTCCCCCCGATCATGAACGGCCCGAACGGGATCGCAGACTTGCGGCTCGCCCTGCGCAGCAGCACCAGTCCGAAGCCGTAGACCGCCCCCAGGAGGAATCCCGCGAACGCGCCGGCGAACAACACCTCCCAGCCGTACCAGCCCAGCGCGGTCCCGAGGGGTACCGCGAGCTTCACATCGCCGAACCCCATGCCGTTGGGGTTGATCAGGAAGAGCACGAAATACGCCCCGCCGAGTGCGAGTCCGCCGAGCAGCGCCGTCGTCCAGGAGCCGGCGGCACCCGGTAGCAGCGCCGCGCCCCCGAGCAGCAGCGCGGCGGCGGCCGCGAGGGGCAGGGTCAGCTGGTCGGGTAGCCGGTGAACGCGGCGGTCGACCAGGGCCAGCAGCATGGCGACGGGTGCGAGCAGCACCCAGACGGCCGTCTCGGGCCGGATGCCGGCCGTGGCGGTGAGTACGGCGCAGACGGCGGCGGTGACGGCCGGAACGAGCGCGGAGCCGCGGTGTTCCCCGGGGTGGCGGACGTCTTCGGCCCCGGAGCCGTCGCCGCGGGGGGCCCCGGCCACCGGAGCCACCACGGACACGGCGCAGTCCGCGCACCGGGCCGCGCCCAGCCAGCCGCCCGCGACCCCGGTGATCGGATGCCCGGACGGGCAGGCGTCCCGCCACGCCTCCTCCGGCTCGACCGACAGCCGGTACGCGGCGCGCGGCAGCAGTGCTCCGGCTCCGGCTCCCCAGAGAGCGGCGGCGACGACCGCGATGGTGTACCCGATGTCCACGGCCCGAGCCTAGGACCTGATCGCGCACCGGTCATGGGCCCGGGGACCCACTGTCGTCGCTGCCCTGTCGGCACCGGGAGACTCGGGCTACGTTCTACGCCCATGGGTATCTGGCGTGACGGCAAAGGCGAGTTGAGGATCCCGGGGCGCGAGACCCCGGTGGACCTGGTGATCGCGGCCTCGTACCGGGCACGGACCCGCGGCCTGCTGGGCCGGGACGGTATCGACGGTGCGATCATGCTGACCCCGGCAGGCAGTGTGCACACCTTCCGGATGCGGTTCACCATCGATGTGGCCTATCTGGACAAGCAGTTGCGCGTCATCAGCATGCGCACGATGAAGCCGGGCAGGCTGGGCATGCCGCGGATGCGCGCCCGCCACGTGCTGGAGGCCGAGGCGGGGGCGTGGGAACGCTGGGGTCTGCGGCCGGGCGTCCAACTGTCGGTCGGGAGCTGAGCCGACGGCTCTCAGGGCAGCTCGCGGGCTGCCCGGGTGTCGTCCTCCCAGGCGATGCCTGGGGCCCGTGACTCCCTTACGGCGGCCCCGACCCGAGCAGGGTGAGAGCCCCGTACACGCCCGAGGCCACGGCCAGCAGGGCCATGACCACCGCGGCCGTGCTCATCCGCAGCCGCGCGAGGGCGGCGGCCGGGGGCAGCAGCAGCGGGAAAGCCGGCATGATCAGGCGCGGCCGGGATCCGAAGTACGCGGCGCCGACGAGCGAGATCACCACGATCCCGATGCCGTAGACCAGCACGGGCAGCGGCTGCCGCTGGCGCACGCACAGCCACACCACCCAGCCGAGCAGGCCGAGCGCGGCGATGAGCCCGACCCCGGCGAGCGGCGCCGGCCCCGTGAGCTGCTGCCCGACGAACCGGGTGAGGGCCACGCCGCCGTCGATGTCGTTGCCCCAGGCCGCCTGGACCTCGAAGTACGCCGTCGGGCTGCCTTCGCGTACGGCCACGAAGACCACGTAACCGAGCCAGCCCAGCGGTGACAGCAGTACGCCTGCCGCCAGCCGCCAGTTCAGCACCCCGAGGCCGCCCTGAACCAGGCGTACGAGCGCGGTGATCCCGACGGCGGCGATGAGCGCTGCGGCCGACGGCCGGGTCAGCCCGGCAAGGGCGCACAGTGCCCCTGCGGTGATCCAGCGGCCGCCCAGCAGCGCGTACAGCGACCAGGCGGCGAACGCGGTGAACAGCGTCTCCGTGTACGCCATCGACTGCACGAACGCGGTCGGATACACCCCCCACAGCGCGGCCAGCAGCACCCCGGCCCGCTGACCCGCGACCTGTGCCCCGACGGCGTAGACACCCCAGGCGGCGGCGAACGCGGCGACCCAGGCGATCACCAGCCCGGCGGTCGCGGCGTCGAGGAACGGCAAGGCCTCGGAGACACCCCGCTCCAGGGCGGGCAGCAAGGGGAAGAAGGCGAGATCGGAGTGGACGCTCCCGTCGGGGAGGGTCACCTCGTACCCGTATCCGTGCTCCGCGATCCGGACGTACCAGACGGCGTCCCAGCGGCCCTTGAGCCGGTGCAACCCGTCCTTGCCGGTTGCCGTCGCGGCGATGGCGAGGATCACCATGCCGGTCAGCCGGACGGCCGCGTACCCGAGGAGGGCGGGGGCGGCGGGAAACCGGCGCAGGCGGGCGGTCAGGGAGTGGGGCTGGTGGGACATGCGGTCGATTATGTCCGGGACGGTCACTGGCTCACGCGGGCACCTCGGGCGACGGCACCGGGCGGCTCAGCCCCCCGACCCGTACCCGCTCTCCACCGCACCCGGCCGGGGCTCCGCCACCACCAACCGCGTTCCGCCGCGGACCCACTGCCGGCCCCCGCACGGAAGCGGTTGGCAGGACGCCGTCAATTGGGCCCGGGATTGGGGCCGAGGGCCCATGCCACCACTCCACCACGCCCATACGCTCACGCCGCGCGCAGACAGCAGGGGCTCGGGTCAGGGCTCTTGTGCGGACCGTACGAGGCAGGACCGTGGCGCGCCGTCGACGGCGGGGACCGGTAACACGGAGGGGTGGCGCGGTGAACGGTGGGGGAGCATGGGGCAACCAGGACGGAAGCGGGGGCGACTGGCAACGCGCCCGCGGACGTGCCGGGATCGCGCCGCCAGGACGGCACGACCCCGGTGACTCCGGGTGGTTCTTCGCCCTGGTACGCAGCTGGGCCGCCGCCATCATCGTGTACTTCCTCTGCGGTCTGCTCTTCGCCAGGGCACTCCTCGAACCCCTCGCCACCTCCGAGCGGCTCGACGCCTTCGCCTGGCGTCTCGCGCTCCTGCATGTGCCGGGCATCCTCACCATCACCCTGACCGTGCTGGCAGCGGCCCGCCTGCTCCCCGAGCCGCGCCGCGACTCCCTTCCGGTCCGGCTCGCCGCCACCCTCACGGTGCCCCTCGCCGCACTGGCCTACGGCTACGCCGTCACCTGGGAAGTCCTGGCCCCTGAAGGCGTCTTCATGCCGGTCGCGAGCTTCGCGACCGGCGCCGCCGCGGGTCTGGTCCTCGACCGGCTGGTGGAGGGACGCGGCCCGGACGACCGGGTGCCGGCGCCACGTCCGTACGCCTGGCGGGACCGCGGCGCCACCGCGCTCGAGTACCTCGGAGTCGCCGTCGTGGTGGTGGCCGTGATCCTCGCGGTGTCCGCCGCGGGCATCGGCGGCCGGGTCGGGGACCGCATCCGGTGCGCCGTCTCGGCCCTCACGGGCTCCGGTGGCGGCGGCTGCACCACGGGCCCGGACGGCATGGCCCACCCCAAGACCGACGCCGACTACGAACCGAAGCTGTGCCAGGTCTCCAGCGTCTCCGACACGGCGGGCGGCAAGGTGAAGATCGGCTGGTTCGAGTGGGGCGAGGAGTACGGCTTCCAGCAGAAGGTCGCCCAGGCCAACACCGATGTGAACGGCGACGGGAAGGTCGACGGCAACGACAAGCTGGTGTACCTCACCTTCACCGACGCGGCATCGGCCGGAGTCAACGCGAGCACCCCCGGCGTGAAGCTCGGCAAGTACGGCAGGGCCGATGTCGACCTCGGCGGCGGCATCAAGGTCACCAACGGCGACACCTGGGTCTTCAAGAGCGAGGAAGACGCCGAGCAGATGCGTGACGACATCGAGGAGATGAAGATGTGGGAGACCTCGATGAAGCACAGCGCGGGCTACGGCGGCGGCAACTGGTACGCCGCAAAGGAGTGGGCCGAGAAGAAGGAAGCGATCGAGAAGCAGATCGGCGACAAGAAGATCTCCTACTCGACGATCGGCCTCTACGCGCAGGCCGACGGCGGCCTCGGCATCAGCGCGGGTGACGACGCCAAGCTCGGCGCCAAGCTCGGTGGCAAGGCGAAGTTCTCCCCCGATGTGACGATCACCAAGGACGACGTCAACGGCAACGAGTCGTACACGTACACCGCGAAGCTCGAGGTCGAGGGCAAGGTGAGCGGCGAGGCCGGGCCGCTCGGCGGGACGTCCGGGGCGAAGGACACCTACACGGGGACGATCACGGTCACCCGCGACCAGAAGACGGGCAAGCTGGTCCGTATCGATATGACCCGGACGAAGGAAGGCACGGCCACGTCGGACAAGACCGATGTGAGTCACGACAACGGCAAGGACGGCGACGACAAGAAGAAGGGCAAGGGCAGCGTCAACGACTCCTCCGGGCCGACCGGGATCGAGGTGCAGACGAACTCGATCGTCTTCGGCAAGGAGACGGACCCGGCGACGGAGGGAAAGCGGGCGACCGCCGAGCAGTGGCTCGACGGATCGGGCGACAACACGACCCCGTTCGAGTACATGTTCGGCGACGAGTCGCTCCAGCAGAAGCCCGCGGGGAACGATCCCTTCAAGCAGCTGATGTTCGAGGACGGCCTGTCGAGCTCTCTGACCTATATCGGCGACACGGACGCCCAGGAGTTCGGCTTCGAGGTCTCGATGGGCATGAGTCTCGGGTTCTCCATATCGGACGAGCACAAGAAGGAGACCTTGACGAACGCCGAGTTCCTCGGCGCGCCTCAGGGCGACAAGCGTTCCTCCCTGCCGTACAGCTACTGCGCGAAGTAAGGACACCGGACCGATGAAGCACTTCCGCACCCGCCGCCCCGTCCCGGCAGCAATCACGCTCGCCATAGCGGCACTGCCCCTCCTCACCGGCTGCGGCACGGGCTCGGGGGATGCCAAGGCCGCCCTCCCCGGTGGCTGGGGCAGCCTTGACACCACAAGCCTGAGCGTCGGCTACCCGAAGGAGAAGGGGTACCGGGAGCAGCCGGCCGCCGAACGGAGCAAGCACAACGCGGCGGTGGCCCTCAAGGAGGAAGGCGGACTGCGCACCGGAATGGTGTCCGTCCAACTCGACTTCGCGACCGGGGTCGACAGCGCCGAGGAGGCCGCCACGGCCGCAGGCGCGGTCATCGGCCTCGGTGCCACCCGCGAGGAGACCACCGACGTGCGGCTCAGCGGCGAGGAGAGCGCCCGGCAGGCGCGTCGCATCGGCTACGAGTTCACCTCCAGCGGGGAGCAGAGGACACCCCGCAAGGGCACCCGGATGACGGGGGTCATGGTCGCCGGGGTCGATTCGAAGGGCGTGCCCTTCCTGGTGCGGATCAATGCGGTGAAGGGCTCCCTGAGCGAGGGCGAACTCGATACGTTCGTGGAGTCGATCACCGTCAAGTAGCCCGTCCTGGGCGTAAGGAAGGCAGCGATGCAGATCCTCCCGGGCGGCGGGGCCACACTCCTGCTGCTGCTCGGACTCCTCTTCGGCGGGTTCGCCGTACGGTCCGCACTGCGGTTGCGGCGCGTGCTGCGGCTGGTCCGCCACGGCGAACACGCCGAAGGCCGGTGCGCGGGGCGCCGGACCGTCGACCGCGGCCCGGGGATGGACCGCCGCTACGCCACGGAGTACGTCTTCGCCTTCCGCACACGCGACGGCCGGGACATCGAATTCACCGACGCTCCCGGCCCCTTCGGCTTCGAGCCCGGGGCTCCGGTCCGTGTCTCCTACGACCCGGCCGCACCGGAGAAGCACGCGACGGTGGCGGGCCCGGGCACCTGGGGACCGGTACTGGCGCCGGCGGCGTTCGCCGCGGGCCTCGGGGTGTTCGCGCTGGGGCTGCTGTACGGATTCGTGGCGTCGCGGGGCTGGGTCTGAGTCCACTGGACCTCGGGAACGCCGGGCCCGGCCGCCCTGCGGAAGCAGCCCTGGCCGGGCCGGCCAGGGCAACCCACAGCGGCGGCCCGCATCAGCACAGCCGCGCCGGGGTCAGCTCGGGGAATCCGCCTCGCCGCGCGGGAAGGAGACCTCCACGCGGCGGTTCTTCTTCCGGCCTTCCTCGTTCGAGTTGTCCGCGATCGGGTACTGCTCGCCGTAGCCGCGGACCTCGTAGGTGATTCCCGCGTCGTTGAGCGCCTTCGTCAGCACGGAGTGGACGGCGTTGGCGCGCTGCTTGGACAGCACGTCCCCGTGCTCGGACGACCCGAGGTTGTCCGTGAAGCCGAAGACACGGACCTTCTTCGCGTCCTGCTCCTTGATCTCATCGGCGATGGCCTGGATCCGGGCGTTCGCGGCGCTGCCGAGCTTCGCGCTGTCCTTGCCGAAGAGCACCTCGGCCTGGAGGGCGAACTTGACGTCCGAGTTGGTGTCCTCGCGACGCTCCTCTCCCCCCTCGGATTCGACGACGGACTTGATGTCCAGGACCTTCGATGGGGCGAGGGTGGCGCCGTCCACCATTCTCAGGCCCGGGGAGTCGGGGTCGACCTTGACCGGCGGTTCTGCGGAGGTGTCGGTGCCGGGCGGGACACTCGGATTGTCATCGGCACGCGCCTGAGTGGCCATCAGGACGTGTGATGCCGCCAGAAAGGCGGTGGCGCTGAGAGCACTCACGAAGAGACGCGAGGATGTTCTATGCATTCCGGGGTATGTCATCTCGCCACTCATCCGACGATCTTGAGGGTGGCGGAAGGGAACGACGGTAGCTGGAAGTCCACTTCGGATGTGGAATCCGGCGGGGCGGGGAACTGCATGAACACGGGGAGTTTCTTACCCGCGTCGACCTGAGTGAATCCGGCTGTGCACAGGCAGCGTCCCTCGGTGTCCCGCAGGACGTAGTAGCGCTTCTTGCCGACCTTGTCCACGAGCGTGGCGCCACCGACGGACTGACCGCTCCCCTGCAACTCCTGCTCGGTGCCACGCCACTCGGTCGTGGCGTAGTAGGCCGCGCTTCCCGTGTTCTCCACCTGCCCGTTCACCGTGACGAAGCCACCGGAGTCACGCTGGATCGAGTTGATGGTCAGAACCATGCCGTCCCGGCCCTTGACGGTGGCAATGACCTGGTCCGCCTCAGGCTGCGCGTTCGAGCTGCCGGGCTTTGGCTGTCCGTTGTCGGCCGGCTTGGCCGACGAGCCCGACTCCCCTTTCGTCCCCTCACCACCGCCGCAACCGGCGACTGTGAGGGCCAAGGCACCAGTGATCACCACGGCAATCACCCCCCTGCGGGCATTCAAGGTATGCCGAATGCTCATGACTGACGTTTCCTTTGCTTGTCGTTCGCTCATCAATCAACCAACCGGACGTCGAAGAGATCCTTGGCGTCGGGCAGACCCGTCAGACTGTCCTCGAGATCCCAGCTACCCGTCTTGCATTTGAGCGTGGGAAGGATTTCGAGATCGTCCGGGAGCTCGAAATCACAGAGAGGTTTGATCACGGCTTTGGCACTGGCCGTACCAAACGTCGCCTCGGTCCCCGGAATGATGGACTTACCCACTGGCTGCTGCGACTTGACCTGAACTTGGTAACCCAGCTCGGGGCGCCAGAACGGGACGCAGCGATCGACGTCAGCACCGTTCTTTTCGGCGAACACCGTCGCTGCGGGACACGAACTCCCCTCCAGTCCGAGCTTGCCGTCGAAGACGTCCTGCCACTTGGTCGGATCGGTGAGGTAGTCGTCGAGCCAGGCCCTCGCCAGCTTGTCCCTGGCGTCCTGGGCCGCGGCCAGAGCGGCGGCGTCCGCGGCGCCCTGCGCGCCGTTGCGGTTCGCGGATGCCTGGCCGACCGCAAAGAAGGCGAACGCAAGGAAGAGCAGGCCCGCCACCATCACGACATAGATGGGGAAGGCCTGCCCTCGGTCCTGCGACGTGCGGTTCGGCAGTCGGCTCAGCCGGCCTTGATCTTGTCGATCTGCTCGTTGATCTTCTGCGTGATCTTGCCGCCGATCCCGGTACCGACGATCGCGCCGATGATCACCACGACCACCATGATGATGCCCAGGTACTCCAGCGCCGTCTGGCCCTTGGACCGCTCGCGGTCGGTCATGCGGCTGACGACGGTGTTCTTCCACCCGTTGATGCGGATCTGGGTGCCGACGGCGGCCTTCAGCAGCGTCTCGTTCGACATGGTGCTCCCCTCCGGGTTCGGCCGACCGCATGCCGGCCGACGCGTAAGTCTCTCGGGTGTACTCGGCGTTACCGGCTTCCTCCTGGCCGGTGCCGCTTTCGACACGGGAAACGTACGCCGGGGAAGGGGACCCAGGAGAGGGCCCCAGGGCCCAATCGCAGACCCAAAGCACGAGCTGGGCCCTCGCTGCCGGGGTCTGGGTCCGGCGGCCCAGCCGGCTGCCCGTACGGTCGGCCACGGCAGCTCACCCCCTTCCTGATCCGGTACCGGTGTGTGACGTTCCCAGCCACACCGCGATGGCCTCGCTCCTGCTCACGGCATGAAGCTTCGCGAAGATGCGGTTGATGTGGTTCTTCACGGTCTTCTCACTGATGAAGCATGCGGCGGCGATCTGCTGATTACTCATACCCGACGAGATCAGGTCCATCACCTCCACCTCCCGTGAACTCAGACCGAACTCCGCCTGGACGCAAGCTGGTTGGGGATCCGGGGGCCGGATGTCCCGCGCGGTCACCTGCCGCGGCAGAGACTGTGCCACATTTGATTGCAGATGCGAAGCACTTTCACCCGAGTTGGTGGAAGTCAAGACACTTGGCATGGGCTGACGGGGTACACCCGGCAGCTGCACACCCTGTCCGTCTCCCTGGGGAACACCGCGGTAAGCCGTCCCGAGACCGTCCGGCAGCCGGTGCTCCCCCGGCGCTTCGGCGTCGCCGCGGCGCAGCTGTGCGAGAAGGGCGTTGGCGGCGGTGGCGGTGAAGTGGGCGCGGCCCTCCTTCACGTCCCGTACGGCCGCGATGAGCTGATCAGCCGTGAACTCGCCGTGCACCAGGTAGCCCCCGGCGCCCAGGCGCAGGGCCTCCCGCACGACCTCGCTCTCGCGGCTGTAGGTCAGCATCATCACGGGTGCCGCCCGCACGAGATGAGGCAGGGCCGAGATGCCGTCGACACCGGGCATGCGGACATCGAGCAGGATCACGTCCGGCCGGTGCCGCTCCGCGGCGTGCAGGGCCTGCTGGCCGTCCACCGCCTCGGCCACGACCTGGATGTCGTCGCGTCCCCCCAGCAGCACCGTCAGGCCCGCCCTGACCACGGGGTTGTCGTCGGCTATGACCACCCGCAGAGGTGTCTGGGCAGCGGGCATCCGGGGGTGGGCGGGAAAGGACTGGGCCGGTGGGGGGACGAGCTGCTGCCCCGAAGTCCGGGAGTCGTCGTCCGGCATCCTGGGGCCTCCTCTCAGTGGTCCTGGTGTCGTGGGGATTCTCGGGAGACGGTGGGGTGGGTTCACCCCTCGGCAGCGGGGGGCGCCGTGGGGTCGGCCGGCAGGATCGCGGCGACGGGCAGCTCGAGACGTACCTCGGTGCCTGAAGTGGTGCGGCCCCGGCCGATACGTATCCGGGCGCCGATCCCTGCGGCACGTTCCACCATGCCGACCAGACCGAAGTGCCCGGCTCTGCGGAGCTGTTCGAGTGTGGTGCCGGGCGGCAGGCCGTGGCCGTCGTCCCGGACGCTGATACGCAGTGCCCGGTCGACGATCCCTGTCTCCACGGTCACCTGTGTGGCGTGGGCATGCCTGTGGGCGTTCTCCAGCGCCTCGGAGGTGATGTTGAGCATCTGCCGGGCGACGGCGTACGGCACGGGTGGCAGCGGCGCGTTTCCGGTGCGCCGGAGCCCGGTGGTGATGCCGGTGCGCTGCTGGAAGTCGGAAGCACGGGTGCCGAGTTCGGCGGCGATGTCCATGCCCGTGCCCTGGAGGTCGCCCTGCCGGCGCAGATCGCTGAGCAGTTCGCGGGACTCCGCCGCGGCCCGGCGCGCGGAGCGGGCCACCAGCTCGGCCTGGTGCCTGACGGTGGATGGATCCATCCGGTCCGCCGAAGTGGCCAGGCCGTCGGCGGCGAGTGCCAGACCGTGCAGGGTCTTGGCCACGGAGTCGTGCATCTCGCGTGCGAGCCGGGCCCGTTCGCCGCCCACCGCCTCGTTGACGGCGAGGCGGGCCCGCGCCTCGGTCAGCGCCTGGCTGGCCGAGCCGAAGCGCAGCAGCAGATTGCGCAGTGTCACACCGGCCGCGCCGGCCACGACACAGAGCCCGGGCAGGAGCAGGGAGGTGTGGATCGTGGTCCGTGCGCCGGAGTCGGCACCGTGGACGGCGAACAGGATCAGCGCCTGGAGGCAGGCGAACACGCCCGCTCCGCGCCATCCGTAGACCAGCCCGGCCAGCAGGGGCGTGCAGATGGTGACATAACCCAGAGTGCTGTCGGGCCCTGCCGTGATCAGCAGCAGGGAGCCGAAGAGGGCGTCGGCTGCCAGCAGTGCCGGGTGGCGCAGCAGGAGGGGGCCGAACCGTTCCCAGTCGCGGAAGAGGACGTATGAGCCCATGAAGGTGACCAGCACGGCGGATGCGACGAGATAGGTGGCGAGTCCGGCGCTCGCCGATCCGAGTGCGAGCGGGGTGGCAAGTGCGATCATCGCCAGCCGGAAGCCGAAGACCTGACGGCACAGTGCCTGGAGCGCGTTGACCTGGATCGCCAGGGTCGGTGTGCGTTCCGGGCCGTCGGCGGCGCGGGCGAGTGGGCCCGTGCCCAGGCCCGCGCCGATCCTCCCTAAGTGCAGCGCCACTGCTGTTCCCCCTCAGCTGTCACGTTCAGCCTCCGATGGAGCTGAAGTCGGCGTTGGCGCCGTACACGAACGCCGCGATGAGCAGGATCATGGTGGCGGGGACCATGACCGATGTGATGGTGAGCGTGGCCTTGGGAACGGCCTTGGCTGCTCGGCGGCGGGCGTTCTGCGCGTCGGTACGGCGCATGTCGTTGGCGATCTGGATGAGGGTGTCGACGATCGGGGCGCCGAGCTCCTCGCCCTGCTGGAGCGCGGTGACGAACTGGGCCACCTGCTCGGAGTCATTGCGCCTGCGAAGCTCCTCGAAGGCCTGCCGGCGGCTCACTCCCATGTCCATCTGGCGCAGGGTGATGCGCAGTTCGTCGGCCCAGGGCCCCGCGTACTTCTCCGCGACACGCTCCAGGGCCTCCCGGAATCCGAGTCCTGCGCTGACGACGACGGCGAGGACGTCGAGGAAGTCGGGGAGGGTGCGCTCGATCTCATCCTTGCGCTGGCGGATGGCCGCGTAGATCCCGACCTCCACCCAGAAGGCACCGAAGGCGATCATGAAGAGGGCCAGGAAGGTCTGGCCGCGCAGCAGCATCACGAGTGCGCCGAGCAGACCGAGGAATCCGTAGACGGCGCGGCGTGCGGCGTACCGGTCCAGGGTCAGGCCACCCGGGTTGCCCGCGAGGTCGATCCGCCGGCGCACCTTGTTGACCCTGTCGGGCCCCATCATGCGCAGCACCGAGGGCGCATAGCGCATGCCGAGGCGGTCGACGGCGGAGCCGACGGCCGTGGTGCGGGTGGCGCCTACCTCCAGGGCGATGGCGAGGTCGCCGGGGAGCCTGGCATCGGCCCGGTACATCCGAAGGCCCAGGAAGGCACCGGCGACCGCGAGTGCCAGCGCGAGGGCGAGGAGGAGTCCGATCATGGTTTCGGGTCCTTCCCGTCAGACGTCGATCTTGGAGAGGCGTCGGATCACGAAAACCCCCACTCCGTACAGGACGAGGGCGACGACGACCGCGGCCTGGCCGAGGAACGAGGCCGTCATCCGGTCGATCGCGCCGGGCATCACCCTGTCCAGGAGCAGCAGCGCCCCGAGGCCCATGACGGGTACCGCGTACGCGGTCAGGTTGACCTGCGAGAGCTGGGTGCGGACTTCGCGCCGTGTCTCCTTGCGCTCCTCCAGCGTCTCGGTGAGGTTGCGCAGGGAGCCGACCACGGTGCCGCCGGCCCGGTTGGACAGGACCAGGGTCGTGACGAGAACGACGAGTTCGCGTGAGGGCAGTCGCCGTGCCAGCTCGTCGAGTGCCTCGTCGATGGACTGTCCGACGGCGAGCCGGTCGGCGACCCGTCCGAGCTCTTCACCGGCCGGTGCCTCGAGTTCCTCCGCGGCCATCGACAGGGCGGTGCGCAGCGCGAGCCCGGCCTGGGTGGCGTTGGCGAGGATGCGCGAGAGTTCCGGCAGCTGGTTGATGAACTTCTCGATGCGCTTGTTGCGCTGCCAGTTCAGGAAGCCGAACGCGACCCCTATGCCCAGCAGTCCGGCGATGGGCCCGAAGAATGCGGAGAACACCGCCTGGGCGGTGATCCAGAGCCCGGCGATGAGGGTCAGCATGGAGACGAGGAACTCTCCGGGGGTGAGGTCCAGGCCGGTCGCGGCGAGCCGGAACTCGATCTTCCTGCCCAGGGCCGTTCGCCGCAGCCTGCGGTCGATGCCCCGGAACCGCTTGCGCCGCCCGGTGACGGCTGCCGGCTGACCCGTCTGGGACAGCCGGTCGACCAGTGCCTGCCGCTGGGCCCGGCCCGTCGCGTAGGCGTGCACACCGATGATTCCGAGCACGCCGCACAGCAGCGTGGCCCCCATCGTCAGCAGAGCGGTATTCGTCATGTCGCGTCTTCCTACCTGGCCTCTCGGAGGGCGAGCTGGTCCACGTGCGTCGCGACGCCGAAGGCCTGCGGGATGGGCTGGCCGGCCATGTAGAGGCGTTCGGCGAGGCGTCGTGGGAGCGGGAAGTGGCGGAACACGCCACGCACCTGCCCGTCGGCGGCCAGCGGCTCGGCGTCGAACCGGGCGACGGTGGCCAGCCTGAAGGGTTCCCGGCCGCGTGAGTCGAGCAGGGCGATCTCGGTGATCTTCCGGGTCCCGTCGGCGTTGCGTGTCAGCTGAACGACGCAGTCGACCGCGCTGTTGATCTGGTCGCTCAGCGCCTCGAAGGGGATCTTCACCTCGGACATGGAGGCCAGGGTCTGAAGCCTCATGATCGCGTCTTCGGCGTTGTTGGCGTGGACGGTGGCCAGCGAACCGTCGTGACCGGTTGACATTGCCTGGAGCATGTCAAGCGTTTCGCCGCCACGGACCTCACCCACGACGATGCGGTCGGGACGCATGCGCAGCGAGTTGCGGACCAGGTCCCGGATGGTGATCTGGCCCTTGCCCTCGACGTTCGCCGGGCGGGACTCCAGCCGGATCACATGCTGCTGCTGCAGCTGGAGTTCGGCGGAGTCCTCGATGGTGATGACCCGCTCCCCCTCGGGGATCAGCCCGGACAGTGCGTTGAGCAGAGTCGTCTTGCCCGTGCCGGTGGCTCCCGAGACGATGATGTTCAGCCTGGCCTGCACCAGCGCCGCGAGCAGATAGACCATCGACTCGTCCAGCGATCCGAAGCCCACCATCTCGGTCAGGTTGAAGGCCCGGGGGAAGCGCCGGATCGTGAGGGTGGCCCCGGAAAGGGACAGCGGGGGGATGATCACATTCACGCGCTCACCCGAGGGCAGTCGGGCGTCGACCATCGGATTCGCCTCGTCCACGCGGCGGTTGACGGTGGAGACGATGCGTTCGATGGTCTGCATGAGCTGCTCACCGGAGGCGAACCGCAACGGGAGCAGTTCGACCCTGCCGCCCCGCTCGACAAAGATCTGGTCCGGTCCGTTCACCATGATCTCGGTGATGGACGCGTCCTCCAGCAGCGGTTCCAGGACACCCAGTCCGAGCGCCTCGTCGACGACGCGCCGGATGAGCTGCGCCCGCTCGGCCGCGGAGAGGACGGGGCCTTCCCGGCTGATGATGTGACCGAGCACCCGCTCGAGCCGGGCCCGCCGCTCGGCCGCGGCCAGCGCCGACATCTCCGCGAGGTCGATCTCCTCGAGGAGCTTGGCCCGGTAGGTGGCCACCAGGTGGCCGTCGTCCCGGCCTCCTCCGCGCTCCTCGGGGGCGGTGATGCGTGCCCGCAGGCTCATGTGCGTAACTCCTCGGTCGTTCTCTGCACCGGTGCTCCCGGGATCAGTCGCTGGGCATGGTGGAGCTGCGCTCGACATGCCCCCAGTCCTGGATCCCCGGCATCAGCGAGGGGATCCTGATCGACACGGTGACCGTCACCTCGCCGCCGCCGGACGACCGCGCGTAGGAGAACTCGTCGTGGCCGTCCTGCAGCCAGCCGCTGACGGCGTGCCGCGCTGCCCATGCCCCCTGTGTCGGGAAGTCGGCGTCGGTCTCGGCGCGCGCGCCGGCCCGGGCGGCGGTGCCCGCCTGCGAGGCGGCGTACGCGGCGATGCCGAGTTGCACAGCGGCGAGCCCGAGCAGCAGCAGCAGCGGCAGGAACCCGGCGAACTCAAGGGCCACGCTGCCCCGGTCGGGCCGGCGGTGGTCGGATGAACGCATGGCTGTCAGCCCTCCTTGACGAAGGCGGCTTCACCCTCGGCGCTGAGGGGGAAACTCACCGTGCCGGGGAAGAGGACCGGCACCTCCAGCCTGACGCTGGCCGTGTAGAGGCCGTCGGACCGGCTGCCGCCGCACGCCACCGCCGCGCCCTGCCGCCAGGAGCCCAGGTCCTCCCTGGCCGCGCTCTGGCACTTGGCGTCGGCCGCGAACTCGGCCACCGCCCCGGCCCGGGCGGCCTCGTCGGCCGCGTTGCCCGCGAGGACGTAGGTGTAGCCCAGCAGGGCGCACTGCCACAGCAGGACGCAGACGATCGCGATCAGCGGGAACATGCCGAGGAACTCGACGGCGATCTGCCCGCGGTCCCACCCCCGGCGGCCGTGGGGGCCGTGGGGGCCGTCTCCGGCGGGGTGGACATCACGTGGTGCACTCAGCACGCGCATCGGTCAACTCTCCCCCTCGAACCGGCTGCCGCGCCGGCGCCTGCCCCCGGCGGAACCCCGGTCGCCCCGGAGCTTGCCCGCCTTCTCGCTGCCCTCGGGTGCCCTGACGATTCCCAGCTCCCCGGCCAGGCCCCACAGGGCCTGCTTCACCGTGGACTTGCTCTCCAGGTCCTGCATACGGCCGGCGTCGACAGCGGCGTGCAGCTCCTTGAAGTTGGCCGGGATCACCGTGCGGGCCACGCGCGTTCCGGTGATCCGCTCCACGAGAGGTGGCTGGATCTCCGTGTTCCGGATGAACCGGTTGACCACCGTGACCGTCTCCTCGGCCTTGCGGATCTGGAGTCGGCCCCAGAGCCTGGTCATCCTCTTGGCCGCCCGCACGGACACCACGTCCGGGGTGGTCACCAGGAGGGTGATGTCGGCCATCTCGATGGCCGCCGCGTTCGCACCGTTCAGCTGTGTGCCGCAGTCGATGACCACGACCTCGTACCGGCTTCGCAGAGCGCTCACGATCTGGCGCACGGCACGGTCGCTGACCTCTTCGCCCCGTTCGCCCTCGCCGGGGGCCAGCAGCAGGCCGATGCCGGTCTGATGGCTGAAGACGACGTCCTGGAGCACCCGGGGTGAGATGTCCTGGATGCTCGCCAGGTCGACGACCGAGCGGCGGAACTGGACGTCCAGGTAGGACGCCACATCGCCCGCCTGCAGATCCATGTCGACCAGCGCCGTGGTCATGCCCGAAGCCCGGGCGGCCAGGGCGAGCTGGACGGCGGTGAGTGTGGTGCCCACGCCTCCCTTGGCTCCGGTGACCGTGACCACCGTTCCGCCGGGCCCGGTGAACGCCTCACCGCCCTGACCGAGGTGGCGGCGGACGCCCACGGACCAGGACGCGGCGGCCTGCACGCGCTGGGCGAGTTCCTCGTACGAGAGCGGCAGCCCCGCCAGGCCCCGTGCTCCCGAGTCCATGGCCGCCGAGTAGAGGCTGGGGCTCGCGTCAGCGGTGACCAGGACCACCCCGACCGAAGGAAAGCGCAGGGCCACCTCCCGGATCAGCTCAAGTGCCGGTACCGGGCCGATCCGTTCGTGCACCAGCACGACCTCGGGGAGCTCCTCGACCGACTCGGCCGCGAGCCGGGCGAGGGAGTCCAGCAGTGAGGTGGAATCACCGACCGGCCCCGCCGGATCCGCCTCGGGGAGCTGGCTGAGCAGCGTGGTGATGGACCGGGCGGCGTCGGCGTCCGAGACGGCCGGGAGGATTCTGGTACTCATGCGGTCCTCACTTGTCCCTGTCCTCGTCCAGGGTGTATTTGCCGTCACCCGGCCGGAGCGTGGTCGGGCTGCCCTTGGCGAGGAGCGCGAGTCGTACGTGTACGGCGAACGACTCGGCGTAGGCGACGCGCTGGGCGTCCACGGTGCTCAGGGCGAAGGTGATGGGCACCGCCTCGGTGACCGCTCGGTCGCGGTCGTCCCCCCTCGGTTCCAGGGCCGTCAGCTTGCCGACGTCGATGACCTTGGCGTTGGGGACGATGAGGCGGGATTCGGCGGACTGCGCCTTGTTCTCGCCCTGGCCGCCCTCGCCGCCGAACGTGGCGTAGATGTTGACCAGGTCGCCCGGAGTGATCTTTCCGGCGACACCGGTCGCTGCGTCGATCATGATGGCGATCTCCTGCTCACCGGGCTTCAGCTCGGGCCGGTTGACGATCATGTCTTCCTGGAGCAGCGAGCCCTGCCTGAGCTGGGTGACGGCGATCTTGCCGTCGATCACCGATATGTCGGTCACGGCGTTCTGCGACAGCCAGCGCTTCGGCATCGAGATCTTTTCGAATTGAACCGCCTGGAGCGCCGTGTACGGAGGAACGTCCGACTTGACGCGATACGCCGTGACCTCGGGTCCGACCTTCGAATTCACATCGCTGATCACCGACACCACGCCGATGAACGCGGCGAAAGCACAGATGATCGAGAGGAGGAGAAGAATGACACCGCGGCGTTGCCGTGAATTCATGGGCGGGACAACCTCGATGGGAGACGTGGACTGACGGAGCAGACGGTGCTGGCGGACCGGGTACGGGCCGGGTCCGGGGCTGTCCCGTCACCTGCCCGAACGCCCCGCCGCGGGCAGCTACGACCCGTGTGGCAAAGGTGTTCCGTGGTTCATGACACTCTGCCCGTGCGCTTGGTTCTCCGGTCGTAGAAGAGGCGCGGAACAGAATCCGCAGCGATCCCCGATGAGTTCGATTCCGCACCAGGAGCACCTCTCCCGCCGGACGGACGCAACGAGCTGGTAGACGACGGAGATGTCCGGAAGAAACGCAGCAAATTCGATCATCCTTGCGGTGCCCCACCAACGTGCCGAATCAGCAGGTAAAACGGCCTGCTTGACGTTCAGGACACGCCACTCGGGAGCCAGGGTCGAGGTGACCCAGTCACTTTGCAGTTGTCCCGGCGCGACCAGGAGCTCGGTACCGAACTCGGGGCCCGGAAGCTTGTCCTGGCCGCCGATCCTGATCACCTGGGGGACGGGGTTGGCGAGCACGCCGAACTGTGTCCCGGGAACCCAGGACTTGGCGTGCGACCTGAGGCTCACCGGCACCCGGTCGAGCCGGGCGACCGAGTTGAGCACCGCGCCCGCGTAGACGTAGTGCGAGAGCAGCCGTGCGGCGGAGGCCACGACTCCGGCACCGAAGTCGCAGATGGAGAGCTGCCTCAGCTGCCGCACCAGGACGGCGATCCCGAGGGGCGGCAGCTCCAGTTTCAGCAGGGCGACACGATCGCTTTCCAGTACGGAACGCACGGTGTGCAGTCTTCGCTCATGAGCGGCCGGAATCGAGTCGGGGTAGAGCACGATGAGATGGCCGTGCTGTTCGAGAAGCACCTGCGTGTCCGCGAGCGCCGCGTCCAGTGGCTGCACATCGGGCGGCGGCACCAGCGCCGCCGTGGGCGTGTGCTGATCCGTTGGCGGCAGCACCAGGTCAGCACTGGTTACGGCTATTGCGGTCGGCACGCTCATTCCCCGTTCGGCTCCAGCCGCCGGAACTCCCGGCAACTGCCGTGCTCGCTGGCTCTCTGTTCGTGCTCCTGCCCCCGCACTCTATCGACGTCACACGGCGCAGAGAACACCCTTTGATCTCCAAGGGTGGACACTCACGACTTGCACACAGGCAAAGCCGGACGAAGGCGTCACGAGTTAACTCCTGTAATGCGCGCGCGAATTAACGATTCCTCTTTTTACGTCTCGCCATCCGCGGCCGGCGGCGCGCACGGCGGTATGAAATGCCGCGTACCGGCGTGACGAGGACACCCGGACGGCGGAGGGCGGAGGCGGAGGGCGGAGGCGGCGAACGACAGAGGGCAGGCGGCCGGCAGGCCGGGAGGCGGGTCAGTAGGCGGGGGGCCGGTTCGCCAGGTAGTAGTGCAGCACGGGGCCGATCCCGGCCAGCCACTGCTGGAGCTGCGGCTGGCGGCGGGCGGTGACGCGGCACTCGTAGAGCAGGCCGCTCGCGTGTGAGACGGCCACCATCAGGACCGTGCCGAACGGTGCGGGGGCGAAGTGGACCGTGGCGATCGCGGACCAGGGGAACTCCATGATCTGGCCCTGGATCTCGAGCGCCACGCCGTTGATGTCGACGATTACGGAGTTCCGGCGGTCGTGTGCGATGAACTCCGGGCCGTCCGGCACGGGCGCCCGCGGGACGGGAGGATGCGGTGCACCGTGCGGCGCGCCCGGCCCGTAGCCCGCTCCGTATCCCGGCTGCGGCGGGATCGGGGGGCCGAAGCCCTGGGGGTGCTGCTGGTCCGGGTGGTGGGCGCCGCCGTACGTCATGAGCGCCAGTATGACGGTCCTACCGCCTGGGCTGTTCATGCCCCTGTCGCACCCTCAGCACCGGCGCGCCGGTTGCCGCGACAGCGATGCCGGCGCCGATATGCTGCCAACTCGCCTTGCGGGTCCGGGTCCGGGCCGCCGGTGTCCGCGCGCCTTCCGCCTGGGTGTCCGTCATGGTCGAGATTCCGCCTTCCCCACTCGTCGTCGGGCTCATGGCCCAATGGCCGAATGCGTCGAACGTCCGGCGGAGAGCCTTGACCGGAGCATGCCACGCCCTCACCATGTGCCCGTCACACCCGCACGTCGCAGAGCAACCCCCACACTCCCTACCCAGGAGCCAGCATGCGACTTCGTATCCGCGGCAGTGGCAGAAGGTCAGCCACACGGTCCGCCGCCTTCGCGACTTTGCTCGCGCTCGCCGTGGCCGCGCCCTTCACCGCCACCGCCGCTTCCGCCCCCTCCCCCGACCGGGACCACGTCACCCCTGTGGCCCTCCAGGAGGAGCAGACCAGGCAGTACGAGATCCACGGCCCGTCCACCGTCGCCGAACGCACCGCGATCGCCGCGACCGGCGTGTCGATCGACGAGGCCGACGAGCACTCCCTCGTCGTCAGCGCCACCGCGGCCCAGGCGAAGCGCCTGCGCGCCGTCGGTCACAAGCTCGCACTCCTGCCCGCCCCGCCCGCGCGCACCGCCGCGGGCGCGACGGCCAAGGCCTTCGACTTCCCGTCCGCCGACGCGAAGTACCACAACTACGCCGAGATGAACGCGGAGATCGACCAGCGCATCGCCGCACACCCGTCCATCATGAGCAAGCGGGTGATCGGTAAGTCCTACGAAGGCCGCGACATCATCGCGATCAAGGTCAGCGACAACGTCGCCACGGACGAGAACGAACCCGAAGTCCTCTTCACCCACCACCAGCACGCCCGCGAGCACCTGACCGTCGAGATGGCGCTCTATCTGCTGCGCGAGCTCGGCGACGACTACGGAACCGACTCCAGGATCACCAACGCGGTCAACGGCCGCGAGATCTGGATCGTGCCGGACCTCAACCCGGACGGCGGCGAGTACGACATCGCCACCGGCCGCTACCGGAGCTGGCGCAAGAACCGGCAGCCGAACTCGGGTTCGTCCTCCGTCGGTACGGACCTGAACCGCAACTGGAACTACAAGTGGGGCTGCTGTGGCGGTTCATCCGGCTCCACTGGCTCGGAGACCTACCGCGGCAAGTCCGCCGAGTCCGCCCCCGAGGTGAAGGTCGTCGCCGACTTCACCCGCTCCCGTATCGTCGGCGGGAAGCAGCAGATCAAGGCGGGCATCGACTTCCACACCTACAGCGAGCTGGTGCTCTGGCCCTACGGCTACACCACGGCCAACACCGCCGCGGGCATGACCCAGGACGACCGCGACGCCTTCGCCACCGTCGGCCAGAAGATGGCCGCGAGCAACGGCTACACGCCCGAGCAGGCGAGCGACCTGTACATCACGGACGGTTCGATCGACGACTGGCTGTGGGGCAACCAGAAGATCTTCTCGTACACCTTCGAGATGTACCCGACCAGCTTCTTCGGCGGGGGCTTCTACCCGGCCGACGAGGTGATCGAGCGCGAGACCAGCCGCAACCGCGACGCGGTGCTGCAGCTCCTGGAGAACGCGGACTGCATGTACCGGTCCATCGGCAAGGAGCAGCAGTACTGCACGGGCTGACGCCGGTGCGGCCCCTGTGATCGAGCGGGCCGGGCGTCCGGGCAGCCGTCGGCAGGGCGACGGCTGCCCGGGCACCTCGTTTGCCCGTACCCCCGGGTGGATGCGGATACTGGCGGCAACCGCACCACCAGGAGGCCACCTCATGAGCAACCCCGTCGCCCGGCTCGCGGACGAGCGTGTCGACCACCGGTTCAAGGCGCTCCCCCCGGATGCCGAAGGACTGACCGTCGGGGAGCTGGCCGCCCAGCGCCGCAATCTGTTCACCGGGGGCTTCACCACCCCCGTACTCGCGCTGTCCGCGGAGTCCCTGGAACACAACCTGGCCCTCCTGGAGACCTACGCCGAGCGCCACGGACTCGCCTTCGCCCCGCACGGCAAGACCTCCATGGCGCCACAGCTCTTCGAGAGCCAGCTGGAGCGCGGAGCGTGGGGCATCACGGCCGCGGTCCCGCACCAGGCCCGGGTCTACCGCGCTTACGGCATCCAGCGGATCTTCCTCGCCAACGAGCTGGTCGACGAGGTCGCCCTGCGCTGGTTCGCGGCCGAACTCGACCGCGACCCCGGCTTCCAGCTCGTCTGCTACGTGGACTCGGTGCGCGGAGTCGAGCTGATGGACCAGGCCCTCGGCGACTGCCGTCGCCCCCTGGACGTCGTGATCGAGCTGGCCGCCGGTGACGGCGCCCGTACGGGTGCCCGCTCGGAAGCCGACTGCGCGGCCGTCGCCGAGGCCGTCACGGCCACGCGCACCCTGCGTCTGGTGGGCGTCGCGGGCTACGAGGGCGAGGTCCCGGACGCCACCCCCGAGCGCGTACGCGACTGGCTGGACCGCCTGGTCGCGCTCGCCGCCGGGCTCGACAAGGAGGGCCGCTTCGGCGGCACGGAGGAGATCATCGTCAGCGCCGGCGGCAGCGCCTGGTTCGACACGGTCGCCGAGGTCTTCGCTCAGCTCCCGGAGCTGTCCCGCCCGGTGCTGAAGCTGCTGCGCTCCGGTGCGTACGTCTCACACGACTCGGGACACTACGAGCGCATCACCCCGTTCAACCGGGTCCCGGACGAGGGTGCCCTGGAGCCCGCGTTCCGCCTCTGGTCCCAGGTCGTCTCGCGCCCGGCTCCGGAGCAGGCGTTCACCAACGCGGGCAAGCGCGACGCGGCCTACGACCTGGGCCTCCCCGACGCCCAGGTCGTCCGCGACGCCCGCACCGGCGAGGTGCGCCCCGCCGACGGCATCACCGTCACCGGTCTGTCCGACCAGCACACCTGGCTGCGCACGGAGGAGGGGGCGGATCTGGAGGTCGGCGACTGGGTGGGCGTGGGGTTGTCCCACCCGTGTACGTCGTTCGACAAGTGGCAGCTGATTCCGCTGGTGGAGGCGGACGGAACGGTCGTGGACTACATCCGTACGTTCTTCTGAATTCACTCACAGATACTGGCGGGCCCATTCCTGCCGCCCGTCGCCCATCGCCATGGCCAGCCGTGCGGCGCCGCGTGCCACGAGTCTGTCACGCTCCCGGCCCTCGATCCGGGCGACCGTGCACGCGCTCCACAGCTCGGGGAGCGCGTGCACCTGCGCGGTAGTCAGTGCGGCGTCCCAGTAGCCGTGATAGCCCAGGGTGCCGCCCGCGACCCGGACGGTGTCCGGGTTCAGGACGTTGATCAGCGAGGCGAGCGCAAGACCGAAGGCCTCTCCTGCCGCACGCACCACGGTCCGCACCTGCCGATCGCCATCAGCGAGCGCGGCATGAACCGACTCCGGTGACATCCCCGCCGCGCGCACGATGGCGGCGCCGCCGGCCAGTTCGTCAAGCCTGCTTACTCCCCCGGGCGTGGCCATGGGCAGGCTGCCGATCTCACCGGCCCAGCCACGGGCGCCGCGGATGACCCGGCCTTCGGCCAGGTACGCAGAACCGACTGCCGTCCCACAGACGACCACCGCGGCGGTGGCGGACCGGGGCAGCGAGGCAGTCTCCTGGGCGAGCGCTCCCCGAATGTCGTTGACGAGTAGCGGAGACACGCGGTAGCCCTCGGGGCCACCCCAGCCCGCGAGCTGTGGAAGCACGTCGGAGACCACAACCCGGCCGTTCTCGACCAGCCCCGGCACGGCGATTCCCAGTGCCGTCGGTTCGATGCCGAATTGCGTGAGGAACGCCGCGATGGCCGCCTCGACTTCGGCGGGAGTCGTCAAAGGGCCGGTCTCCACCCGCTGGACGACTTCGACACCAGCGGATCCACCGGGCCCCTGTCCGTCGCCGTCATCGGCAAGCATCAGCAGTTTGGTGCCGCCGACATCGATGCCCACCGCTGCCGCTCGCCGCATTTACGCCCCGTTCCCGCTCGCTGGTCGGTACGTGTCCCCCATGCGCCGGACCGTACCAACCAGCGACGCGGACCGGCTCAGGGCTTGGGCAGTGTGCAGCCCGCCCGGGTGAGGTCGATCTTGTTACCGGTGCCGACGCACGGCACGACGATGTAGGTCTGCTGGGCGTAGTTGATGCCCTCGCGGACCGTCACGTTGCCGTTCTCGTCCACTTCGCACGGGTTGTTGTCCGTGCAGCGTCCGCCGTCCTCGTTGCCGGTGTTGTTGACGGCGACGACCTTGCCGGTGGTGTTGTCGATGACGGGCGAGCCGGACGTACCGCCGATGGTGTTGCACGACGAGGTGTAGCGAACGGAGTCCTTCCAGGTCCAGTCGCCTTCCTTGAGGTTGTACGCGAAGCCGTCGATGCTGCAGCTGTAGATCCGCTTCCAGTAGCCGGAGACCACCTTGATGGCCGTGCCCGCCGTCGGGTGTGCGGCGTTCAGTTCCAGGGCCTTGATGCCGTAGCGGCTCTCGATCTGCGCGTAGGTGCTGGTGAGCTGGTACAGCGAGATGTCGGTGTCGGTCATCGTCGCGTACGCGACCTTGCTCGCGCGCAGGGTGCCGACTCGCGTCCCGGAGGAGTTGAGGAGGCCGAAGGAGCGGCTGGATGCCTGGTTGACGATGACCTCGCCGGGCTCGGGGAAGCCGGTTTCGAGGCAGTGGCCGTTGGAGAGCACGAGGGCGGGGTCGGTCGATGCCGAGCCGGGCATACGGACGACCGAGCCGGAGCAGTTGCTGAGCGACACGGTCCCGGCGAAGTTGACCGCGGCCACCGCCTTGGCGGATGGGGTGGCGGTGGTGTTCTCGGCGGGAGTTGACGCGATCGCGGGCGCGGCCCCTGCTCCGGTGAGCGTGAGGGCGAGGAGCGCGCCGACGAGAGGCTTGTTCATGTGGGGGTCCCCTCTGACGACATGCAGTCCGGAGCTGCTCCGAACTTGTCATGCGCATTGTCGAGGGGGTTGATCGCTCCAACAAGGGAGGGTTTTCAGCCACGTGAAGCGCCGGCAGCCGACTGCGGCCCGGCGGAAACCGGTTGAGGAGGGCACGCACTACCGGCCTACGGTGCTCCCATGACGCAAGACACACGCATCGGCCCACCCGTACGCGGCAGCGAGCGCGAAATGCTGCGGGCGTTCCTCGACTTCCACCGGGCGACACTCGCCATGAAGTGCGAAGGGCTCTCCGACGAGGAGCTGAGAAGGCAGTCCATGCCGCCGTCGACCCTGTCGCTGCTCGGACTCGTCCGGCACATGGCGGAGGTGGAACGCTCCTGGTTCCGCCGGGTGATCGCGGCCGAGGAGATCCCGCTCGTCTGGTCCGAGGAGGGCGACTACCAGGTGGCCTACGACGCGACGACCGCGACACGCTCGGAGGCGTTCGCCGCATGGGAGGCGGAGGTCGGGCACGCACGCCGCATCGAGCGCGAGGCGGAGTCGCTCGATGTCACCGGGTACCAGGTCAGGTGGGACGAGGAGGTGTCCCTGCGGCTCGTGATGCTGCACCTGATCCACGAGTACGCACGGCACAACGGCCACGCGGACTTCCTTCGGGAAGGGATCGACGGGACCGTCGGCGCCTGAGGCGTCCGCCGGGCGGGCGGGTCGGCACCCGTCCCCCTGTCCCGCTCCGGTCCGGACCTCGGCGGGACGGGGGGACGGGTTGCCGCCCTTGGGCCCTGCGTTGATCTTCGGGCAGGCCGGACACCCCAGTCAATCCTTGAATTGGCTTGGCGATCTCCAAGCCACGACTTGGGAGTCCGTGGGCCGGTCCTGCTCGGCACGGGGCCTGGGCAGTACGGGCTTCCCGGCGGCTCCCTGGGCCCGCGTTGCCGTTCCGCCCCGCAGGACGGCCACCGCGAGCACGGCCGCGAGGGCACCCAGCACGAAGCCGAAGGCGGGGGTGTGGCCGGAAGGCTGGGTCTCGTACACCAGGGCCGTGGAGAGCACCAGCAGTACGCGGATGAGCCGACCGCCCCACGCCTTCGCGCCGGCGGCCACCGTCACCGATCCCCACAGCAGATACCAGGGCTGCACCATCGGGGAGAGCGCGACCAGGACCAGCAGGGACAGACCCAGGCCGTGGACGGGGTGCAGCGGGCCGCGCAGGCAGCGGACCGCCAGCCAGGCGATCACGGCGAGGGCGACGACGAGGCCGAGGGTCTGGGCCGCGCTCTTGACCGTCAGCGGGTCCGCGCCGACCGCCAGTCGCGCCAGATGTCCGGCCACCAGGCCGATGTCACTGGTCAGCGAGAGCGGCGTGTGCACCGACGCGGCGACGCTCTGGGTGTGCAGCCAGCCGAAGCCGGTGCCGCCGAGCAGGGTCGTGCCCGCGGCGACCGAACCGGCGACCGCCACCGGGCCGATGACGGCCTTCGCCACCCGGACGGCAACCGTCCCCCGCCCCCCTCTGACGACGATCACAGCGATGAAGAGCAGCGCGACGGCTGCCGGTGACTTGACCATCATCGCGAGGCCGACGACCGCGCTGCCCAGCAGCCAACGCCCGCGCAGCGCGCAGACGACACCGGCGAGCATCAGGCCGATCATCAGCCCGTCGTTGTGCATGCCACCGACCACGTGCATCAGCAGCAGCGGATTGAGCGCCGCCAGCCACAGCGCCCGGGCCTGATCCGCACCGCACTCCACGGCCAACCGCCGCACCGACCACACGATCAGGGCCAGCGCGGCGACGGCCAGCAATCGCATCCCGAACACGGCGGGCACCACGGCCCCACCGGTGATCCAGACCACGCCCTTCGCGAGCAGCAGGAAGACCGGTCCGTACGGCGCGGGCGTATCGGTCCAGTTCCCGCCCACGCTCGCCGCCGCGTCGGCGCCGCGCGAGTCGGGGCCCAGCACCGAAGGCCCGTGCGCGTACACATCGTGGCCTTCCAACACCATCGCGCCCTGGGCGACATAGCTGTACACATCGGCGCTGTAGAGCGGGGGCGCGAGCAGCAGTGGCGCGATCCACCAGACGAGGGTCACGAGGGTCTCGCGCACCCGGTACACACCGGACGGCAGCTCCCCGGACGCCCGCTCCCGGTACGCCCACCACGCCACGACCAGCAGCGTGAGGCCGACGTACGCGAGCACGGCCGAGGCGAGAGCCACGGGCGTCAGGGAACCCCGCTGCTGCCACAGCCCCCAGGGGTCGGACGCGGGCAGACTGCCGGCGCCCAGTCCGCCCACGGCCATCGCGAGCGACCCGGCCATCCCCAGCCGGCGCGCACCGGCCGCAGTCCGCATCCACATGGGCAGTCAGCTCTTCCCCACTCTTCCCGCCCGGTCTTCCCACCCGGCCCGCCGGTCGGCACGAAGCCACGAGGCTACCGCCCCCGCCCCAGGCCGTCACACCTGTCATACCTGGGAGCTACGCCCCAGGTGGGCTCCCTGGTGTGACGCGGACCAACCCGTTCGATCCATAGCTTCTCTCCCGGACCCAGCCACACATCCGGCACAAGAGGAGCAAATCGACCATGGCAACTCGCCCGCGCAGGCGCCGATTCGGCCGCACCCTTCTCGCCGCGCTGGTGATGGCCTCGGTGGCGCTGCCGCTGTCGGGAGCGGCCCGGCCCTCCGCCGTCCCCGCGCCCGTACCGCCCGCACTCGCCCCGATCGGGTCGGCCACCCCCGAAGCCCTCGCCACGCGTTACGCCGTGAACCGCGAAGCCATCCGGGCTGCCGAACGGACGGCCGCCGAGCACGGCGACCGGCGCCGGGCCGCCGCGCTGCGCGCCCTGGCGACCCCGGAGCGGGGGTTCCTCACCTTCGACGGACGCGACGGCGGTCGTACGGCCGAGGTCTTCGGAGACCTCGCGAGCGCCGAGCGGATCGCCGTGCTCGTACCCGGCTCGGACACCAGCCTCGACACGTACGAACGCTTCCGGGCCGGCGCGGCGGCCTTGCGCGCGGAACTGGGCGAGCGGGCGGCCGTGGTCGCCTGGCTCGGGTACCGGACGCCGAGCACGGTGGGCCCGGAGGTGCTGACTCCCGGCCGTGCCGAGGACGCCGCCCCTCAGCTCAGCTCCTTCGTCGCGGGGCTCGGAGCCCTCAGGCCGACGGCCCGCCTCTCGCTGCTCTGCCATTCCTACGGCTCGGTGGTCTGCGGTGTCGCCGCTTCCGGGACGGGTGCCGCGGCCATGGCATCCGTGTCCGACATCGTGCTCTACGGCAGCCCCGGGGCGGGCGTCGACGCCGCCGTGTCCCTGCACACCAAGGCCACGGTCTGGGCGGGTCGCGGGTCCGGCGACTGGATCGCGTCCGTCCCGCACGTCAGTGTGCCGCTGCCGTTCGCGGACCTCGGGCTGGGAAGCAACGACCCGGTGTCCGAGGAGTTCGGCGCCCGGGTGTTCGCGGCGGGGGCCGCCGGCCACAGCGACTATCTGGAGCCCGGTTCCGTCGCGTTGACGAACATCGCCCGGATCGTCTCGGGCCGCACCCCTTCCGACACCTCTTCCAGCGCCCAGGAGACCGGTCGTGCATGAGCTGATCCGGCGGATCGAAGCCGCCACTCCCCCGAACCGCGACCGTGCCGTCGACGCCCTGCGCGCCTTCGCCATCCTCGGCGTGGTGCTCGGCCACTGGCTGGTGACCGCACTGGTCGCCGACAGCGGCACGCTGCGCGCCACGAGTCCGCTGTCGCACATGCCGCAGCTCACCCCGGTCTCCTGGCTGCTCCAGACCCTCTCGGTGTTCTTCCTGGTGGGCGGGAAGGTGGGCGCGGCGGGCTACGCGTCGGCGCAGGCCCGCGGCGAGAGCTACGGGAAGTGGCTCGGCGCCCGGATGGCCCGGCTGTTCCGGCCGGTCGCGGCCGTGCTGGTGGTGTGGGCCGTGGTGGCGGGCGCGCTGCTGGTGTCCGGAGTCGGCGTGGAGACGGTACGCGCGCTCCTGAAACTGGTGCTGTCCCCCCTCTGGTTCCTGCTGGTCTTCGCGGCACTGACGGCGGCCACACCCCTGCTGGTGCGGCTCAACCCGCTGTGGCCGATCGCCGTCGTACTGCATGTGGACCTGCTCCGGTTCGGTGTGCTGGAGCCGGACGACGGGACCGGCTGGGTCAACGTGGCGGCGGGCTGGGCCGTCCCCTACTGCTTCGGCGCGCTATGGGCCCGCGACGGCCTTCCGCGCCCCGCGATCCGCTGGACGCTGCTGCTCGGCGGGGCCGCCGTCACCGCCGTGCTGGTCGCGGTGGCGGGCTATCCGGCCTCCATGGTCGGTGTCCCGGGCGCGGAGGTCTCCAACCTCAACCCGCCCACCCTCGCTGCCGTCGCCTTCGGCCTCGCCCAGTGCGGCGCCGCCCTGCTGCTGCTCGAACCGCTGCGCAGGGTGCTGCGCCGCCCCGCCGTCTGGACCGCCGTGGCGCTGGTGAACCTCTCCGCGATGACCGTGTTCCTGTGGCACCAGACCGCGATGATGGCGGTCACCGCGAGCGGTCTGCTCGCCGGCGACCCGCTGCCGGGGCTGCACACCGTCCCCGACGGGGCGGGCTGGGTGTTCGCCCGTCTCGCCTGGCTGCCCGTTTTCGTGCTGGCCCTGCTCGCGTGCTGGGCGGCGTTCCGCACGTACGAGCAGCGGCAGCGGGCGAGCCGCGGCGTGCCCCGGGTCGTACGCGAACAGCGGACCGTCCGCACGACCGTCAAGGACCGTCCTTAGGATGCGACTTGTGAGCGAGGGGGACGCGACGAGCGTGGACAGACGGTGGCTGACGGCGCTGCGCGCGCCGGTGCGCGCCGTGCGCGAGGACCTGTGGACGGTGGCCCGCGACCCGCTGCCGCGCACGGGGTGGCTGGGCTGGCTGCCGCATGTCCACATGGTGCTGCTGGCCGTGCTGCTGCTGATGCTCAACATGAACGACCTGGCCGGCTCGGGCCCGATGCCCATGGTGAGCCTGCTCGCCGCAGCCCAGACCGCGGCGCCCGTGGTGGCGCTGTTCCGGCCGGCACCCGCCTGGTGGCTGTCCGCGCTCGCGCTCTTCCTGGTCGCGCACCTCCGGTGGAACACCGGGCCCGACACCCACTGGCCGTGGACCGCGGGCGGGATCGCGCTGCACTCCTTCGTGCTGCTGCTTCTCTCGCTGCGGGTCCGCCCCTTCGCCGCCGTGACGGCCCTGGGGGTCACGCTGCTGCTGGGGCAGTACCACTCTGTCGTCGCGCCACCCCCCGAGTACAACGGGGTCCTCACCGAATGGGGACTGATCTGCTTCTCGGGCGCCGTCGCCGTCGGCAGCTCGCTGCGCACACGGAGGGTCGCCCGGGAACGGCTCGTCGAGCAGCAGGTCCTCACCGCCGGGGAACGCGCCCGGCGCACCCTGCTGGAGGAGCGCAACCGCATCGCCCGCGAGCTGCACGACGTGGTCGCCCACCACATGTCGGTCATCTCCATCCAGGCACAGGTCGCCCCGCGTCTGATCGAGGACCCTCCGGAAGCGCTCAAGGAGAATCTCGCCGGCATCCGCGAGAACGCGGTCGAGGCGCTCACCGAACTCCGCCGCGTCCTGGGGGTGCTGCGCGCCGGGGACGCGGCGGCGGACGGCGTACGGCACGCCCCGCAGCCCACCCTCGCCCGGCTGGACGAGCTGGTCGCCAATGTGCGCGGCGCCGGGCTCACGGTCACCAAGGAGACCACCGGCGTGCGGCGTCCCCTGTCGCCCGGTGTCGAGCTGTCGGCGTTCCGTATCGTCCAGGAGGCGCTGAGCAACGCGATGCGGCATGCCACCGGCGCGGCGGTCCGGGTGGAGCTCGGCTACCGATCGGACGCTCTGACCCTGCGGATCACCAACACCCCGCCCCGCACGCCGCCCACGCACCCGGCCGGCGCCGGTCACGGACTCCTGGGGATGCGCGAGCGGGCCGCCATGCTGGGCGGCGAGCTCGCCGCGGGGCGTACGCCCGCAGGCGGCTGGGAAGTGACCGCGATCCTGCCCACCGCTTCAACCTCCCCCGCCCCCACCCGCGTTCACGCCAAGGACTCCGCCGAGGACCCCGTATGACGACGCCCCCCATCCGCGTGCTGATCGCCGACGACCAGATGATGGTCCGCCAGGGCTTCACGGTGCTCCTGAACTCCGAACCGGACATCGAGGTCGTCGGCCAGGCCGTCGACGGTCACGACGCCATCGCCCAGGTCACCGGACTCACGCCGGATGTCGTCCTGATGGATATCCGTATGCCCGGACTCGGCGGTATCGAGGCGACCCGGCGGATCACCGCCCCCGCCGACTCCACCGTCAGGGTCCTCGTCCTGACCACCTTCGATCTGGACGAGTACGTGTACGAGGCGCTGCGCGCAGGTGCGTCCGGGTTCCTGCTCAAGGACGCGTCGGCGGACGAACTGGCCCACGCCGTGCGGGTGGTGGCGGCCGGCGAAGCCCTGCTCTCCCCCAACCTCACCAAGCGGCTCATCGGCGAGTACTCCCGGGTCACCCGGACGGCACTGCGCGTCCCGCACAAAGACCGTGTGGGGGCCCTGACGGAACGCGAGACCGAGGTCCTGTCCCTGATAGCCCAGGGCCTGTCCAACGCGGAGATCTCCGGGCAGCTGGTCCTCGCCGAACAGACCGTGAAGACCCATGTGGGCCGGATTCTCTACAAGTTGGGGCTGCGCGACCGGACGCAGGCCGCGGTCTTCGCCTATGAGACAGGTCTCGTGCGCCCTTCCGGACGCATGGCATGATCCGCCGACGGACGTCATCGGAGCACCATCGGAGAAGTGGCGGAGAAACCATGAGCCAGCGTCTCATGTGGTCCAGGTCGGCTGACCGGACCGCCCTCCTGGACGGCAGCACGGCATGACGGCGGCGGACGGGAGGATCCCCGGCCCTGCCGGGGCGCCCCTGCTGGGCTCGCTGCTCGACCTCAAGAAGGACTCCCTCGGCACCTACCTGAACGCCTGTCGCGAGCACGGCGACGTCGTCAGGTTCACCGCCGGTCCGCCCGGGCTGCGGATGGAGCTGTACGGGGTGTTCTCGGCCGAGGGCGCCCAGCAGGTGCTGGCCACCGACGCGACCGGCTTCCGCAAGGACAACGCCTTCTACCAGGAGGTCCGGGAGTCCTTCGGCAACGGCCTGCTGACCAGCCAGGACGACGACTACATGCGGCAACGCCGTCTCGTCCAGCCGCTGTTCACACGTCGCCGGGTGGACGGCTACGCCGGGGCCGTCACGGACGAGACCGCCGCGCTGCTCGCGCGCTGGAAGGACGCCCCGGACGGCACCGTCGACGTGGTCGACGAGATGACCGGGCTCGCGCTGCGCGCGGTGGCCCGCATCCTGTTCGGCACCGATGTCGAGGAGGCGGTGCACGTCATCGAGCGCTGCTTCCCGGTGATCGGCAACTACACCCTGCGCCGCGGCTATTCGCCCCTCAACCCGCCCCGCTCCTGGCCGACTCCCTCCAACCGCGAGGCCGCCACGGCGACGCGGGAGCTGTACGGGGTGTGCGACCGGATCATCGGGCAGCGGCGTGCCGAAGGGGACGAGGCGAAGGGGGACGACCTGCTGACTCTTCTCGCGCAGGCGCAGAGCGCCGAGGACGGCAGCCTGGACTCGTCGGAGATCCGGGACCAGGTACTGATCTTCCTGCTCGCGGGGCACGAGACGACCGCCACCTCACTGGCGTTCGCCCTGCACCTGCTGGCCAGGCACCCCGAACTCCAGGCCAGGGCGCGGGCGGAGGCCGTGGGCGTACTGGCGGGGCGGACGCCCGAGGCGTACGACGTCGACGCGCTCCCCTATCTGACGCAGGTGCTGAAGGAGGCCATGCGGCTCTACCCGGCGGCGCCGGTGATCGGGCGGCAGGCGGTGGCCGCGATCGAGGTCGGCGGATACGAGATCCCGGCCGGGGCGGATGTGATCGTGGCGCCGTGGGTGACGCACCGGCATCCCCGGTACTGGGAGGAGCCGGACCGTTTCGACCCCGACCGCTTCGCGCCGGGGCGGGAGAAGGACAGGCCGCGGTACGCCTGGTTCCCGTTCGGGGGCGGACCGCGGGCCTGTATCGGTCAGCACTTCTCGATGCTGGAATCGGTGCTCGCGCTGTCGATGATCCTGCGGGAGTACGAGCTGGAGGCGTTGGACACGGAGGTCCCGGTCACGGCGGAGATCACGCTGCGCGCGACCGGACCGGCCCGCTGCCGCCTGCGCCCGCTGGACGCTGACGGCTGACGGCTGACGGCTGACGGCTGACGGCTGACGCCTCACCTCGACGTCACTTCGGTGGGGTCGTCGCCAGCGTGGCGGCTTCCGAGTCCCCGAGGGCGCGCGGGAAGGCGCGTACGTCGCCGATGAGCCCGGAGAACCGGTCAGCGTCCCCGCCGTCCCACTTGGCGCGTCCGACGACGAAGTTGCCGTCGGCGCCCCAGTCACCGGAGTGCTTCGCGGTGTCCTCCAGTACGCCGTTGACGTACAGGCGGATCTCGTCTTTTCCGTCGTCGTAGACGCCGGTGAGATGCGCCCAGGTGCCGAC
This sequence comes from Streptomyces sp. NPDC019396, assembly GCF_040632375.1. NCBI lineage: Bacteria > Bacillati > Actinomycetota > Actinomycetes > Kitasatosporales > Streptomycetaceae > Streptomyces > Streptomyces sp. NPDC019396. The sequence continues at coordinate 268,378 of NZ_JBEYBS010000005.1, read as the reverse complement.
CGCAGGCCGCGTCACGGACTCGGCCTGATCCCTGTCGGCGCGGGTGGAGTCGTCGTCGCGGACGGCCATGGTCCAGCGGTCGACGCGCGGGTCGTACTGGAGGAAGAATCCGCTGATCCGGTCGCCGTCCTGGCTGAGCGCCGTGTGGAAGTCGCCCTTGGAGGCGAGGTTCACCCAGGCGGCGACGGTGAAGCTCTGGTTGGTGTCCACCGCGGGGCGTACCGACTCGACGTACTGGCTCCGCCCGTCGAAGCGCAGCGCCCCGCTGCCGTCGGGGGTCGGGCCGTTGACCAGCACGCCGGTGTTGCCGTTGCCGGAGGCGTCGGCGGTCGTGGAGCCGGTCTTCCCGCGCCAGCTCCAGGAGACGGCGGCGCCGGGAACCACCGGCGGCACGGGAGTCGCGGGCTTGCGGCTCGGGGAGGCGCTGGGGCGTGCCGGAGGCTTGGGCGCGGCCGTCGGCGACGCGGACGGGGACGCCGACGCCGACGGTGAGGCCGGTGCCGAGCCCGGTGCCGACGGCAGCAGCGACGTCCCGGCGGCTCCCGGTACGAGGGTCCCGCTGACGGCGGTCGGGTGTGCGGGGCCGCCCGCGGTGAACGCGACGATGGTGGCCGGTACGGCGACGGCGAGGCAGACGAGCGCGCCCACGGCCGCCAGCCGGCGTGTGCGCTGCTTGCGGTCAGGGCCGGGGTTCGCGAGGCCGCTCGCGCCGACCCGGCGGTCACCGGCCGGGCGTTCCGCGATGTAGCGGGCACCGCCCCAGGCCAGGATGCCCTCGGCGAGCAGGATGTCGTGGCGCCCCAGCATCCGCCGCAGGTCGTCGTAGGCGCGGCTGCACGCTCCCGGGCACTGTGCGAGATGGGACTTCAGATGGCCGTCCACCGGGTGGTCGGCGAGCCGTGCGGACGCCACGACGATGCGCTTGAAGTGACGGCAGTCGCCTGCCGCCTGCTCCTCGTAGACCCGCACATAGGCGGCGCGGAAGGCGTCGCGGGCGTTGCCCGGACTGCCCGGGGGAAGGTCGGCCTCGGTGGCGCCGATGTAGCGCAGGATCTCCGGGAGCTCCTCGCCCTCCACGGTGTCGTGCCACAGCAGCGTCTGGGTCTGCGACGGAAGGCTCGTGAAGGCCTCAAGGATCAGCGACGGCCCACTGCCCTGCCCCTCTCCGGGGGCCTCCAGCGCGGTCCGCAGATCGGGTCCGAGGTCGGTGCCACGGCCCGAGCGCAGCCAAGTGCCGGCGACGGACAGCACGGTGGTGAGCAGATGGGGCCGCCAGGCGGGCTCGGACAGCGCCGAGGCGTCGCGTACCGCCTTGCGGCCCGCCTCGGCGGCGAGTTCGTCGGCGGCGTGCGGGGTGGCGGCACACAGCGCCGCGAACCGGAGCAGCGCGGCCCCGTGACGATCGTGCAGTTCGGCCGCGGCCCGGTCTACGGAACCGGCCGCGGAGGCCGAAACGGGGCGGCAGCGGACGATCCGCACGAGGGCGGTGTCGCCGACGCGGTGCACGTGCTCGACGCCGTCGGGACTGACGGCGTAGTCGTCGTGGTTGCCGGCATCCTCGCTCGCGGAGCCGGCGGTCCGCACTTCCCCTGCCCCTGCCGCTGATGCGGGCCGGGCGTGCTGTCCGGGCTGAACCACCTGGTCGCTCCTGGTTCACTCGTCAGCCCGGCGATCAAGGGGCACGCCGAGCCGTCGACTCCCCCTGGGTGCCGTCCCCCGCGCCTGCACGCAGGGCCCCCGACGGCACCACTCGCCGGACCATCGCTGTCACGTGTCGGCCGTGGCATGACGTCAACCAGCCACTAAGTGGCTGAATGTAGCCGCATGCGCGGACGACGTCCAGCAGTCACCGGCAACGCGAAATCCGGATGAGTGCCCTCCGCTTTTCGGTGGAGTTCACGGCCCGCGGCTGAATTGCCGGGACACCCCGTAAAACGAGCGGGAACCGCGCGCCCACCTCGCCGTGCGCGCCGGGCACGTGCGAACTCCCAGCGCTTTCCAGCCGGACAGGACAACCCGGAAGGCGCACTTCACCGGCAGCGGACTTTCTTCAATACCGCGGCCGACCGCGTTGAAGATCAATTCACGTTCGGCCGGTTTGCGAAATGAGCGGGCTGCCGCAGCGATCCTGAAAGCGAGGAGCTAACGTGCACGCCCATGGCCTCCGTCCTGCTCGTCGAAGACGACCCCGTCATACGGACCGCGCTCATCGAGGCGCTGTCCGCGCACGGACATGCCGTGCGCACCGCCGCGGCCGGATTCGACGCGTTGCGGGAGGCGGCGCAGGATCCGCCGGATGCCGTCGTGCTCGACCTCGGGCTACCCGATCTGGACGGAATGGACGTGCTGCGGATGCTGCGCGGCATCTCGCGGGTGCCGGTACTCGTGGCCACGGCGCGCGATGACGACGCGGAGATCATCAGGGTGCTCAACGCGGGGGCGGACGACTACGTCGTCAAACCGTTCTCCGGCGGCCAACTCGCGGCGCGGCTCGCTGCCGTGCTGCGCAGGTCGGCGCCGGCGGAGCACGCGCCGGCGGCCTCGGCGGCCCTGCGGATCGGGGAACTCCTCATCGATCCCCTCGCGCGCACGGCGTTTCACGCCGGGCACGAGCTCGTGCTCACCAGGAGGGAGTTCGATCTGCTCGCGTATCTGGTCGGCAGGGCCGACCAGGTGGTGTCGCGGCGCCGCATCCTGACCGATGTGTGGCGGCGGCCGTACGTGGACGAGCAGACCGTGGACGTCCATCTCTCGGCGCTGCGCCGCAAGCTGGGCGAGAGCCCGGCCGCCCCGCGTTACCTGCACACCGTGCGGGGCATCGGCATCAAGCTGGTGACCCCGCGGTGAGGCGCGCGCTCGCGGGGATCTCGTTCGGCGTGACGCTCGTCATCACGCTCTCCTTCCTCGTACCGCTGGGTCTGCTCGTCCGCTCCCAGGCCAGGGAGCGGGTGACCGCCACCGCCGAGCAGCAGGCCACGGCGCTCGCTCCGCTGCTCGCCTTCACCAGACAGCCCGGCGAGGTCAGGCAGGTGCTGGCGGAGACCGATCCGCAGGGGCGGCGGCTTTCCGTGCGGCTGCCCGACGGGCAGTTCGCCGGTACGCCGCATGCTCCCCGTGCCGAGCTGCTGAGGGCGGTGCGGCTCAGGAAGACCTCGTCCCTCGACGTCGGCGGCGGATGGGTCTACCTGCACCCCGTCGTCCTGCCAGGGGGCGGCGTCGCCGTGATCGAGGCGTACGCGGACGAGGACGAGCTCACCGAAGGGGTGGCCACCTCCTGGGCCGTGATGTCGGCGCTGGCACTCGGACTTGTCGTCGGGTCGGTCCTGGTCGCCGACCGGCTCGGGGGCGGTGTCATCCGGTCGGCCCGGGGTCTGTCCCGGGCCGCGCACGCGCTGGGCGCCGGTGATCTGATGGCCCGGGTCGAACCGCACGGGCCCGCGGAACTGCGGGAGGCCGGGGCCGCGTTCAACGGGATGGCCGACCGGGTCACGCAACTCCTCGCCGTGGAGCGTGAGCTGATCGCGGATCTGTCGCACCGGCTGCGTACACCACTCACGGCCCTGCGCCTCGAAGCGGAACGTCTGGGCGGGACGACCGACGTACGCCGTCTCACCGCGGCCGTGTCCGAGCTGGAGTCGGAGGTCGACACGATGATCTCCGCCGCCCGTACGCCCCTCGCCTCGTCGGCCCTGCCCGACGAGGACCACGAACCCGGGTTCTGCTCGGTGACCGAACTGGTCGGGCGGCGACTGGACTTCTGGGGTGTACTGGCCGAGCAGCAGCACCGCTCCTGCACACGCGAAGTGACCTCCGAAGCCACGTCCGTGCGCATGTCGCAGGAGGACCTGGCCACGGTCGTGGACACCCTCCTCGGCAACGTCTTCCGGCACACCGCTCAGGGCACCGCGCTCTGCGTCCGCGTCGAGCGCTCCGCGCAGGCGGTGCTGTTCACCGTGGACGATGCCGGGCCCGGCATCGTGGATCCGCACAGCGCGCTGGCGCGCGGCGTCAGCGAAGGAGGGTCCACCGGGCTCGGGCTCAACATCGCGGACCGGGCCGTCCGGGACGCCGGGGGGCGGCTGGGCATCGCCCGCTCACCGATGGGCGGTGCCCGCGTGCAGGTGTCGCTGCCGCTGGTCACACCGAAGGGCGACGCCCAGGGGCGAGCAGTCCGCCGCCGCGCACGCGGGCTGCTCGCCCGTTGAGCCCGGTGGACTCGCTCAGCCGTTGTCGCCGGCGAAGCGCTTGGCCGTCTGGAAGGTCCGCCAGGCGTCGTCGCCCAGCGTCGCCGCGGCCGCCGCGTTCTGCCCGTTGTGCTTGAACGTGCCGTGGTTCACCCCGACCATGACCCAGTTGCCGCCGCCCTGGTCGGCGAACCAGGGGCCGCCCGATGCGCCGTCACCCAGATTGGAGCAGGTGTTCACACCCCAGATCACCGAGCTGTCGGGATCCTTGCCGCGGTTGGCGGGCAGCGCACGGGTCTGCTTCTGGCACAGGTCCAGGCGGTAACGGCCGACGGCCTCCGAGGGATAGCCCGCGATCTTCAACTGACGGCCGGTGAGGGAGTTCTCCGAACGGCTCGGGACCCAGCCGACCGCATCGCCGATGCTGCGTCCGTTCTTCGGCTCCAGCACCACGAAGGCGACGTCGTAGGCGGTGCGCTCCCAGGAGCTCCTGCCCGCGTCGTACTCGGGGTGGACGAAAATACGCGAGGAGCGGTAGTAGTCCTTGAACTTGGGCTGTTTGCTGGAATTCAGGGCGGGGGCGAAGAACGCTTCCCGGTTCCCGGCGCGTTCGTTCGGCTTGACGACGCAGTGCGCGGCCGTCGCGATGACGTTCCGCGAGACCACGGCGGCACTGCACTGGGTGTAGCGGGGAAGGAAGTCGGTGCCCGCGTAGTCGAAGTCGACGGCGAGATATCCGATCGCCTGCTCCGTGACGTCGGGGACGGCGCGGTTGCCGCCGCCGGTGACGAGGCTTGCCGCCTTCGCACGGCCGGGCGAGGTACGGCTCGCGCCTGAGGCAGTCCCTTGTTCGGAACTCCTGGGCGTAAAACCCTTCGACGTGTTCGCCGGGCCGGGCCGGCTCGCGCTCGCAGGACTTCCCTGCCCGTTCCCCTTGGCGTCCGCGTTCCCGCCGGGACGCGCGGCGGAGGCGGATTCCGTATTCGGCGTAGGCGAGTTCTTCGGCTGTCCGGACTGCCCCGACCGCGCCACGGGTCTGCCTGATCCCTGGCCCGTGTCGATACAGGCGAGTGCGGAGCCGCCGCCGAGTACCGCGATGGCGACTCCCGCAGCCACCGATATCCTCAGCCGTGGTTTCCTCGCCGGTGCCGAATGACGACCGTGCTTCGCGTGATCGGTGCCCATATGACCGCTGCTCCTGCTGCTCCTCGACGGACGTTCCTCCGGGACCATATGCAGCGGAAGTCCCGGTGACACCGTGGAGAAAAGAGCCCTAAGCGGTTCTTCAAAGTCCCTTAAAAGTCGGGCCCGTCGGGCGCGTGGACGCACCGGCCGCCGGGCTCAGCTCACCCCGTGCGGCCGGAACTGGATGCTGATCCGGGGCCCGACCGCACGCGCGGTCTTCGGCACGGCGTGCTCCCAGGTCCGCTGGCAGGAACCACCCATGACGACCAGGTCGCCATGCCCCAGCGCCCTGCGGACCGGGGCGTGGCGACCACTGCGGGACCGCAGCGCGAGCTCGCGCGGGAAGCCGACGGAGAGGATGGCGACCATGGTGTCCTGGCGCGAGCCGCGTCCGTTCGTGTCGCCGTGCCAGGCGACGCTGTCGCGGCCGTCGCGGTAGTGGCAGAGCCCCGCCGACACGAAGGGTTCGCCGAGTTCACCGGCGTAGTACGCGGACAGGGCGTCCCTCGCCTCGGCGATGACGGGATGCGGAAGCGGCTCGCCCGCGGGGTAGTGCGCGAGGAGGCGGGGCACGTCGACCTCGCGGTCGTACATCCGCCAGCGTTCGGCGCGCCAGGCGACACCCCCGGCCAGCGCCTCGAACAGCGCGTCCGCTCCGGAGAGCCAGCCGGGACGGGTGTCGAGCCAGGCTCCGTCGCCGAGCACGGTGCGGCGGATGTCCGCACGCCTCAGCGGACCGAGGCGGATCTCGTCGGTCTGGTCGAAGAGCGAGCCTTGCAGAGGGACTGCGGCCATGGTTCCAGGATAGCGAAAAACCGAACACATGAGCTATTCAGCATTCAGCCAGCCAACCGCCGCCCCCGCCCGCCCGACTCACCTGCGGAGCGCCCGCCCCCGCAGCTCAGCCGTTGAGGGTCTGCATGAGCTCGGGCGCGTAGCGGTCACCGGAGGCGACGCCCCGCGGCGCCACGGCCTCGATGGCCGCGAGGTCGTCGGCGCCGAGCTCCACGGCCACGGCCGCGGCGTTCTCCTCCAGGTAGCGGCGGCGCTTGGTACCGGGGATCGGGACCGCGCCCTGGCCGAGCACCCAGGCCAGCGCGAGCTGGGACGGGGTGGCGGACTTCTCGGCGGCGAGCCGCCGGACCTCGTCGACGACGGCGAGGTTGCGGGCGAAGTTCTCCCCCTGGAAGCGCGGGTCGGTACGCCGGAAGTCGTCGGCGGCGAAGTCGGCGGGCGAGCTGATGGCCCCGGACAGGAAGCCCCGGCCGAGAGGCGAGTACGCGACGAGGCCGATACCGAGCTCCTCGAGCGCGGACTTGACGCCGTCGCCCTCGATGCCCCGCTCGAACAGCGAGTACTCGGTCTGCACGGCGGTCAGCGGGTGCACGGCATGGGCCCTCCGGATCGTCGCGGCCGCCGCCTCGCTGATACCCAGATAGCGGACCTTGCCGGCAGCGACAAGCTCCGCCATGGCCCCGACGCTCTCCTCGATGGGCACGGTCGGGTCGACGCGGTGCAGATAGTAGAGGTCGATATGGTCCGTGCCGAGCCGGCTCAGGGAACCGTCCACGGCCCGGTGGATGTACTCGGGCCGGCCGTTGAGCCCGACCAGGGCGCCGTCGTCGGTGAACTCGACCCCGGTCTTGGTGGCGATCACGACGCGCTCACGGCGGCCGGCGACCGCCCTGCCGACCAGTGCCTCGTTGAGGTACGGGCCGTAGCCCTCGGCGGTGTCCAGCATGGTGATCCCGAGCTCCAGGGCGCGGTCGATCGTCGCCAGCGACTCGGCGTCGTCGGTCGCGCCGTAGAAGGCGCTCATCCCCATGCAGCCGAGCCCTTCGGCTCCGACGACCAGACCCTGGGACCCCAGTGCACGCTGCTCCATCACGACTCTCCTACGTAAGTAACTAACTCGTTAGTTCCACTATGCAGCCGGGTCGCCGCTATGTCAATAACTGGATAGTTACCGGGTAGGCTGCCTCCGTGGCACGGGACTCCAGCGCAACCAAGGCACGCCTCCTCGACGCGGCCCTCACCGAGTTCGCCGAGTACGGCATCGCGGGCGCCCGGGTCGACCGCATCGCCGAGACGGCCGGGGCGAACAAGCGCCTGATCTACGTCTACTTCGGCAACAAGGAGCAGCTCTTCGACCTGGTGCTCCAGCAGGCCATGGAGCAGGGCGCCGAGTCGGTGCCGTTCGACGCATCGGACCTGCCCGGGTACGCCGGGGCGATCTTCGACCACCTCGCCGACCGGCCGGAGCTGATGCGGCTCATGGCCTGGAAGCAGTTGGAGCGCCCCGGGACCTCGGCCGCCGGCGCCGAGGCCTACCGCGGCAAGACCGCGGCCGTGACCGCCGAGCAGGAGGCGGGGCGCGTCGACGCGGGCACCGATCCGGCCGACATGCTCACCCTCGTGCTCTCCCTGGCCCAGTCCTGGTTCGCCGCCCCCGGTGGCCCCGCCACCGACGCGGACGGCACCGCATGGCACGGCGGGCGCCGGGAGCGCTACCGCGCCGCCGTCGTGGCGGCGGTGGCCCGTATCGTGGCACCGGCCGGGCCCGGCGGGGGCCGTGTCTGAGGCAGCCGCCTCCCCCTCCCGGCGCCACCCGAACGGGCGGCACCGCGCACCCCCCACCACCCCCTGCGAGCTGCGCCGGACTCCCGGCAACCGCCCGACGTGTCCCAAAACACGAAGCGCCCCGCGGACGGCCCCCGTAAGCTCGCGTCATGCAGGTGATCCAGTCGACCAAGCTCGCCAACGTCTGTTACGAGATCCGGGGCCCGGTGCTCGAGGAGGCGATGCGGCTGGAGGCAGCCGGCCACCGCATCCTCAAGCTGAACACGGGCAACCCGGCAGCGTTCGGGTTCGAGTGCCCCCCGGCGATCCTCGAGGACATCCTGCGGAACGTGGGCAGCGCCCACGGTTACGGTGACGCCAAGGGCCTGCTCAGCGCGCGGCGCGCGATCATGAGCCACTACGAGACCAAGGGCATCCCACTCTCCGTCGAGGACATCTACCTCGGCAACGGCGTGTCCGAGCTGATCCAGATGTCGATGCAGGCCCTGCTCGACGACGGCGACGAGGTGCTCGTACCGGCTCCGGACTATCCGCTGTGGACCGCGTCCGTCTCACTCGCCGGCGGCACGGCCGTGCACTACCGCTGCGACGAGCAGTCGGACTGGATGCCGGACCTCGCGGACATCGAACGGAAGATCACCGATCGCACCAAGGCGATCGTGATCATCAACCCGAACAATCCCACCGGCGCCGTGTACGACGACGAGGTGCTGCGCGGCCTCACCGAGATCGCCCGGCGCCACCAGCTCGTGGTCTGCTCCGACGAGATCTACGACAAGATCCTCTACGACGGCGCCACGCACACCCCGACCGCCGCGATCGCACCCGATCTGATGGTGCTGACCTTCAACGGGATGTCCAAGAACTACCGGGTGGCGGGCTACCGCAGCGGCTGGCTCGCGGTCTGCGGCCCGAAGGCGCACGCGTCGTCGTACATCGAGGGCCTGACGATCCTCGCGAACATGCGGCTGTGCGCCAACATGCCGGCGCAGCACGCGGTGGCCGCCGCGCTCCAGGGGCGGCAGTCGATCGAGGAACTGGTGCTCCCCGGCGGCCGGCTGCTCGAGCAGCGGGACGTGGCGTACGACCTGCTGACCCAGATCCCCGGGGTGAGCTGCGTGAAGCCGAAGGGGGCGCTGTATCTGTTCCCGCGGCTCGACCCGAGCGTCTACAAGGTCAAGGACGACCGGCAGATGGTCCTGGACCTGCTGCGAGCCGAGAAGATCATGGTCGTGCACGGGACCGGCTTCAACTGGCACGAGCCCGACCACTTCCGGATCGTGACCCTGCCGAACGCCACGGACCTGGCGGACGCGGTGACCCGGATCGGGACCTTCCTGGACGGCTACAGCCAGCCATAAGGGGCCGTTTTCCCGATCGGGCACAACTTTAGACTAGATCCAAGGTAGGATGGCCTCCTGATAGCGCGAGGGAGGCCGTCCCCCATGTACGAACCGATCCGCTCGAAGTCCGTCCATTCGGTGGCCGACGCCTCCGGCACCTGCGACTTCCCGCACCGCAGCCGCGAGGAGGAGCTGGACATCCAGCTCGCGGGCCACCTCGCCGCGCTGCTCGCCGTCACCGACGAACTCGGCCTCACGACCGAGGCGGACCGCATTGCCACCGAGGTCGCCCGGCTGCGCGGCGCCCCGCCCGTGCGGCACGCGGGACTGACCGGCGCCGAGCCCGCGACCCTGCACGAGCGCGCCCTCACACTCGCCGGTCGCGCCCTGGTCGTCGCCGCGTCACGCGCGGACACCGTGGTCGCGATCCTGTCCGCCGAGTGTATGGACGCCCATACCGCCGCCCTGCGCGACGCGCAGCTCGTCGGCGCCCCCTGACGGCCCCGGTCCGCGGGCCGCAGAGGTGCGCGGACCGGGTGCCACCCAGTGCGGGAGCAGCGAGTGAACCAGCCGTCAGGAAGGTCTGGTTCCGGTTGCATACCGGGAAGGCGGATTCCCCCCGTACACCCGACTCCCCCTGGAATGTGGAGTTCCGCGCGCACTCCGCGGGCTCGCCGCACGGCGCGGCAGGATCTCCGGGGACCCTGCGCATGGGACCGTACGTGGAGGCCACGAAGGCCGACCGGACCCGGCAGCAGCACAGGGGCTCCGCCGTGCACGCCGAGTTGAGCAGCACCCTGTTCGTCAGCAGCACCGACCCACTGGCCTCCGGCCCATGTGCGCGCCGCCGATCGCGTCTCGGCCCGGGCAGCGAACCGCCCGAGCGGCATCTTGAGCGGCAGCTCGGACTGCTGCACGCGGGGGCGGAGCGCCTCACCACGGGTCTCCGGGAGCAGGAGGCACGGCGGCAGCAGACGTACACCCGCTATCCGGAGGGCCGCGACCGGTCGGGTTCCTCGTGAGGCAATGTCGCGGAGAAAGGCCGGGGCCCGCCCCGTACGCCGTTGTACGGTGCGGGCCCGGGCCTCAGCTCCGAGTGGGTGTTCAGCCCAGCCGGGTGACCAGTGCGCGGTACTCGTCCCACAGCTCCTTCGGGGTGTGGTCACCGAAGGTGTTGAGGTGCTCGGGCACCAGCGCGGCTTCCTCGCGCCAGACGTCGGCGTCGACCTTGAGCAGGAAGTCCAGGTCCTCCTCGGGCATTTCGAGGCCCTGGGTGTCCAGCGACTCCTTCGTCGGGAGGATGCCGATCGGGGTCTCGACGCCCTCGGCCTTGCCCTCCAGGCGCTCCACGATCCACTTCAGCACCCGGCTGTTCTCGCCGAAGCCGGGCCAGACGAACTTGCCCGCGTCGTTCTTGCGGAACCAGTTCACGTAGTAGATCTTCGGCAGCTTGGCCTGGTCGGCGGACTGACCGACCTTGATCCAGTGGGCCATGTAGTCGCCCATGTTGTAGCCGCAGAAGGGCAGCATCGCGAACGGGTCGCGGCGCAGCTCGCCGACCTTGCCCTCGGCGGCGGCGGTCTTCTCGGAGGCGACGTTGGCGCCGAGGAACACACCGTGCTGCCAGTCGAAGGACTCGGTCACCAGCGGGACGGCGGAGGCGCGGCGGCCGCCGAAGAGGATCGCCGAGATCGGCACGCCCTTCGGATCCTCCCACTCGGGCGCGATGATCGGGCACTGCGAGGCCGGGACGGTGAAGCGGGCGTTCGGATGCGCGGCCGGGGTGCCCGACGCGGGCGTCCAGTCGTTGCCCTTCCAGTCGGTGAGGTGGGCCGGAGTCTCCTCCGTCATGCCCTCCCACCAGATGTCGTTGTCGTCGGTGAGCGCGACGTTGGTGAAGACCGCGTTGCCCCACAGGGTCTTCATGGCGTTGGCGTTGGTGTGCTCGCCGGTGCCGGGCGCGACGCCGAAGAAGCCCGCCTCGGGGTTGATCGCGTAGAGCCGGCCGTCCTCGCCGAAGCGCATCCAGGCGATGTCGTCGCCGATGGTCTCCACGGTCCAGCCGGAGATGGTGGGCTCCAGCATGGCGAGGTTGGTCTTGCCGCAGGCGGACGGGAAGGCGGCGGCGACGTACTTGGGCTCACCCTGCGGCGGGGTCAGCTTGAGGACGAGCATGTGCTCGGCGAGCCAGCCCTCGTCACGGGCCATGACGGAGGCGATGCGCAGGGCGTAGCACTTCTTCCCGAGCAGCGCGTTGCCGCCGTAGCCGGACCCGTACGACCAGATCTCCCGGGACTCCGGGAAGTGCGAGATGTACTTGGTGCTGTTGCACGGCCACGGCACGTCGGCCTCGCCCTCGGCGAGCGGGGCGCCGAGGGTGTGGACCGCCTTCACGAAGAAGCCGTCCTCGCCGAGCTGGTCGAGGACGTCCTGCCCCATCCGGGTCATGGTGCGCATGGAGACCGCGACATAGGCGGAGTCGGTGATCTCGACGCCGAGCGCGGACAGCGGCGAGCCGAGCGGGCCCATGCAGAAGGGGACCACGTACATGGTCCGGCCCTTCATCGAGCCGCGGAAGACGCCCTTGTCACCGGTGAAGATCTCCCGCATCTCGGCGGGGGCCTTCCAGTGGTTCGTGGGGCCCGCGTCCTCCTCCTTCTCGGAGCAGATGAAGGTGCGGTCCTCTACACGGGCCACGTCGGAGGGGTCGGAAGCGGCGTAGTAGGAGTTCGGGCGCTTGATCGGGTCCAGCTTGCGGAAGGTGCCCTTGGCGACGAGCTCCTCGCTCAGGCGGTCGTACTCGGCCTCGGACCCGTCGCACCAGACCACCCTGTCCGGCTGCGTGATGGCTGCTATCTCATCGACCCATGCGATGAGTTCCTGGTGGTTGGTGGGGACGGTGCCGGGAGCCGCGATGTCGCGCGCCACGATTGCTCCTAAGTGAGGGGTCTGAAGTTTGTTGCCCCGTGGGGGCTGCGACCCGGATGCTTCGTAGCCGCTCATCCGGTGCCGACCGCACTCATCTGATCATCCGTGCCGTGTGCGCATATGTCCAGAGGACGTCTCACGTGAGCATGGCCACTCCTGCCCACGCGGATGACGCACTCCCCTCCGTCAGGTTACGGAGACGTAGGTAGCATGCCGCCATGACAGCAGCCGCCGCCGCAGCGTCCGAAACGACTGATGCGACCGAGATCGACCACCTACCGGCGCTGAAGCCACGACTGCGGGGATGGCTGCACGCCGGGATGTTTCCCGCCGTGGTCATTGCGGGCATCGTGCTGACCGCCCTCGCGGACTCGACCCGCGGCCGGGTCGCTTGCGGTATCTACACGCTCACCGCCTGTCTGCTCTTCGGTGTGAGCGCGCTCTACCACCGAGGCGACTGGGGCCCACGGGCCGCCGCCGTACTGCGCCGGCTGGACCACGCGAACATCTTCCTGATCATCGCGGGTACGTATACCCCGCTGACGCTGCTCCTCCTGCCGGACTCCACCGGGCGGGTGCTCCTGTGGGCGGTCTGGGCGGCAGCGGTGGCGGGAATCGCCTTCCGGGTGTTCTGGGTGGGCGCCCCGCGCTGGCTGTACACACCCTGTTACATAGCGATGGGCTGGGCAGCGGTCTTCTTCCTGCCCGACTTCATGCGCAAGGGCGGCGTCGCGGTGCTGGTGCTCGTGATCATCGGCGGTCTGCTCTACAGCGCGGGCGGGGTGATCTACGGGATCAAGCGACCGAACCCGTCGCCGCGGTGGTTCGGCTTCCACGAGGTCTTCCACTCGTTCACGCTGGCCGCCTTCGTCGTCCACTACGTGGGCATCTCTCTGGTGGCGTACCAGCACGCGTGAGCCAGTGCCGGTGCTGGACTCGGGGGCGGGGCCCGGTCGCGGGCCCCGGGCAGCCTCCGACACAAGGACAATGAAGCCATGGCGGCCACCGCACGCACCCCGCTCGACGACCACCGGCCCGTGATGGGCCTGCGCGAGCGCAAGAAGCTCAAGACCCGCGCCGCGATCCGCGGGGCCGCGTACCGGCTGATCGCCGAGCAGGGCTACGAGTCGACCACCACCGAGCAGATCGCGGCGGCGGCCGAGGTCTCCCTGTCCACGCTGTTCCGCTACTTCCCGACCAAGGAGGACATCGTCCTCGCCGCTGACGACGCCCCCGGGACCTCGGTGCTTTCGGCGATCGAGTCGGCACTGCGGGCGCGGCCCGCCGACGAACCCCCGCTGGAGTCACTTCGCTCCGCCGTCACACACACCGCCCGGGCAGCCCTGGAGAACGAACCCGGCGAACTGCGCCTGCGCACCCGGCTACTGGTGCAGGTCCCGGCCGTACGGGCCAGGCTGACCGAGAGCATGACGGCGACCGCCCTGGCTGTGTCACGCGTGCTGGCCGAGCGAACCGGGCGGCAGCCCGACGACCTGGAGCTGCGGGTCTGCACCGCGGCGGTGCTGGGCACCCTGCGCGAGGTCGCGCTCTACTGGGCGGAGCACGACCAGCGAGACGATCTGGTCGCGCTCCTGGACCGCGCACTGGACACGCTCAAGGAGGGGCTGCCCCTCTGACCACCCGGCCGGTCCAGCCGTCCGGCACTCCGGCCCTGCACTCCGGTCCGGCCCTCCTGGGTCCTACGGGGTCAGCTCCCGTTCCAGCGCCGCACCGTCGGTCACCGGCGCGGCGCAGACGAAGTGCCGGCACACATACGCGGCGGGCCCCCCGCCCACCAGCGGCCGGTCCGCGAGCAGCGGGAACTCCCCGCTGTCCGGCTCCCCGGCCGCGACCACGGCCCCCGGGGCGGTGCCGAGCAGCGCAACCCGGTGCAGGGCACGCGTCGCGGGGTCGTCCTCGGGACCGACCACCGCGACCTCACGCGGCCCGTCCAGCAGCGCCTCGGCGACGGCGAGCCCCCAGCCGGCGAAGCGGGGCACCCGCGGACCCAGCGCCCCGACCACGCCCAACGCCCGCTCGGCGGCGTCGCGATGAGCCTCGGACCCGGTGTGAGCCGCATAGGAGAGCAGGGCTCCCGCGGCGGCGGTCCAGCCGGAGGGCGCGGCGTTGTCGGTGGGGTCCTGGGGACGTCGGATGAGCTGCTCGGCATCATGGGCGGTGTCGTACAGCTCCCCGTCGGGTCCGGTGAACCGGTCCAGCACCCCGTCGAGCAGCAGCCCGGCGAACTCCAGCCAGACCCCCTCACCGGTGACGGACGTCAGCGCGAGGAAGCCCTCGGCGACATCGGCGTAGTCCTCCAGCACACCGGCGTTGGCACCGGCCCGGCCGTCCTTGGACGTGCGGACAAGACGCGCGCCGGTGTCCAGGTGCAGCCGTACCAGCAGATCGGCGGCCTCCGTCGCCCGCTCGACCAGATCGGGCCGGTCGAAGTAGCCCCCCACCTCGGCGAGCGCGGCGATCGCGAGGCCGTTCCAGGCAGCGACGATCTTGTCATCACGCCCCGGCCGCGGCCGCAGCTCCCGCGCCGCGAGCAGCCGCTCCCGCACGGAGGCGACCCGCGCGGCATCCTCAGGCTGCCCGTCCAGCGGCAGCTGGAGCACGGAGGCGCCCTCCTCGAAGGTCCCCTCCTCGGTCACCCCGAAGCAGCGCCCGGCGAACTCCGCGTCCTGCGCACCCAGCACGGCGACGAGCTGGGCGGGCGTCCAGACGTAGTACGCCCCTTCCACGTGCCGTTCGCTTCCCGCCTCGACGGCGCTGTCGGCATCGAGCGCCGAGGCGAAGCCGCCCTCGGCGGTGCGCAGCTCCCGCACCATGAAGTCCGCGGTCTCCAGGGCGACCCTGCGGGCCAGGTCGCTCCCGGTCAGCCGCCACAGATGGGCGTAGACCCGGCACAGCAGCGCATTGTCGTACAGCATCTTCTCGAAGTGCGGCACCACCCAGCGCTGGTCCACCGAGTACCGTGCGAATCCGCCGCCGAGCTGGTCGTAGATCCCGCCCCTGGCCATCGCCTCGCAGGTGTCTGCGGCCATCTCCAGCGCCCCCTCGGCCCTGGTGCGCGCGTAGTGCCGCAGCAGGAACTCGACCACCATCGACGGCGGAAACTTCGGCGCTCCGCCGAATCCGCCGTGCACCGCGTCATAGTCCCTGGTCAGGCTCAGCAACGCGGCGGCGGCCTCCTCATCCCCCGGCGCCCCACTGCCCGGCCCAAGGTCCAGCCGCCGTGCCGCCAGATCACGGGTGATCTTCCCCGCGACCTCCCCGACCTCGTCGCGCCGCCCCGTCCACGCGTCATGCACGCCTTGGAGCACCTCCCGGAAGGACGGCATCCCGTGGCGGGCCTCGGGCGGGAAGTACGTACCGAAGTAGAAGGGCTCACCGTCCGGCGTCATGAACACGGACATGGGCCAGCCGCCCTGCCCGGTGGCCGCCTGCACCGCCTCCATGTACACGGCGTCCACGTCGGGGCGCTCTTCACGGTCCACCTTGACGGGCATGAAGTGCTCGTTCAGGTACGCAGCGGTGTCGTCGTCCTCGAAGGACTCGTGTGCCATGACGTGGCACCAGTGGCAGGCGCTGTAGCCCACGCTCAGGAAGACCGGCACGTCGCGCCGCCGGGCTTCCTCGAACGCGCCCGGTTCCCAGGGCCACCAGTCGACCGGATTGTCAGCGTGCTGAAGCAGATAAGGCGAGGTCACACCAGCCAGCCGGTTCATACGGCCCAGCCTCTCACAACGCCCGACCCCGTCGGCGAGGCCCGCACGGCCCTGCCTCGCACGGCCGAGTTGTGCTGAGGCGCCATGACGTGGTGGACGACGGCCTCCCCGCTCGTCGCAGGCATTCGACGGGGACATCCCGCCAGCCGGGCTCGACGAGCCCGGCAAGGGCCCCGTCGATCCCAGGGGCGCCGGTACTCCGAAAAACCCAAGGAGAAGGCAGAGAGGGGAGGCGATCGCGCTGTTCCGAAACGGGCGTCCTGGCGCCGCAGGACAGTAGGCTGAGCCCGCAGCGCTGGAACTGTTGAGGCTCCTCGAAGGAGGCACACCATGCCCGCCGAGATGGTGGCGCCCGCGTGGATGCACACCCAGATCAGCGCGGAGCAGTACGAATCCTGGTCCGAAGAACAGTGTGCCGGCATTGAGATCGTGGACGGGATGGTCGTCGTGAGCCCGAGCGCCTCCAAGCGGCACAACCGGCTGGCCCGGCTCCTGGCCAATGTCCTGGACGCCGCCGCAGGCCCGGACTGGAACGCCGACACGGACTTCGACGTCCGCCTGCAGGACGTTCCGCTCACCAACCGCCGTCCGGACGTCATCGTCTACCGGGCGGAGACCATCGACGTCACGCCCACCCGCCCCGAACACGTGCTCCTGGTCGTCGAGGTCGTATCGCCCGGCTCGGAGACCACGGACCGGATCGTGAAGGTGGACCAGTACGCCAAGGCCGGCATCCCCTTCTACTGGCGCGTCGAACGGGCCGCCACCGGTGTCCCGATCGTCTACACCTACGTTCTCGACCCCGCCACCAAGGCCTACAGGGACGGCGAGATGTTCACCGGCGTGATCAAGGCTGCCGCGCCTTTCCCCGTCACCGCCGATCTAGGCGCCGTCTGACGGCGCTGGAAGTTCGTTTCCTTGGTTGACTGAGCTGACTGAGCGCATGGGGCGCGCGCTGGCACCAGTGGCGGCCGCTGTGGCCCACGCTCAGGAAGACGGCACGGCGCGCCGCCGGGCTTTCCCGTCCGCGCCCGGTTCCCAGGGCCACCAGTCAGCGGGTTTGCCCGCGCGCTGGCGGAGGTACGGGCACGTGGCCTGTGCGATTCGGTTGAGCGATCCCCCTGTCCTTGCGCACCCTCTTCAGCCCTGCTCGTACGCCACAGGGGCAGCCGACGAACGGGGGGCCCGGGTGCAAAACGGGACCCTTGGCACGAGGGGAGCGCGCACACCCTCTCGCGCGCCGAAGAGCGCGCCTGCGCACGCCCCGGCGCACAGGTTGGGGACCGTGCGCTCCCGTGCCTCCCGAGGACCGACTAGCCGCCGCATCACGGGGCACCGGTTGTACGACTGACTGACTGGATGTGTGCGGCGCAAAGGGGCACCGCACACACGCGACAGGAGGCAACGGGTTGATACGGGTGCTGCTCGTGCACGACACCAGCCTGATGCGGTCGGCACTGACCGCCCTGCTGGGAAAGGAGGTCGACTTCGAGGTCATCTCCTCCTCCTGGCACTCCGCAGCGGTACAGGCACAGTCACTGCGGCCCGATGTTTGCGTCGTGGACGTCGACTGCCCGGGTTCGACCATGCTCGGCGCGGTGGCCGGACTCGCCCGGCGCATCGCCGGAATGGGCACCGCGCTGCTGGTGCTCGCGACGGGTACCCGGCCCGGTCTGCTCCGGCGCGCCTTCGACGCCGGCGCACTGGGGTACGTCAGCAAGGACGGTGGCCCTCAGCGATTACTCGAGGGGATTCGGCGCGTCGCGGCGGGGGAACGTTTCGTCGACGAATCCCTCGCCTTTGGTTTCCTCCAGGCAGCGGAGATGCCGCTGACGCCCCGCGAGCTGAGCGTGCTGCGGCTGGCCGCCGAGGGTTCCACGGTCGCCGAGATAGCGCGGAACCTGCATCTGTCCCGGGGCACCGTCCGCAACTACATGTCCGCGATCACCCGCAAGACGGGTGCCCGCAACCGGGTCGACGCGATACGCATCTCGCAGCACGCGGGCTGGGTCTGACGGACACTCACCTGCTCGCGGCCCCGGTCTCGGCCTCGGTCCCGGCCTCCCAGTGGCCCACCAGGTCCCGGTACAGCTCCGAACGCGCCAGCAGGTCTTCGTGCGAACCGGAGGTGGCGTGTACGCCGTCCAGGACCAGTACACGGGATGCCCGGCGGGCCGATGTGAGCCGGTGGGCGATCACTATCAGGGTGCCGGGGCGGGTGGCGAAGGCCTGTTCGGCGCGGGCCTCGGCGGCCGGGTCCAGGTGGCAGGTCGCCTCGTCCAGCAGCACCAGCCGGGCGGGCGAGAGATACGCGCGGGTCAGCGCGACAAGCTGCCGCTCTCCCTGGGACAGGGCGGCCGGGTCGACGGGTAGGTCGAGACCGCCGAGCCGCTGCACCAGGGGTTCGAGGCCGATCGCCGCCGCCGCGGACTCCACCTCGGTGGTCGGCGCCCCTCCGGGGCACAGATACAGCAGGTTCTCGCGCAGGCTGCCCGTGAACACATAGGCCTCCTGCGGTATCAGGGCACGCGTGTACGCGGACGCGTACCGGCCGGGGCGCTGCCGCACCGGCACCCCGTCGAGCCGTATGTCCCCGCTGTCCGGCACCAGCAGCCCGGCCATCAGTGCGAACAGCGTGGACTTGCCGATACCGCTGGGCCCCACCACGGCGAGGTGCTCACCGGGCTCCACGACGAGATCGAGCCCGTCCACGACGGGCCGGGCGCCCGGGCCGTACGCGAATGTCACCGCCCGAAGCTCCATGCGCGGAGCGCGCACCGGCACCCGCTCCGCGTCCTCCTCCTCCTCGGCGGCCCGTTCCCCGGGACGGCTCCCGGAGCCGCTGCCGCCCGTGAGATGGTCCAGGATCACCAGCAGCCGGGCCCCGGCCGCCCCCAGTCCCGTCATCAGCGTGTGCAGGGCGGGCAGCAGGGCCTGCGTCAGATAGGTGAGCGCCCCGAGCAGCGCGCCCGCGGTGACGCCCTGCCGGAGCAGCCAGGGCGCCGCCGCGAGGAGCAGCACGATCGGGAGCTGCGCGGACAGCGCCAGCGCCAGCGTGCGCACGGCGGCCCACCGGGCGAGTGAACGGGCGGCCCGCGTCTGGGCCTCGATCAGTTCCGCTGCCGCGAGGGCCGTACGCTCCTGCGCACCGCATGCCACCACGTCCCGCAGCCCCGGCACGATCTCGCCGAACCGCTGCGCGAGTTGCTCGTCCGCGTGGAGGAACTCCCGCTGCCGCGCGGCCATCGGGCCGAGCGCCGCGGCGAACAGGGCCAGCCCGACGGCCAGCGGAGGCAGCACCACCAGCAGCAGCGCGGGAGCCAGGGCCATCAGCCCCAGCAGGGCTCCCGCGCAGGTGAACACGAAGGACCGCAGCACCAGCACCAGTCCGGCGAACCCGTCTCTGGCCGCCTCCGTCTGGTGCGTCAGCCGGGACACGGCCGTACGGTCCGCCGCGCCGGAGACGGAGCCCCGTACCGCACCGGTCACGACCCGGCGCACCAGTCCGTCCCGTAGCGGCTCGACGAGGTCCGCGAGCCTCCGGAACATCCGGTCCGCGGCCACCCCGCCCGCGACGACCGCCACGCCGGCCACCGCCAGCCAGGCCAGACCCACCCCCGGCCGGCCGTCGAGAAACCCCCGGTCCAGCGCCATGGCCACGCCGTATCCGCCGAGGAAGGTCTGCCCCGACTCCAGCAGTGACCAGCCGGCCAGCCCCAGGAGCACCCGTCTGCGCGTCACCAGAAACGGCACCGCCCGCCCCAGCACCCGCCGCGACGCGCCCCGCCCGCGGCCGGCTCCGGGCCGCCGTGTACCGTGCGCCGCCCCGGCGGCTTCCGGGCGGGCGGACTCCTGGCCCGGCGTTTCGGCCGTGGCCGCTGCGGCACTCACCCGGCCGGTCATCGTGCTGCGCCCTGAGGGGCCCCGCCGTCGCGGCTGCGGCCAGGGTCCCCGCACTCACCGCCGCCACCACCATCACCGACACCGGTCTCCGCCGCGAACACCGCGCGGTACTCCGGCAGCCTCCACAGCGCGGCATGCGGCCCGACGCCCCTGATCCTGCCGTCGTCCAGCCAGGCCACGAGGTCGGCACGGGCGGCCGACGACGCCCGGTGGGCGATCACCACTCGGGTTCCGGCGCGGACGTCGTGCAGCAGGGCGCGGACGACCTGGCGCTCGGTCACGCTGTCGAGGCTCGATGTGGCGTCGTCGAGCACCAGCAGGCGGCCCGCGTGGGCGAAGGCCCTGGCCAGGCCGAGTCGTTGGGCCTCGCCGCCGGAGAGGGGGGCGTCGCTGAGCGGGGTGGCGTAGCCGGCGGGGAGGCGGCGGACGAACGGGTCGGCTCCCGCCGCACGGGCCGCGGCGGTCACGGCGGGCTCGCCCGGCTCGTACGGGCCGAAGGCCAGCGCCTCGTGCACCGTCGCGCCGAACAGCGCCGGGCGTTCGAAGGCATAGCCCACCTCCCGGCGCAGCGCTCCCCGTTCGAGCTCGGACAGGGGGATGCCGTCCAGCAGCACGGTCCCGCCGTCGGGGTCGGCGAGGCGTCCGGCAAGCTCGGCCAGGACCGTCTTGCCCGCGCCCGAGCGTCCGACCACGGCGAGGGTGGCGCCGCCGGGCACGACCAGATCCACGTCCCTCAGCACCGACCGCCCCTCGCGTACCACCGTGACCTCACGGAACTCCAGCCGCCCGGGACCGTGTTCGGGGAGCTGCCGCGTCCCGTACGTCATGGCGGGTACGGCCAGCAGCGCCGCGGTGCGGCGGGCCGCCGCGCGGCTGCGTATCAGCGCGGCGAGCTGTCCCACGACCGCGCCGATCCCGGCGGCCAGCGAGGCGTAGCGGAAGACGGCCAGCAGCTCGCCCACCGTCAGCTCTCCGGCCGCGAGCCGCAGTCCCCCGACCGCGAGCACCCCGGTCTCCAGCAGGGGTACGAGGACCGCGCCGCGGGCGACGGCCGTGCCGTACACCCGCCACACCTGGCGTCCGCGCAGGCCGAGTTCGGGCAGTGGGGCCAGGACCCGGGCGCGCTCCCACTCCTGCGTACCGGCCGCCGCGACCGTACGCGCCCCGCCGAGCGCCTCCACGAGCCGGGCGGCGATATCGCCCTGGACCCGCTGGTACCGCGTCACCGCGTCGGACGTGTCGCGGGTGAAGGCGCGCAGCAGCAGCACCAGCACCGGTGCTCCCGCCAGGAAGGCGACCGCCGTCCACACGTCGATCAGCAGCAGGGCCACCAGGCCGCCCAGCGGAAGGGCGAGGGCGGGCACGGCTGAGGCGACGGTGGCCGGGGCCACGGCGGCCTCGGTCACATTGCCCGTCAGCCGGGTCACCAGGTCGCCGGGGCTGAAGCGGCCGGCTCCCCGGGGCCCCACCGCCAGCAGGTGCCGCAGCGCGCGTCCGCGTATCCAGGCGGCGGAGCGGGCGGTGACGGTACCGGTGAGCAGAGCCGACGCGCTGTCGCTCAGCATGTCCGCGACGATCAGCGCGGCGCAGAGGGCGAGCCACACCCCGGCCGCCCCGGTGTTCGCCGCGCCGTCGAGCAGCAGGTCGAGTGTGTGGCCCAGCACGGCGGGCAGGGCGATCGCGGTTCCCGCCGAGACGATGCCTGCGGCGGCGATGGCCACGAGCCGTAGGGCCGAGGCACGCGCGGCCCCGGACAGCAGCCGCCGCGCGACCCCGGGGGTCTGCCCGGCCTCGCCGTGCGGCTGATGGTGGCTCATGGCCTGCTCGTCCCTCGTGGTCCGGGTCGTGTCAACGGGACCGGCCCCGGGCGGAAGACCGCCCGGGACCAGTGGACCAGGACCGGGGCCGGCAGCGTGCGGAACCGACTCCGCACGATGCCCGTGGCCCGGTCGAGGCCAGAGCCGAGATCGATCGGCTGTGATCAGTTGCAGGTGGTGACGCTCAGGCTGCTGTCACCGCAGAGCAGCAGGCTCGCGCGGCTGCCGCCGCCGGTAACCCCGAACTCCTCCGCGTGCTCGTCCTTGGCGGTCTCCATCGTCTGAAGGTCAAGAAGAGACATGGTTGTCTGCCTTTCGTTCGTCATACGGGGACGGTTGGTGTTGCCATGACCCCTGCGCGCACGCGCTCAGGAGCCAGCTCCGGGGGCCGCGTCAGCGGCCGGTGGGGGGTGGCGGCAGGAAGGGCAGCTGGACCGGTGCGCCGTGCAGCGCCGCGCCGAGTGCCAGCAGGCATCCGGCCGTGCCGGTGGCGAGGTCCATGGACAGCCGCATCATCTGCTCGCCGGGGAAGGCCAGATGGCCCTCGAAGGGGACGGCGTGCCAGGCCAGCACACCGATCTGCCGGGCGAGGTCGGCGGGTGAGGTACCGGGGGCGACTCCGGTGTCGGTTGCGGCCGTACGGCTCAGATGGAGCACCATCCCGGCGGCGCCGCGGAACAGGCCGGGCTGGGCGTAGAACTTCGCCTGTGCGGCCTGCACGATCTCCCCCCGTGCCCGGGTGAAGCGCTCGTCGTCGCCGTGGGCGAGCCAGTCGTCCAGCACCATGCCGATACCCACGCTGCCCGCGCCGAGATACGGCATGGTCCGCCAGCCCTCGTCCACTTGCAGCGCCCCGCCCGCACCCCGCACACAGCGGTCGAGGTCGCGGTTCAGCGCGTCGGCGGCGACGGCGAGCAGGGCGGGATCGCCGGTGCGTTCGTAGAGCCTGAGCTGGAGCAGGGCCGTGCCGCTCGCTCCGTGCAGGAGTCCGGCCCGCTGGGCGGGCTTGCCCGTGGACGCGTTCTGCGCCACGAGCCGGCCGCAGTGCAGCGCGGCGTCGAGCAGGGAGCTGTCACCCGTGGACGCTCCCAGTGCGTCGAGCGCGAGACCGATTCCGGCGAGGCCGCTGTGCAGGTCGGGTGCCATACCCGACCAGTCCTGGGCTCTGATGATGTGCACGAGTTCCAGGGCCGCGGCGGTGTGCCCGAGCCGGTCCAGGGTCCAGGCTATGCCCGCGAGGCCGTCGTAGAAGCCGAGCGGGGTGCCCGGAGCGGGCTTCCGTATCGCCCGCAGCAGCCATTCCTCGGCCTCGGGCCACCGGCCGCAGCCGGTCTCCGCCAGGGCGTGGAGCACCCCCGCCGCCCCGTGGGCGAAGCAGGCACCGCCCACGGGGGAGGCGAACTGGGCTATGTCCCCCGGGAAGCAGCGGTCGTCGCGTGTGAAGGTGGCGGAAGCGCGGATGGCGGCGGCCATCGAGTCACGGCTGTGGGGCCAGTCCCCCGGCTCGGCGGGCAGATAGCCCGTCGACTCCGGTGGGCTGGACGAGAGCAGGGCCGGGGTCAGTGGCCGGGCCGGGCGTCCACGGGTGATCTCCGCGACCGCCGCGTCGAGGAAGGCCCGGTCCACCGGGAAGTGCTCCGCCACGATGTCGGCCAGATGCGCCGCCTTGCCGCGGTCCACCGCCAGCAGGCTGGTCAGCGGCAGGAACAGGGCGATCCGCAGACAGGCGAGAGCGTAGAGGTCGACATCGGCGCCACGGCGGTCGGCGGGCGCCACGAAGCCGGGGTTGGCGATGACCTGTCTGCGATCCTCCGCGATGCCGGCCGCCGCCTCGAAGTCCAGCAGGACCACCGACGATTCGTCGTCGGAGACCATGATGTTGAAGAGATGCAGGTCGTTGAAGGCCACACCGCGGGCGTGCACCGCCTCGACCGCCTCCGTCACCAGCCCGTGGATACGCAGCGCCCAGGCGGTGTAGTCGGCGAGGGCCTCGTCGGACGGATCCTGTTCGATGAGCGGATGCCGCCGGGCGAAGAAGCTGTTGAGAGGGCTCCCCTCGATGAACTCCATCACCAGGAACCGGTGGTCGCCCAGGGTGAACCAGTCCAGCACCTCGGGTGTGCAGCCCAGCCCCGCGAGCTGTTCCAGCGCGTGTCTCTCGCGCTCGAGCCGGGTCACGGCATCGGCCCCGTCGGCGGCGAGCCCGGCATGGGGCCGTGCTTCCTTGAGGACGACTCTTCGGCCGGTGCGGTCATCACGGCCGACGTAGACGCCCCCGCCGTTGGAGAAGTGCAGAGCGCGTTCGATGGTGTACGGGATGCCGGCCATGGTGGTCGCGGAGCGGGCGGCCAGATGCGGCCGGAGGAAGTCGGGGAGGGGCACCCAGGACGGCAGGTGGAAGGCCGGTTCCCTGCGATCCGGTACGAGCCGTCCTTCGGCGTCCTCGACGGCGGGGCGCAACTCGCCCTGTTCGTCACGGCAGTGCCGCTCCGTGAAACTGCCGTACCGCAGGTACACGGGCCCGCTCCCCCAGCGCAGATCGCTGAGGATGTAGGGCCCCGGCTCCCCGGCGAGCAGCCCGTCGAGGTCCTCGGCGATGGTCCGGCACTGCGCGTCGTCCGCGGGGTAGACCGTGATGAACTTGCCGCTGCCGGCGCGGTCGGCGTACTTGGCGTTGCGGGTGTGCAGGAGATAGCGGCTCGGCATGAACTTGAAGGCGATGTCCCGGGGCAGGCAGTAGTCCCAGACCTGGGCGAGCACCTTCTCGGCGTTGTCGAGGCAGGCGGAGACATGGATCTTCCAGCCCTGCGCGGGGAGTTGGGTGTCCAGGGGGCGGAAGGCGAGCCAGTCGCCCGACTGGTGCCGCTGCCAGCCCGCGGGCGCCTCGCGCCGCGCCGCCTCGTACGGCTGGCCGAGGCCCTGGCCGGCCGGGTTGTGCACGGCGCCCGAGCCGGTCGCGGCGATCGCGGTGAGCCGGTGGGGGGCGTCGTAGAAGCGCCGGTCAGCGTCGCAGTAGACCGCGTACCCCTTGTTCATCTCGCTCCTTCGGCCCGGTGACACCCATAAAGCTGTCACGGGGCGAGGAGCGTCGACAGTCACAGCTGTCATCAGGCACCTGTGAGGAACGCACGAGTAGCTTCTGCCGGCCACGGAAGGGACGGATGAGTCGGATGCGGCCCGGAAACGGCGGAGCGAGGAGAGATCGCTTCTCTCCCCGCTCTCGCTTCCCCGAGATTCACCGTTGTCAGTGCGTCATCGGCCTCCTCGGTCCTGCTCGCTCCGTCCGGCGTCTCCGGTGATCCGCAGTGGCTGAAGGGTCTGCCTATAAGGGGGCTCCTTCCTGCTCGGTCCGTCCGGTCCTCGGTCTTCCGGTCCTCCGTTCGTCCGGTGTTTCCCCGATATGGATCAAGTGCCCATCACAGATCAGGACAAACATCCTCTTATCGGGTGATGCATCGGAGGTAGGGGCTCCCTCGCGCCAACGCCCGTCACGCAGGACACTTGTCGTCACAAGCGGAATCTCTCGGAGGGGGACCCATATGCGGGACGGCCATCGAGCGGAAGCCGAGCGGCTGTTGACACGCGCGGTCGACGAGGAGGCGCGCCGTTCCGGCGGACGCGTCGACGCCGCCGCGCTGCTGGCACGCGGGCGGGGGGCGCTGGAGACGATCGCGGCCGCGGCGCAGGAGGAATACGCCGCGTATGCCCGTGCCGTCGATGAGGCCGAGGCGGAGCGGCAGCCCCTTGCGGCGGGTTTCCGGCGCCAGAATCTGTCGACTCCCGCGCTGGTCACGGCCGTTGCGGCACTCGCGGCGATCGGCGCGGACATGGCACTGGGCACAGCCACGGGCACGGCCATCGGGGCCGGAGCCGTGGTGGCCGTCGCCGGTGCCACCACGACCGTGGCCAAGGTGACCGCTTCGCACTGGCCCGCCGCGCACCGCAGGGCCGGGGCGCTGGGGCAGCCAGGCGGTCCGGAGCAGCTGAGGCTGGAGTGGCTGACGGCACTGGAGGTACGGGGCATCCGCCCGTTCCTCGACCAGCAGCGCATGCTGTCGGCAGCGGCCACGGCCCGGCGGGGGCCCGAGACGGGGAAGAAGCGGACCACGGGCACGTCGAAGGCGAGCGGCCCGGTGCTGCGCGGCGGTGACCGCAGCCAGGCGGCCCGCAGGCGCAGTGTGCTGGAGCAGTCCTTCGGACACCTGCCCGCTCCGGACGGGCCGTTCGCGGGCCGCCGCGAGGCGATGGCGCGGATCGCGCAGTGGGTGCACGCCGCACGGGCTTCGACGGAGACGAAACCCACCGTCGTGGTGCTGCACGGCGAACCGGGCTCGGGGCGCACCACCCTCGCGGTGCGTGCCGCGCACGAACTGAGGGATCAGTTCCGCGGCGCGTGCGTCGTCGACCTGCGCGGTGATCCGGCCGGCGGCGAGCAGCCCCTGCCCACCCGGGACGCGCTGCTGCACCTGCTGAACCGGCTGGGCGCCCCGCGCGAGCAGCTGCTGTTCCGGGAGCGGTCGTCCCCGCCCGAACAGCAGGCACGGCGGCTGAGCGAGCTGTACCACCAGCATCTGACGGGCCTGCCGGTGACCGTCGTCCTGGACGACGCGAGCGACCCCGCCCAGATCCGGACCCTGATCCCGGAGCGTTCGGACTCGCTCGTACTGGTCACCTCCCGCCGGCCCCTGGAGCCGGCCGAGCTCGGCGACGAGGTCGTGGCGTGGGTGCACCAGCTGCCGGTGGAGCCGCTGGACGCGGCGGGGGCGGAGGAGTTGCTGGCGTCGGCCGCCGAGAAGCCGCAGGAGGATCCTCAGGAGGGGACGCACGAGAGGTCGCAGGGGAGCGAGGACGGACCGTACGACGCCCAGTCGGGCGACTCCGTGCGGGAGTTGTGCGGCGGGCTGCCGCTCGCGCTGCGTACGGCCGGGTCCTCCCTCGGGACGCGCACCCTGCAGGAGCTGGCCGCCGCACTGTCCGCGTACGGCCCGGTGGGCCCCGTCGAGCGGGCGCTGTGGCTGCGCTACACCGACCAGAGCGAGCAGGCCCGCCGGCTGCTGCGCAGGCTGTCGCTCGCGGGACGCACCTCGCTCGGTGCCGCCGCGGCCGCGGCGCTGCTGGGCACGGACGAGACGGAGGGCCAGCGGCTGCTGTCGGCGCTCGCCGGAGCCGGGCTGCTGGACCATGTGCGCGGAGAGCGCTACCGCCTGCACGACGCGGTCCGGGCCTTCGCCCACGCACGTCTGCTGGACGAGGAGGAACAGCCGGAGCGCACCGCCGCGCAGGAGCGTCTGATCATCGGCTACGCGGAGCTGGCCGACTCGGTGATCCGGCTGGTCGACGGCAAGACCTCGACCCGCGCCGACCATTTCAACGGCCATGGCTTCTCCTCGCTGGAGGCGGCGCTGCGCTGGCTCGACGACGAGTCCAGCTTCATCACCGCGGCGCTGCGGCACGCGGAAGGGATCGACCAGCAGGCCGTACTGAATCTCCTCGGGGCCCTGTGCGACTACTGCCTGCTGCGGGGCGACCTCTACCGCCTCGGGGAGATCAGCGAACTGACCCAGGCCGTCGACCAGGGGCTGCTGATCCGCTCGGTCCAGTGGCGTACGGGTATCGCGGCGCGCCAGCTCGGCGAGCTGGACAAGGCACGTACGACCCTGACGTCGGTGGTGGACCTCTACCGCGAGGCGCAGCATGACGCGGGCGCCGCCAGGGCCCTGTGCTCACTCGGTATCACCCTGCACCACCAGGGCAGCCTCGCCGAGGCCGCGGCGAAGCTGCGCGAGGCTCTCGGACTCCAGGCGTCCGACGCGCTGGCCGCCGACCGCGCCTGGACGCTGCACGCGCTCGCCGCGGTGGAGCGGGACCGGGCGAATCTCGCGGAGGCGCTGACCCTGCTGTCCACCGCGCTGACGCTGCACCGCGGCGGTGAGTCCCTGCACGGCGAGGCATGGACCCACTTCCAGCTGGGCCAGGTCTGCCTGCGGATGGGCGATGTGCCGCGGGCCGAGTCGGAACTGCGCGAGGCCCTCGGGCTCTACGGCCGCACGCAGGACGAACGCGGCGAGGCGTGGGCGCTCACGCAGCTCGCCCGCGCCCGGCTGGTCGACGGCGATCCGGCGCCCGCCGTCGAGCAGTTGCGGCAGGCCCTGTCCCGGCACCGCGACAACGAGGACGCGCGCGGTGAGGCCTGGACGCTGTACTACCTGGGCCAGTCACTGGAGGAGCAGGGCGAACGCGACCAGGCGGTACGGGAACTGGAGCGGGCCCGCACGATGTTCTCGCGGATGAGGGACGTGTACGGACTGGCCTGCGCCCGCCACCACTCCGGCCGCGCCACCCGCGACCAGCGCGCCGCGCGCACCGGCAACCTCCGCAACTCCGGCTTCGCCCGCCAGCTCCTCGTCGACGCCCGCGCCGACTTCCGCCGTGTGGGCGTGGCCCACGGCGAGGCCTGGACCTGTCTCGAACTCGCCGTCATCGACGCGGGCAACGACCGCCCGGCCCAGGCTCTCGCCCTCTGCGACGAGGCGATCGCCCTCTTCGCCTCGTACGCCGACCGCCGTGGCGGCGACTGGGCCCGCTTCCTGCGCTGCACGCTCCTCCCGTACTCCTCGGCGGGCGGGATCGAGGTCGGCACGGTCGTCGCCCAGGAGGACTTGTCCGCCCTCATGGGCGCGTCTCACCCGAGCCGCGACCTGAAACTGGAGGACTTCATGGAGACCTTCGCCCTGGTCCTGGAGCGCGGGGTCCGCCTGGAGGACGGCTGGCAGGCCTGGTCGCTGGGGATGGTGCCGGACCGGCACGCGCGGGAGGTGATGGGCGTACCGACGGTCTGAGCCCCCGCACCGCGCCCGCGCGAGAGCGCGGTGCGCGGAACGAGGCCCGGTGGCCGGTCGCGCCGGCCGCTGGGAGGCCGGCACCCGGGGCGGGGCCCCAGGTGCGACGAACCCACGGACGGCCACAGCACAGCAGCCCGGCCCCGGGTGGCCGCAGCACGCACTACCCGGCCCCTCGGGACCGGGTCCGGACAGCCGCCGTAGGCGCCGCACAGCGGCACCGGGCCGGGCGGGGGCTACTTCTTGGAGCTGGGCCCGGAGGCGGCCGTGCCCGTCGCAGCCGTGCCGGGTTCCGGTGCCTCCTCGAAGTTCACGCGACCCATGTGGCGGTTCATCGACTTCATCAGCAGCCACACGCCCACCGCGAGTGCCGCGAAGACGACGAAGCCGAGGACGCCGGGGGTCACCTTGTTCTTGTCCAGCTCCTGCGCGGCGAGCGGGGCGAGGTGTGTCAGGGCGAGGTTTGCGCTTGCGCTCATGTCAGGCATTGTCGCGGATGCCCGCGAAGAGGTCGCTCTCGGGGAGGGAGGTACCCACCAGGGACTTCACGAGTTCGTACTCCTCCGTGGGCCAGATCTCCGTCTGGATCGCCATGGGCACGCGGAACCAGCCGCCTTCGGGGTCGATCTGCGTCGCGTGTGCGATCAGCGCCCTGTCGCGGGTCTCGAAGAAGTCGGCGCAGGGGATGTACGTCGTCAGCGTCCGCTCGGCGTGCTGGAACTCCTTCCAGCGCTCCAGCCACTCTCCGTACGGGGAGTCGATACCGCGCGCGAGCAGGGCCTCGTGCAGGGCCACCGTGCGCGGGCGGTTGAAGCCCTGGTTGTAGTAGAGCTTCAGGGGCTGGCAGCCCTCGCCGTACTCGGACTCCGGGTACTTCTCGGTGTCCGCCGCGCCCTCGAAGGCCACCATCGTGATCTTGTGGGTCATGATGTGGTCGGGGTGCGGGTAGCCGCCGTTCTCGTCGTACGTGGTGATGACGTGCGGGCGGAAGGCGCGGATCTTCCGCACCAGCTCACCGGCCGCCTTGTCCACGTCCTCCAGCGCGAAGCAGCCTTCGGGCAGCGGGGGCAGCGGGTCGCCCTCCGGGAGGCCGGAATCGACGAAACCGAGCCACTCCTGCTTCACGCCGAGAATCTCGCGGGCCTCGTCCATCTCCTTGCGGCGCACCTCGTGGATGTTCTCCTCGATGTACTTGTCGCCCTGGAGCTTCGGATTGAGGATGGAGCCGCGCTCGCCCCCCGTGCAGGTCACGACCAGCACGTCCACCCCCTCGGACACATACTTGGCCATCGTCGCCGCGCCCTTGCTCGACTCGTCGTCGGGGTGCGCGTGGACGGCCATCAGTCGCAGCTGCTCAGTCAAGACTCGATCCTCGGATCCTCGGTATTGCCTCGAATTTGTCGTGCCCCCCACAACGACGTTCGGCGCAGGGCGGCGGTCGCACGCGGATGACGGGCTTCTATAGTGACGGAATCGAGGGGCCGAAAAATTCCGGCTTCCGCGAGATTCCCGTAGACCCGCGCCCACTCCCGCCGAATCCCGATCCCGGAGGACGAATCATGACCACGGTGCGCCCACAGGTGCCCGGTGGCCGTTACGGCCGCTCCGTGGACGAGCGCGCGGACCGCAGGCTCAGGATCGTGGGAGCCGTGCTGGGTGTGGGCCTGCTCACGATGGTCGGCTGGTTCGGTTACGACTATGTCAGCGGCCAGAAGATCAGCGCAGAGATGATCAAGTGGGACGTGACCGCCGACGACCGGGTCGAGGTCCATCTCGAAGTCCGCAAGGACAAGGACACCAAGGGTTACTGCACCCTGCGCTCCCGTGCCCGCGACGGCAGCGAGGTCGGCCGCAGGGACGTACGTTTCGACGCCGCCGGTACGCGGATCGACCAGGTGGTCACCCTGCGTACGACGGCCCCTGCGACCAGCGCGGAGCTTACGGGCTGTACTGCGGACAACGGGCCGAAAGGCTGAGGCTCCACCGCCCCTCTCATCGCTGACCTGCATTGATGCTTTGTTGATGCCTTTTGGTCCTCCCTCTTTTCGCCGCTGATTGTTAGGCTCGTGGTTTCGCCCGTACCTGAAGGCACATGCTTCTGGGTAGGGCGATGCTTTGTATCCCAGTACCTACGAGGAGCACCTGTGACCCAGACCAGCGAGAACGTCACCTGGCTCACCCAGGAGGCGTACAACCAGCTCAAGGCCGAGCTGGAGTACCTGTCTGGTCCCGCGCGGGTCGAGATCGCCAAGAAGATCGAGGCGGCTCGCGAAGAGGGCGACCTGCGGGAGAACGGCGGGTACCACGCGGCCAAGGAGGAGCAGGGCAAGCAGGAGCTCCGTGTGCGCCAGCTGACCCAGCTCCTCGAGAAGGCGAAGGTCGGCGAGGCCCCGGCGGACGACGGCACGGTGGCCCCCGGCATGGTCGTGACGGTCGCCTTCGACGGCGACGAGAGCGACACCGAGACCTTCCTGCTGGCCTCGCGTGAGTACGCGTCCACCGACATCTCGACGTACTCCCCGCAGTCGCCCCTCGGCGCGGGTGTCAACGGCAAGAGGATCGGCGAGGACGCCGAGTACGAGCTGCCCAACGGCCGGACCGCGATGGTCAGGATCATCGAGGCCAAGCCGTACCAGAGCTGACCGACAGCGCATCCGCGAAGGCTCCCCGCACTCGGGTGCGGGGAGCCTTCGCTCACGTGGAGGGTTCTCTCAACTGGCCGCGCGCCGGTACTTGCGAACGGCGAGCGTCCGGAACACCGCCACGATCAGGACCGAATAG
Organism: Streptomyces sp. NPDC019396; assembly: GCF_040632375.1. Taxonomy (NCBI): domain Bacteria; kingdom Bacillati; phylum Actinomycetota; class Actinomycetes; order Kitasatosporales; family Streptomycetaceae; genus Streptomyces; species Streptomyces sp. NPDC019396. The sequence goes on along the minus strand of NZ_JBEYBS010000005.1, from coordinate 237,084 downwards.
ATGATCGACGCCCACACCGAGTGCTGCATGGGCCAGGCGTGCGACGTCGAGACCCCGGGATTGCCGAACAGCTCACGGCACGCCTGGACGGTGGCGCTGAACGGGTTCCAGTCGGCGATCGTCCGCAGCCAGGGCGTCATCTGGCTGGTGTCCACGAACGCGTTCGAGATGAACGTGACGGGGAACAGCCAGATCAGTCCGCCCGAGGTGGCCGCCTCCGGTGTGCGCACGGACAGACCGATCAGCGCGCCGATCCAGGTGAAGGCGTAGCCGAGCAGAAGGAGCAGGCCGAAGCCGGCCAGGACCTTCCCCGCGTTGGTCGGCTCCGTGGAGCCGGGGCGCCAGCCCACGATCAGCGCGACGATCGCGAGGACGAGCAACGTGATGGCCGTCTGCACCAGGTCGGCGAGGGTGCGGCCGGTGAGGACCGCGCCCCGGGCCATCGGGAGAGAGCGGAACCGGTCGATCAGGCCCTTGTGCATGTCGTCGGCGATGCCCGCGCCCGCGCCGGCCGTGGCGAACGTGACGGTCTGGGCGAAGATCCCGGCCATCAGGAAGTTCTTGTAGACGGTCGGGTCGGTGGTGTTGCCGATCTGCATCGAACCGCCGAAGACGTACGTGAACAGGACCACGAACATCACCGGCTGGATGACTCCGAAGAGCAGCATCTCGGGAATCCGGGTCATCCGGATCAGGTTCCTGCGAGCGATCACCAGGGAGTCGGCCATGGAGCTCATGCGATGTCCGCCTTCCCGACGCGCGTCCGCGGGCGCGGGGCGGTGAGGCCGGGTGCGGTGATGCCCTCGGCGGTGGTCACTTCACGGCCTCCTTCGTGGTCTTCCGGCTCCTCCTGGGGGTGGCGGAGTCGCCCTTTCCTTCGTCGCCCTCGTGCTCCGCGTGGTGGCCGGTGAGTGAGAGGAAGACGTCGTCCAGCGTCGGGCGGCGCAGGCCGATGTCGTCGATCTCGACGTTCCGGGCGTCCAGATCGCGGATGACCTCGGCGAGCAGCTTGGCGCCCCCGGTGACCGGTACGGTCAGCTTGCGGGTGTGGTCCTCGACGGTGACGTCGCCCTGGCCGAGGGCGGACAGCACCTCGCGGGCGGCGGTGATCTCGTCGCGGGTGTGGACGACGACCTCGACGCGTTCGCCGCCGGTACGGGCCTTGAGCTGGTCCGATGTGCCGCGGGCGATCACCCGGCCGTGGTCGACGACGCAGATGTCGTCGGCCAGGTGGTCGGCCTCCTCCAGGTACTGGGTGGTGAGCAGCAGCGTCGTGCCGCCGTGGACCAGTTCCTTGATGACCTCCCACAGCGCCTGCCGGTTGCGCGGGTCGAGGCCGGTGGTCGGCTCGTCCATGAACATCACGGGCGGCGACACGACCAGGGCGGCGGCGAGGTCGAGCCGGCGTCGCATCCCGCCCGAGTAGGTCTTGGCTGTGCGGTCGGCCGCGTCCGCGAGGCTGAAGCGTTCGAGCAGTTCGACCGCCCTCTTGCGGGCGGTGGCCGCGCTCATCTGGTAGAGCCGGCCGACCATCTGGAGGTTCTCGCGGCCGGTCAGATACTCGTCGACCGCGGCGAACTGTCCGGAGAGGCCGATCGAGCGGCGGACCTCGTTGGGGTGCTTGAGGACGTCGATACCGGCGACGACCGCTCTGCCGCTGTCCGGCTGGAGAAGGGTGGTCAGCACCCGCACCGCGGTGGTCTTGCCGGCACCGTTCGGCCCGAGCAGTCCGAGGACCGTGCCCTCGGGCACATCGAGATCGACGCCGTCCAGAGCCTTGACGTCACCGAAGGTCTTCACCAGGCCTTCGGCATAGATGGCACCTGGCATGTGGGTTCTCCCAGTAGCAGATCGGGGCCCTCGCTGGTTTGCGCAAGCCTAGGCCCGCCGGACGGTTCGCGCAGGCATTTTCCGGCCCCGGCAACACCGGGTTCCGCTCCCCGCAGCTTCCGTTCCGCTCCGCTTCTTTCAGCCCATGACGCGGTAGCCCGCGTCACGCAGAGCCCGCTCCACCTCCGCGCAGTGCTCCCGCCCCTTCGTCTCCAGCTGGAGTTCGACCTCGACCTCGGTCAGGCCAAGGCGCGCGTCGGTGCGGACATGGGCCACGTCCAGGACGTTCGCATCCAGCAAGGACAGCTCGCCGAGCAGCCTCGCCAGCGCGCCCGGCCGGTCGGAGAGCCGCAGCCGCAGCGTCAGATAGCGGCCGGCCGCCGCCATGCCGTGGCGCAGGATGCGCTGCATCAGCAGAGGGTCGACATTGCCGCCCGACAGCACGGCCACCACCGGGCCGTGCACGGAGCGCGGCTCGCTCAGCAGCGCCGCCACGGTGCTCGCGCCCGCCGGTTCGACCACAAGTTTCGCCCGCTCAAGGCAGAGCAGCAGCGCCGAGGAGAGCGCGTCCTCGGAAACCGTGCGCACCTCGTCGACCAGTTCCTCGACGATCGCGTACGGCACGTCCCCGGGCCGGCCCACCTTGATGCCGTCCGCCATGGTGACGGGCGCGTCGATCGCCACGGGCCGGCCGGCTTCGAGCGAGACCGGGTACGCCGCCGCACCCTCGGCCTGCACGCCGATGATCCGTACGTCGGGGCGCAGCGCCTTCACCGCCACCGCGATGCCCGCCGCCAGGCCGCCGCCGCCCATTCCGACGATGATCGTCCGTACCTCGGGGCACTGTTCGAGGATCTCCAGGCCCACCGTGCCCTGCCCGGCGATGATGTCGGGATGGTCGAAGGGGTGGATGAACACCGCTCCCGTGTCCCGCGCGTACTCCTGCGCCGCTGCGAGGCTCTCGTCCACGACCTGTCCGCAGAGCCGCACCTCGGCGCCGTACTCGCGCGTCGCCGCGACCTTCGGCAGCGGGGCGCCCACCGGCATGAAGACGGTGGAGCGCACGCCGAGCAGCGAGGAGGCGAGGGCGACGCCCTGCGCGTGGTTCCCGGCCGATGCCGCCACGACACCCGCGGCGCGTTCCTCGGGGCGCAGGCCGGAGATCCGCACATAGGCGCCGCGCAGCTTGAACGAACCGGTCCGCTGGAGATTCTCGCACTTGAGGTGGACGGGGGCGCCGACCAGGTCGGACAGATACCGGCTGCCCTCCATGGGCGTCAGTTTGGCCACACCGGCGAGCATCTTCTGCGCCCCCCGGACGTCATCGAGGATGAGCGGGTGGAGGGGGCCTGCCGCATGGAAGCTCATGACTGCCAGTCTCGCAGTTCAGCGGCTTTCCGGTCGGCCCGATCACACACCTGTCCGCAGGACTCCCGCGCGGTTCTGGCGGGGTTCCACCGGGATTCCAGTGCGATTCAACGGGATTCCGCACGGCCGGTACGCTCCCGCCCCCGTCCGCGTACTCTGTCCCCCACCAACCGACCGCCGCACGAGAGAGCCACCGCAGCCATGCCCACATCCCAGGACATGACGACTGATCTGAACCCCGGTCTCCTCGATGCCCTCCAGCACCAGGTGGCCGTCTTCGCACGCCGTGCCGAGCAGACCCGGCTCGGCGGTGTGGGCCAGGCCCGCAATTCGATGGACCGTGCCGCGTATCTGCTGCTCAACCGGCTGGACCAGGAAGGCCCGATGGGCGTCAAGGCACTCGCCGCGGGGATGGGCATCGACTCGTCCACGGTGACCCGCCAGGTCGCGCCGCTGGTCGACACCGGTCTGGTCAAGCGCACCTCGCACCCCGAGGACGGTCGCGCGGTCGTGCTCCAGCTGTCACCGCGCGGCCGGTCCCGGCTGGAAGAGGTCCGCTCGTCCCGGCGTGAGCTGATGGCGCAGGTGACGGAGGGCTGGACGGCGGAGGAGCGGGAGTCGTTCTGCACGCTGCTCACCCGGTTCAACTCCGCCCTTTCGGCCCGCCAGTCGGGGCTGCCGGCCGCCGATGCGGAGGCACAGCCCACTTCCTGAAAGGGTGGCCCTCTGAAGGTGTCCAAACCCTTGACCGGGTGCTCCGGCTGATCTGATATGAGCACATGCGTCAGCGGCGGCACCACCCGGATTCCAGCCTCGCTCATGGCATCGGCAGCACCGATGACAGCAGCGGCGTGCGGGAGTTCGACGCGTTCGTCGCGGGTGCGGCCGGGCGGTTGCTGCATGTCGCGACCCTGCTGACCTGCGAGCAGCCACCGCGCAACCCCGAGGCGCAACGGCTGCTCGTCGCCGCTCTCGCCCGCACCTACGCGGACTGGGGCCGGCTGCGCGGCGAGGATCCGTACGACCGGACCCGCGCCGGGCTCGTCGCCCGCTTCGCCCGCACGGCGTGGCGCCACCACGGCGGCCGGACCGTCGGCCCGCTCGCCCCGCTCACCCCTCAGGAACGGCTGATCGTGGTGCTGCGGCTCTACGAGAGCGTCGCCGAGGAGCAGACCGCGGCGCTGCTCGGGATCCCGGTCGAGCGGGTACGCGCGATCTGCACCCGTGCGGTGTCCGTGCTCCGGCACCCCGGCACCAGGCGACGCGGGGCCCGTCCGTGGTGCTGCACCCGGCCGCGTCCGCCGATCCGAGCGGCTGGTGCCTCATGACCGCCTCGTACGACCACGTCGACGGGTACGGCGGCGTCGGGTACGACGGGTTCACGGGCGATCACGGGCGCAAGGAGGAGGAGGTCCGGCGGATCCTGGACACTCCGCCCGCGCCGGTGCCCGCCGACCTCATGCCCCGCTCCGCCGTCCTCGGCACCCGCTTGCGGCGCCGCCGACGTGCCCTGCGCCGAGCCGGCTGGACGCTGCTGCTGTTCGCGGCGGTCGCCTTCGCCGTCTGGGCCGCGGCGGTCGAGCCCTGGACCGTACCGCCCGCCGCGACAACCCCTGAGATCGAGGGCTGGTAGTCCTACGCTGGAACCAGCGGCGCACCACCCGAGCACAGGAGGTCGTCATGACCAGGAAAGTCGCCGACTGCCGCAGATTCCCCAGCGAGACGAGCTGCACGCTCACCATCTCGGGCGAGGAGGAAGAAGTCCTCCGGGCCGCCACCGAGCACGCGACCTCGGTCCACGGCCACGAGAACACCCCGGAGCTGCGCGAGCAGATCCGCGGCATGCTGGAGGACGAGAAGGTCAGCGCCTGACCTTCGCCTGCACACACGCATACGCGTACGGTGCGGCGGTGGGGTGCCTGAGGACGCCCCACCGCCGCACCGTGCCGCAGTGGCCGCGAGAGCGCAGCCGGCCCGTCAGCGCAGGGCCTGTTCCAGATCCGCCAGCAGATCGCCGACCGCCTCGATGCCCACCGAAAGCCGCACCAGATCTGCCGGGACCTCCAGCAGCGAGCCCGCCACCGACGCGTGCGTCATCCGGCCCGGGTGCTCGATCAGCGACTCCACGCCGCCGAGGGACTCACCGAGTGTGAAGAGCTTCGCGCGGTTGCAGACCTCGATGGCCGCCTCCTCGCCCCCAGCGACCTGGAAGGACACCATGCCGCCGAAGTCCTTCATCTGCTTCGCGGCGATCTCGTGGCCGGGGTGCTCGGCCAGTCCCGGGTAGTACACCCGCGTGACCTTGGCGTGCTGGGTCAGCATCTCGGCGATGCGCGCCGCGTTCTCGCTGTGCCGGTCCATCCGGACCGCCAGGGTCTTGATTCCGCGCAGCACGATCCAGGAGTCGAACGGCCCGGCCACCGCTCCCATCGCGTTCTGGTGGTACGCCAGTTCCTCGCCGAGTGCCTCGTCGGCGGTGACCAGCGCGCCACCGACGACGTCGGAGTGCCCGCCCATGTACTTCGTCAGCGAGTGGACGACCACATCCGCACCGAGCGCGAGCGGCTGCTGCAGGTAGGGGCTGGCGAAGGTGTTGTCGACGACCAGCTTCGCGCCCGCCGTCCGGGCGATACCCGCGATGTGCGCGATGTCGGTGATCCCGAGCAACGGGTTCGACGGGGTCTCCACCCAGATCAGCTTCGTCCGGTCCGTGAGGGCCGCACGGACCGCCGCCGGGTCGGAGGTGTCGGCGACGGAGAACTCCACACCCCAGCGCTGGACGACCTTGGCGAAGAGCCGGAAGGTGCCGCCGTAGGCGTCATTGGGGATGACCACATGGTCACCGGGCACCAGCAGCGTACGCAGCAGGCAGTCCTCTGCGGCGAGACCGGAGGCGAAGGCCAGACCACGCCGGCCGCCTTCCAGCGCCGCGAGGTTCTCCTCGAGCGCGGTACGCGTCGGGTTGGCGCTGCGGCTGTACTCGTAGCCGCCACGGAGTCCGCCGACCCCGTCCTGCTTGTAGGTGGACACCTGGTAAATGGGCGGCACGACCGCGCCGGTCAGCGGGTCGGCGGTGTTGCCCGCGTGGATGGCGAGGGTCTCGAAACCGCGCTCGTGGCCGGACTCGGACTCGCTGCTGAAATCGTCACTCATGAATCCCGAGGGTAGTCCCGGTGCGCCGGCTTCCCCACGCGGTCCGGGACAATGGCTGGTATGGAGATTCTCTGGTTCCTGATTGCGATGCTGATGCTCTTCGCGGTCATAGGTCCGTTCCTGCTGCGCCGCCGGGGCGGCTTCCGCCAGGTCGCCCCCGGCTCCCCGGACGCGGCGGACCCGGAAGCGTACGGCTTCCTGCGGCAGGAGCAGCTCGATCTGCGGCTGCCAGGACCCGACGAGGACCTCCTGGACGTACTCGACGTCGTCCAGCGCACCCAGGACTGGCGCGCCGCGGCACAGCTCCTCGCGGGCACCGCGAAGGAGGGTGAGCTGCGCTGGCAGCGCGTGCAGGCCTTCGCGGGCGCGGCCTCGCTGGAGCTCCAGAAGCAGCCGGGCACCGGAGGCGCCTGGTTGCGCGCCTGGCGCTCTGAGTCGCCCAAGGACGCGGGCGGTGCGGCCGTGCACGCCGAGTTCCTGGTGCAGCAGGCATGGCGGTCCTCCGGCGGCGTCGGCAGCGACGACTTCCGGATCATCCTCGAGGAGGCCCGTTCGGTCTGCGGTCAGGCGGCCCTGCTGGCACCCGGCGATCCTGTGCCGTACATCGTCGAGCTGGCCGTCGCCCGTGGACTCGGCTACCCCCATGAGCAGTTCGACCAGCTGTGGGCGAAGGTCATCGACCGCGCGCCCGCGCACATGGGCGCGCATCTCGCGGCCCTGCACTACTGGTGCGAGAAGTGGCACGGCTCCCGTGAGGAGGCCGACCACTTCGCGACGACGGCGGCGGCCCGCGCGCCGCAGGGCTCGCTACTGGCCGCGCTGCCGTTGTTCGCGGTGTACGAGCACGTTCCGGAGGTCAATCTGGTCTCCGGCTTCTACCAGAGCGCCGTGGTCACCAAGGCCGTCGAGGGCGCGCTGCACGCGACGCAGTCGGCGGACGCCGGCGATCCCGTGCTCCCGCAGGTGAGGCACCTGCTGGTGCTGTTCCTGGTGCGGATGGAGCGCTGGGCCGAGGCGATGCACCAGCTGGTGCACGTGGACGGCCACATCGGGGCGCTGCCGTGGACCCACGAGGAGGACCCGGCGGCGGTGTACGCGGTGTACCGGGCACTGGCGGTGGCCGGGTACGAGGCGAACGGCGGCAGTCCGGCGACGCTGCTCCAGTGAGCTCCGATGGCTCCAGGTGCCTTCTCGGCCCGCTCGGCAGGAATGCCCGGCGGGCCGATCGCGTTCCCGTCTACGGACCCCACACACCGAGGAGCCCAGCATGTTCCTGTCCCGCCGCGTCCCCGAGCTGCCCACTCCTGAGCAGGCCCTCCGCGGACGCGAAAACCCCACCTTCGGCCTCCCGGCCCGCCACACGGTCCTCGGCAGCCCCCTTCTCGGCCCGTACCCGGAGGGACTGCAGACCGCGGACTTCGGTCTGGGCTGCTTCTGGGGCGCGGAGCGCAAGTTCTGGCAGACCCCGGGGGTGTACACGACGCTGGTCGGCTACCAGGGCGGATACACCGAGAACCCGACGTACGAGGAGGTCTGCTCGGGCATGACCGGCCACACGGAGGCGGTCCGCGTGGTCTTCGACCCGTCCGTCGTCTCGTACGAGCAGCTGCTGAGGGTCTTCTGGGAGTCCCACGACCCGACGCAGGGCTTCCGCCAGGGCAACGACGTGGGCACCCAGTACCGCTCGGCGATCTACACCCACTCCCCTGCCCAGGCGGCCACCGCCGAGGCCTCCCGCGAGGCCTACCAGAAGGTCCTGACCGGTTCCGGCTACGGCACCATCAGCACGGAGCTCCTCCCTGCCGATGGGCGCACCTTCTACCCGGCTGAGGGTTACCACCAGCAGTACCTCGACAAGAACCCTGCGGGGTACTGCGGGATCGGCGGCACGGGAGTCTCCTGCCCGGTCGGCGTGGCGAAGGCCGCGGGCAACGCGAACGAGTAGGCGGGCGGCTCACGCTTCTCCCTCCCTCGTTAGAGCAAGGGAGGGAGAAGCGCGCGGGCCGGACACGCTGACGCGCGGGATCGGCATCACGCCCCTGGGGAGGACCCGTGACCACCCCCGGGGAGCCGCTCGTCCCCCAGCCCCTGGTCGTCGTTCGTGTCGCGCCCGACGACAATCAGCGCGGGCCACGCCGCGGGTGCGTGCCCATGGGCAGGGGCAGACGATGGAAGCATGCACATTCACAAGGTGCGACCGGACATCAGCCTGCTGAGTGACAGCCTGGAGGTGCCGGGGATCGGCTATCTGCCGGTCAACGCGTATGTGCTGTTCGCTGCGGAGCCGGTGGTGGTGGACACCGGGCTCGGGCTGCCGAACCGGGACTTCCCAGAAGCCCTGGGGGGCGTCATGGATCCGGCGGATGTGCGGTGGATCTGGCTGACGAATCCGGACCGTGACCACACCGGGGGGCTCTTCAGGCTGCTGGCGGCGGCGCCGCGGGCGCGGGTGGTGTGTACGTTCGGGACCGCGGGGCTGCTTGGTTGTGAACGGCCGATCCCGGTCGACCGACTGTATCTGCTGAACCCGGGGCAGTCCCTGGATGTCGGTGATCGTACGCTGGCGAGCTTCCGGCCGCCGCTGTACCACAACCCGACCACCATCGGCTTCTTCGACGACCGCTCGGACGCCTGCTTCAGCTCGCACTGTTTCGCCGGGCCGCTGCCCACCGAGGAACTCGCCGAAGCAGGCGATGTAAGCGAGGTCGACCCCGAGGACCTGGAGGCCGCGCAGTTGCTCTGGGCCACCGTCGACAGTCCCTGGGTGCAGCTCGTCGACCCGGTGAAGTTCGCCGCCGCCTTTCAGCCGATACGGGACCGGAATCCCCACCTGGTCCTCTCCGCGCATCTGCCGCCCGCGCCCGGGGTCACCGGGCATATGGTCGATGCGCTGTGCGGGGTGGCGGGGGCGGCGCCGTGGGTCGCGCCGGACCAGGCGGCGATGGAGTTCCTGCTCACCCGGTTCGATCACTGATTCCGGCTATAGCCGGTCCGACTGAGCGGCCCGCAGGACGGCCGCCGTGTCCGCCGCGTCATAGCCCGGCGGCACGCCCTCGATCAGCATGGCGTCACCCGCGATGTGCCGGGTGCGCAGCGGGATGAGCTCCTGGTACGCCTGCGAGTCGTACCAGCCGCGGGCGGCGTCCATCGACGGGAAGCCGATGAGGACCAGCGCGGCGGGCCACTCTCCCTCGCGTACCTCACGCCGCGGAGCACCGTGCACGAGGAACCGGCCTCCGAAGGGGTCGAGGGTGGCCTGGATGCGCTCCATGTACGTGAATACCTCGTCGTCGAGACGGGCCGGAGGGCGCAGGTTGGCGATGGCGTACGCGTGGTACGCGTTCACTGTGGTCATGGCCCGATCGTGCCCGGGCCGCCCCGCGCCGGTCGATTACCCCGGAGGTAACCGGGCACGCGCGGTACGGTCCCGGGGCCCTACCGCATCGCGCTCAGCCCGGGGCCGTCCGGCTCGTGCTCAGCCCCGGGGCCGTCCGGCTCGTGCTCAGATCGTGGCGGTGTCGATCACGAAGCGGTAGCGGACATCGCTCGCCAGCACCCGCTCGTACGCCTCGTTGATCTGGTCGGCCCGGATCACCTCGATCTCCGCGCCCAGCCCGTGCTCGGCGCAGAAGTCCAGCATCTCCTGGGTCTCCGGGAGCCCGCCGATCATGGACCCGGCGAAGTTCCGCCGCTGCCCGAGCAGCGGGAAGACGTTCAGCGAAACGGGCTCCTCGGGGGCGCCCACGTTCGCGATCGTCCCGTCGGTCTTCAGCAGGCCGAGGAACTTCTCCAGCGGCAGCGGCGCCGAGACGGTGTTGAGGATGACGTCGAAGGTGCCCGCCAGGGCCTCGAAGGTGGCCTCGTCGCTGGTCGCGTAGTAGTGCTTGGCTCCCAGGCGCAGTCCGTCGTCCTTCTTGCGCAGGGACTGGGAAAGCACCGTCACCTCGGCGCCCAGCGCGTTCGCGATCTTGACTCCCATGTGGCCGAGGCCGCCGAGGCCCACGACCGCGACCTTCTTGCCGGGGCCGACCTTCCAGTACTTCAGCGGGGAGTACGTGGTGATGCCGGCGCACAGCAGCGGGGCGGCCACGTCCAGCTCCAGCCCGTCGGGGATGCGGACGGTGAAGGCCTCGTCCACGACGATGTGCGTGGAGTAGCCGCCGTAGGTCGGCTCGCCGTTCTTGTCGAGAGCGTTGTACGTGAGGACCATGCCGCCGGTGCAGTAGTTCTCGAGACCGGCCTTGCAGTTGTCGCACTCGCGGCAGGAGTCGACGAGGCAGCCCACGCCGACGCGGTCGCCCACGGCGAACTTGGTCACCTCGGGGCCCACCTCGGTGACGATGCCGGCGATTTCATGGCCGGGGACCATGGGGAAGATGGCACCGCCCCAGCCGTCGTTCACCTGATGGATGTCGGAGTGGCAGATGCCGGTGTACTTGATGTCGATCAGCACATCGTGGTCGCCGACCGCCCGGCGCGGAATGGTGGTGCGCTCCAGCGGGGCCTTGGCGGCGGGGGCGGCGTATGCGGGAACCGTGGATGCTTGTGTGCTCATGGCTACGAGACTGCGCCCATTTCCGCAGGCTACCCAGCCCTCTGTTGTGCGTACGCCCGCTGTTCCTACTACTGGCAGGGTCAGGTTCAGTCACATGGGGCAACGCGGCGGACGGGTTTACTTGAGGGTATGGACCAGCGTGCCGAACTCAGCGAATTCCTGCGCTCGCGGCGGGCCCGGCTGAAGCCGGACGATGTCGGGCTGCCGGCCTTGGGCCGCCACCGTCGCGTCCCCGGGCTGCGCCGGGAGGAGCTGGCGCAGCTTGCCGGGGTGTCCGTGGCGTACTACACCCGTCTTGAGCAGGGGCACGGACAGAACGTGTCCGGCGAGGTGCTGGACTCGATCGCCCGCGCACTGCGGCTGTCCGACACGGAGCGCGACCACCTCACCCATCTCGCCAAGCCGAAGCCGCACAAGAAGCGCACGGCACGGGCGGCGCAGAAGGTGCGGCCGCAGCTCCAGCAGCTGATCGACGCGATGGAGGGGGTGCCCGCGTTCTTCCTGGGGCGCCGGATGGACATCCTGGCCTGGAACGCGATGGCGCGCGCACTGTTCGGCGACTTCGCCTCGATGCGGCCCCAGGAGCGGAACATGGCCCGGCAGGTGTTCCTCGACCCGGGGGCCCGGGAGCTGTACCTCGACTGGCAGTGCAAGGCGGTCGAGGTGGTGAGCGTGCTGAGGCTGTGCGCGGGCTGCTATCCGGACGATCCTCAGCTTTCGGCGCTGATCGGCGAACTGTCGGTCAAGAGCGATGAGTTCCGCACGCTGTGGGCCGCGCACACCGTGCAGGAGAAGGGGCATGGCACCAAACGGCTGCACCACCGTCTTGTGGGCGAACTGACCCTGTCGTACGAGACCTTGAGGCTGCCCGACGACGAGGATCTGCACCTGGTGACGTACCACGCCGAGCCGGAGTCGGCTTCGGCGGCGTCGCTGGGGCTGCTGGCGCAGTGGGGGGTCGACGAGATCCCGGCCCCGTCAGCCGCGCGCTGACACAGGCGCGGAGCCGACACAGACGCGGGGCGGGGGCGGGGGGGGGGGGGGGCGGGGGGGGGGGGGCCGGGGGGCGCCGGGGCGGGGCGGGGGGGCGGGGGGGCCGCCCCCCCGCCCCGCCCACCCCCCCCCCCCCCC